>DATASA010000066.1:0-6927 GCA_036269435.1 Acidimicrobiales bacterium | reverse complement strand
CGGCCGCCACAGGCGCCCGGTAGGCCGGGTGGCCGACGACTCGACGGTCATCCTCCTCGTCGAGGATGACCCCAACATCGTCGACCTGGTCCGGGCCAACCTCATGGCCCGGGGGTTCACCGTGGTGGTGTCGCGTACGGGCGACCAGGTCACCACGCTGGTCCGTGACAGCGGCGCCGACCTGGTCCTGCTCGACCTCATGCTGCCCGGCGCCGACGGCTTCGACCTGTGCCGCGACATCCGGGCCGAATCGCTCGTCGGGATCATCGTCGTCTCGGCCCGGCGGGGTGAGCAGGACAAGGTGCGGGCCCTGAACCTCGGCGCCGACGACTACCTGACCAAGCCGTTCGGCATCGACGAGCTGCTGGCACGGATCACCGCGCTGCTACGCCGCAGCCGGGTGGCGCCGGCCGCCGGGCCGGGTCGGCCGTTGGTGTTCGGTGGGGTGAGCATCGACGTGGACGCGCAGCTCGTGACCAAGCGCGGCGAGCGGGTCCACCTCACGCCCACCGAGTTCGCCCTCCTGCGGGAGCTGGCCCTGGCGTCAGGCCGCCTCCTCAGCCACGCCGCCCTCCTCCGCAAGGTGTGGGGCCCCGGGTACGAGACCGAGACGGAGTACACGCGGGTCTACGTCCGGCGCCTGCGGGCCAAGCTGGAAGACGAAGGCGGGCCGCCGCTGATCATCACCGAGCCCCGCGCCGGCTACCGGATGGTCCCGGCCGAGTAACACCCGTTCGGCGCAGGTGTTCACGTTTCATTCACTGGGTAGTCGCCAACATCTACACCTTGTTCACGCGCCTTTCCTTACCCTTTCCTCAGTTGACAGCTCAAGCATCATCCGGTCGATCAGGAGAAAGCTCATGAAGCTGACACCCAGGCATGCGGTGTCCGTGTTCACGTCCATCGGCGCTGCCGTCGTGCTCGTCGCGTGCAGCAGCTCGTCGTCCACCAAGACCACCGGCACCACCGCCGGCAACACCGCGACCACCGTCGCAGTGACCGCCAACGCGTTCAACGCCGACTTCACCGCCATGGCCCAACTCAAGTCCCTGGCCGCTCAGGGCAAGGGCAAGATCGGCGTCCTCCTTCCCGACACCACCTCGTCGGCCCGGTACGAGCAGTTCGACCGGCCGTACCTCACCAAGGCGTTCCAGGCCGCCGGCCTGACGACCAACGACTTCAAGATCGACAACGCCCAGGGCAGTGCCAGCACCATGCAAACGCAGGCCGAGGCCGACATAACCGAGGGCGTGAGCGTGCTGCTCGTCGACGCCCTCGACTCCGGCAGCGGGGCGGCCATCGAGGCCAACGCCGCATCCAAGGGGGTCAAGGTCATCGACTACGACCGGCTGGTCAAGGCCGGCGCTGCCGGCCGCACCTACGTCAGCTTCGACAACGTCAAGGTCGGTCAGCTGATCGGACAGGGCGAGGTGGACTGCATCGCAGCGTGGAACGTGCAGAAGCCGAACGTGCTGGTGATGGACGGTGACCCCACCGACAACAACGCCACCCTGTTCGCCCAGGGCTACAACGGCGTGCTCAAGCCGATGTTCGACAACAACACCTACGTCAAGGTCGGCGAGCCGGCCGGCACCTGGACCCCGTCCGTGGCGGCCACCACCTTCGACCAGCAGTACACCGCCCACAAGAACATCAACGCCGTGATCACCCCGAACGACGACAACGCCAACGCCGTGATCGCCGACCTGCAGAAGCTGAACATCCCGGCCAAGGCGTTCCCGACCACGGGTCAGGATGCCTCCCTCTCCGGGCTGCAGAACATCCTCAAGGGTTACCAGTGCGGCACCGTGTACAAGCCGGTCTACCTGGAGGCTCAGGGCGCCGCAGCCGTCGCCCTGTACCTGCGGGCCGGCCAGACGCCTCCGGCAGCGCTGGTGAACGGAGCCACCCCGGACCCGTCCAACAACGCCAACGTCCCGTCGGTGCTGCTGACGCCGGTGTGGGTCACCACCCAGAACCTGCAGTCCACCGTGGTGAAGGACGGCGCCGTCAAGGTGTCGGACCTGTGCATCACCGCCCTGGCCAGCGCCTGCACCGCCGCCGGCGTCAAGTAGCGCGGTGAGCACCAACGTGGCGCCGCATGCCACGGACGCCTCCCTGCCGCCGGCCGATCGGCCGGCGGCAGGAGCGGGTGAGGCGCTGCTCAGCCTCCGGGGTATCGCCAAGAACTTCGGCGCCGTCCAGGCCCTGGTGGACGTCACCTTCGACGTCCCCGCCGGGCAGGTCACCGCCCTCATCGGCGACAACGGCGCCGGCAAGTCGGTGCTGATCAAGTGCATCTCGGGCATCCACAGCCCCGACGGCGGCCAGTTCTTCTGGGAGGGCCGGCCGGTCCACATACGCAACCCGGTCGACGCTTCGGCCTTGGGGATCGAGACCGTGCACCAGGACCTCGCCCTGGCCGACAACCTCGACATCGTCCAGAACATGTTCCTCGGCCGGGAGCGGTCCCGGCACTTCGCCCTCGACGAGGAGAGCATGGAGAAGTCGGCGGGCGACACGTTGGCCGGACTGGCCGTCACGACGGTCCGCTCGATCCGCCAACCGGTCGCCTCGCTCTCGGGCGGTCAGCGCCAGTCGGTTGCCATCGCCAAGGCCGTGCTGTGGAACTCCAAGCTGGTGATCATGGACGAGCCGACCGCGGCCCTTGGCGTGGCCCAGACCGCCATGGTGCTGAGCCTGGTGCGGCGCCTGGCCGACCGAGGCCTGGCCGTGATGCTCGTCTCCCATAACATGAACGACGTCTTCGAGGTGGCCGACCGCATCGCCGTGCTCCGGCTGGGGCGGACGGTGGCCGTCAAACCGGCGGCCGAGCTCGACCGTCAGATCGTCGTCGACCTCATGACGACCGGGGTGTCGACCCGCGCCGTCACCACACCACCGCCCGACCCGGGGGTTCGCAGATGAGCAAGATCGACGGCATGCCGCCCACGGCCGAGGCGGAGGTGACCGAGGCGGCGGCCACGCAGGCCGAGCTGGCCGTGGCCCCCGAGCTGGTGGCCAACTCCCTCGGCGAGTACACGCGGGGCGCGATCGCCCGCGTCCGCGGGGGCGAGAGCGGCGTGCTGCCGGTGGTCGGCGGCCTGCTCGTGATCTCGGTCCTGTTCCAGTCGCTCAACTCCCACTTCCTCACGTCGGGGAACCTGGTCAACCTGCTGATCCAGGGTGCGGTCTTCATGCTCCTGGCCATGGGCGAGGTCTTCGCCCTGCTCCTCGGCGAGATCGACCTTTCCATCGGCTTCGTCAGCGGCATCGGCGGCATCGTGACCGCGGAGCTGGTCAAGCAATCGACCGGCTGGCCGTGGTGGTCCGCCATCGTCGTCGCCCTGCTGGTCTGCGCGGCGATCGGCGCCGTGCAGGGCACGATCATCACCAGGGTCGGGCTCCCCTCGTTCGTGGTGACCCTGGCCGGGCTGCTCGGGTTCCAGGGCGTGATGCTCCTGATCCTGGGCAACGGCGGCTCCGTACCGATCAACGACAAGGTCGTCAACGATCTGGCCAGCGGGAACCTCACGCCGACCGCGAGCTGGATCGTGCTCCTGGCGGTCGTCGCCGCCTTCGCGGCCCGGACGTGGCGGCGGGAGGAAGGGCGCCGGGACAGCGGCCTCGTCGCCCCGCCCCGCAGCCTCACCGTCGTGAAGATCGCCGCCGCCCTCGTCGCCGCGGTGATCGTCGTGCTGATCTGCAACGCCAACCGCGGCACGCTGGTGCCCATCCGGGGGCTGCCCTGGGTCGTGCTCATCGTGCTGGCGGTGCTGGCCATGTGGACCATGCTCCTCGGCCGGACCAAGTTCGGCCGCTACGTCTACGCCATCGGCGGCAACGCCGAAGCGGCCCGCCGTGCCGGTGTGGGACTGGCCAACATCCGCACGCTGGCCTTCACGCTGTCGTCCTTCACCGCCGGGATCGCCGGCATCATCTACGCCTCCCGCCTCCGGTCGGTCTCAACCGCCCTCGACGGCGGGACGCTCGTCCTCTACGCCGTGGCCGCCGCCGTCATCGGCGGGGCCAGCCTGTTCGGTGGCCGGGGCAAGGCCATCCACGCCGTCCTGGGTGGCCTGGTCATCGCCGCCATCGACAACGGCATGGGCCTCCAGGGCTACAGCGCGGCGGCCAAGTACGTCGTCACCGCGCTGGTGCTGCTCGCTGCGGTGACGATCGACGCCCTGGCTCGGCGCGGGAGAACAACCAGATAGCCGGCGTGGATCCCGTCCGGGCCGCGCTCGTGGGGTACGGCCTGGCCGGGCGGCTGTTCCACGCCCCCTTCATCAAGGCGACGGACGGCATCGAGCTCGCCGTCGTCGTCACGTCCGACCCCGGCCGTCAGGCCGGGTTCAGGGCGGCCCATCCCGGAGCGGCGGTGGTCGACCGGACCGACGCGCTCTGGGATGTGGCCGCGCAGCTCGGCGTCGAGGTGGTCGTCGTGGCCACGCCGAACCGGGCCCACGTCCCCGTCGCCCTGGCCGGCCTCGAGGCCGGCCTGGGGGTCATCGTCGACAAGCCGTTCGCCGCCAGCGCGGAGGAGGGACGGCGGGTGGTCGCCGAAGCCCACCGCCGGGGCCTGTTCCTCAGCGTGTTCCAGAACCGGCGCTGGGACGGCGACTTCCTGACGGTCCGGCGGTTGGTCGACGCCGGCGCGCTGGGCCACGTGTGGCGCTTCGAGTCCCGGTACGAGCGGTGGCGCCCTGAGCCTCGCGCCGGGGCCTGGCGCGAGCGCGGCGACCCGGCCGACGCCGGAGGGCTGCTGGCCGACCTGGGCAGCCACCTGGTCGACCAGGCGGTGGTGCTGCTGGGGCCGCCTGTGTCGGTGTACGCCGAGCTCCACCGGCGACGCCCGGGGGCGGAGGTGGACGACGACACCTTCGTCGCCCTCGAACACCGCAGCGGCGCCAGGTCGCACCTCTGGGCCAGCGCCGTCGCGTCCCGGCCCGGGCCGCGCTTCCGCGTGCTCGGCTCGGAGGCCGGCTACGTGATCTGGGGCATGGATCCTCAGGAGCAGGCGCTGGTCGACGGGCTGTCCCCCGGCGGCGCCGGTTGGGGAGCGTCTCCGCCCGACCGCGACGGCTCTGTCGGCGTGGGCGACGACGTTGCGACGGTGCCGACCGAGGCCGGGAACTACGGCCGGTTCTACGAAGGCGTCGTCGCCTCGCTGCGATCCGGCGCCCCGCCACCGGTCGCTCCGGCCGAGGCCCTCCTCACGCTGGAGGTCATCGACGCCGCCCGCCGCAGCGCGGCGACCGGGAAGCCCATCAGCCTTCGCGCCTGATCGGCGCGCTCAGGGGCGGCGGCCGAGGAAGGCGACGAGCTGGTCGGTCGGGCCGGCGTCAGCCGCCAGCGCAACCGGCGGGTTGAAACCGGCGTAGGCCCGAAGCTCGTCGGTGACGATGCTGGGACCGATGGTGAGCAAAGTCGTCGCCAGCTCGGGTGGAAGCGTGCCGTCCTGGCCCGTCGCCCGGGCCACGTCCCACCCGTGGATGCTGGTGTCCAGCAGGTTGATGCCCATGGCCGCCGCGACCGGCATGGGCCCGGCGCCGATGTCCACCATGCCGTCGGCCGGGCACGCCCGCCACCCGGCCAGCGTCCGCCCCGCCTCGGCCGCGAACTGGCCGGCGAAGTCTTCCTCCAACAGCGCCGTGCCGGGGACCAGCGCCTCGCCGCGCGCGGCCCGGCCGCAGTTCGCCATCACGGCGAGCATGTGGGACAGCAGCGTCCGCACCTCCCACTCGGTGCACGGCGTGGCCGCGCCGAGCTGGTCGGCGGTGACGCCGCCGACCACCCGCCCGGTGTGCTCGAAGGCCAGGCCCAGTGCATCGAGCGTTTCCATTCCGGTGTCCTCCTCCGAGCCGACTTGCCCTCGGTCGATCTATGTAAGACGAGACTTACATGCCGAGCGGCGCGGCGCCATACCGCGACGGATCTGTGGCTCGCGCGCTGGCCGACGGCACCGGCCGACGGCGCCCGCGGCGGGTACGCGACGACGAGTGGGCCGCTGGGTCTGGATGTTCTGGACCGATCCCGAACCCCTCGGCGAGTGGTGGGGCACGGCGATCGACGTGGACCAGGACCAGGACGACGCGGCGTGGGGCTCGCTGGGGCACACTTTGCCGCGCAGGGCACGGCAGGACTCGTCGACTGCAAGGAGCGTGGGCATGGCCGCCGGTACCAAGGACGATCCGTGGGTGTTGAAGACGGCGCCCGGGACCTCCGAGTACACGATGTTCGCCGACGACCAGGCCGACCCGCCGGTGCTCGTCTGCCAGGTGGGCTCGACGACCCTCCGGTACCACCGTCGGGCCGTCGATGACCTCCACGCCTGGCTCCTCGACCAACCGGACTGGGTCCCGCTCGGCGCCGCGGACGAGAAGAAGGAGGCCGCAGAAGGCACGGTCGAAGCATGGGGCCGTTCGCCGGACAACCCGGTCGGGGGCTGGTACGGCGTGCGGAACGGCTACCGGGGCCGGTTCGGCATGTACCTTCCGCCGCTTCTCGAGCAGCTCGGCCTGGCCGAGCTCACCCACGAGCCCCGAAACAACCGGATGCGGGCGGTGCGCTAGCGGCGCGCAGACTTCGGCCGTCGCCGGGTCGATCGTCGTCGGGGATCGCCTGTCGGGCAGGCCTCGTGCCCTCGGCGCGAGCACCTCGGCGTTCCGGGGCGTGAGCCGGACTCCAAGCCGTCGAGCCGCTCGTGATGCAGGGTGGCGATCGCGTCGACCGCCGGCAGGCACACCGGTCCGCCCCGAACCCCCGATCCCGTTGCACCAGCCAGTGGGCGAGGGGGGACTTGAACCCCCACGTCCTTTCGGACACAGGAACCTGAATCCTGCGCGTCTGCCTATTCCGCCACTCGCCCGAGCGACGTTGACACGGTAGCGGAAGCGCAGGCTGGGCTTCACGGGGCCTGGGTAA
>DATASA010000065.1:0-3700 GCA_036269435.1 Acidimicrobiales bacterium | reverse complement strand
GTCCAGCCTGGCCGCCGAGCTGGCCGAGGAAGCGGGCATGACCCTCGTCGGGTTCCTGCGGGGCGAGACCATGAACGTCTACACCGGCGCCGCCCGGGTGGCCTGAACGTCAGCCGGCGAGCAGCCGCTCGGCCTCGGCGAGATCCGCAGGCCGGTTGACGTTGAGGGTGGCGGCGCCGAGCTCCACCGCGGCGGTGGCCGGCGGCAGCATCCGACCGGCCGGTGCGCCGACGCCGTCACCGAGCTCGGCGACCCGCTCGGCCAGGGCGCCGGCCCGGTAGGCGGCGAGCAGCGGGTTCGGGCCCCCGACGTCGGCCGCCGCGGCCGCGCCGACCTCCGGCTCGCCGACGGCGTCCCGCAGGGCCTGCAGGTGGGCGGCCGTGAGCAGCGGCAGGTCGGTGGCGAGGACGAGGACGACGTCGCAGCCGGGCAGCGACGCAAGCCCGCGGGCGACCGCCGGGACCGGCCCGCCGCCCGGCGCCGCCTCGACCACGAACGCGACTCCGGCGACCGTGGTCGGCCGGAGCGGTCCGACGACCACGAGCCGGTCGCAGACCGGTCGGGCCGCGGTCAGCACCCGGTCGAGCAATGACAGGCCGCCGACCACGAGGGCGGCCTTGTCGACGCCCCCCATCCGCCGTCCGGCGCCGCCGGCGAGGACGAGACCGCCGACCATCCGGCGCCTACCGCGTCGTCGTCGGGGGTGTCGAAGCCGGCGCCGTCGACCGGCCGAGCGGCGCGATGACGTGGGCCGTGGTCGACACGCCGCACCCGGCCGACTTGCCGATCAGGCGCCACGCCTGGAGGTCGCCGGTGCCGTACGCGGTCTTGGTCAGCGTCTGCTCGAGCAGCTGCTCGTGCATGATCTCGTTCTTGCTCTGGACGTGGCCGAGGCCGAAGACGTGGCCCAGCTCGTGGAGCATGACCCGGCCCCAGGAGATGCCTGAGCCGAAGCCGTCGGGAACGGGCGTGGTCCGGGCCAGGTCGATGCGGGCGTCGGCGTTCAGGTTCAGCATGCCGGTGACGATGGCCCCGTCGGCGGTGACCCCGTTGCCCATGCCGGCGACGACGACGTCGTTGGCCGCGGCGTTGCCCAGGTGCGACCAGCTGATCACGATCGGGGCCCACCGCTCGCCGTAGCGCGCGGGGTCGTAGGCCAGGCGACCGAAGTCGAACCGGTCCGAGTCGGTGAGGCCGTCGTCGACCAAGGTGTACCCGCCGGCGTCGGCGATCATCTTCATGGCCTGGTGGACGTCGGCCAGCCCGCCCGCCGGCGCGTTGGCCGGGTTGATGATGTAGTGGACGGGCTCACAGGGGTTGAATCGGACCGGCTGGCAGCCGTCCGGCGTGGTGAAGAGGAACGAGTAGTTGAACGGCAGGTCGCCGGTGACGCCCCGGTCGCGGTTGTCGTGGCCCTTGGCCGGACAGGCCGGGTCGTCGCCCGCCGCGACTCCCGTCCCTGTCCCCGTCGCCCCGGTCGAGGCGCCCGGGCCGCTGGAGCTGGTCGCCGCCTTCCCGCTCCCACCGCCGGTCAGGGCGACGGCCGCGCCGCCCACGACCAGCAGAGCCACGACGATGGCGATGACGACGGCGGTCCGGCTCACGCCGGCGCCCTCCTGGGTCAGCGTGCCGTCGATCCGCAGCGGCTCGTACCCGTCGACCTCGGCGATCACCTGGAACGGCCGCTCGGCCGTGCCCCGGCGCAGGCGGTGGCGGGGGCTCACCCGGAGCTTGGCCTCGGCGCTGGCGCCGGCGGCGGCCTCGATGCTCACCGGCTCGAAGTCGAAGTCGAGGTTGCCGCCGGTGTCGGAGGCGGACAGGCGGGCCCGGACCGGCGCGTTGCCCCGGTTCGACACGGCCACGGTGTGGTGCGACGGCCCGCTGCCCTGGGCCGTCTTGGGGTTCATCGTCGCCAGGAGGTCCTGGATGGTCTGGACGTCGACCACGCCTTCGGTGACGGTGGCCACCGACGCGTCGGTGAGCGACTTGACCGTCAGCGTGAACGGCAGCGGGCCCGCCGGAGGCTTGGGCGCCTTGGGCAGCCGGAACAGGACCTTGACGGAGCCCTCGCCCCCGGCCGGCACGGTGACGGTGGGCGGCGTGACCCAGCCCCAGGCCGCAGCGTCGCGGTCGATGGCGACCGAGAACTCCTGTTCCGCCGCGCCGGTGTTGGTGACCTTGACCTCGCAGCCGGTGATCGTGAGCGCCTCGACCGCCAGCGGGCGCGGAACCACGACCGCTTCAACCCCCATGCTTGCGACACTACCCGTCCCGCCGGCCGGGGGACCGGTCGCCGGGACGGGTAGGATGCCTGCCGATGACGGTGCCCGAGCACGATCAGGGGCCCGAGCACGACGGCGCCGGCCTGGACCGGGTCCTGACCGTCCCCAACGCCCTCTCGCTCGGCCGGCTGGCCTGCGTGCCGCTGTTCCTCTACCTGTTGTTCGGCCGGGAGAACCGGGTGGGAGCGGCCCTGTTGCTCGCCGGCCTCGGCATCACCGACTGGGTCGACGGCTACGTCGCCCGGCACTTCAACCAGGTGTCGAACCTCGGCAAGATCCTCGACCCGGTGGCCGACCGCATCCTGCTGGTGGTCGGCATGATCGCCATCGTGGTCGACGGATCCGTCCCGCCGGTCATCTTCTGGCTCGCCGTGGTCCGCGAGGTGCTGGTCGCCGGGACCACCGTCCTGCTGGGAGCCATGGGCGCCCGCCGGATCGACGTCAGCTGGGCCGGCAAGTGCGGCACGTTCCTGATGATGATCGCCTTCCCCCTGTTCCTGTGGGGCCACCGGCACGGCCCCGCCACCGCGCTGGCCTGGCCGGTGGCCGTGGCCGGGTTGGTCATGGCCTGGTACGCGGCAGCCACCTACGTCGCCCCGGCCCGCCGGGCCCTGCGCGAGGGCCGGGCCGCACGGGTGGCCGCCGCCGGGACGGCACCGTGAAGGCCGTCATCATGGCCGGCGGCGAGGGGACGCGGCTCCGGCCGCTGACCTCCAACCAGCCCAAGCCCCTGATGTCGCTGGTGAACCGGCCGATGATGGAGCACATCGTGCGGCTGTTGAAGTCGCACGGCTTCGAGGACATCGTCGTCACCCTGGCCTTCCTGCCCCAGACGATCCGCACGTACTTCGGCGACGGGGCCGAGTTCGGGGTCCGCATGGTCTATGCGACGGAGGAGACGCCTCTCGGCACCGCCGGCTCCGTGCGCAACGCCCGTGACGAGCTGGACGAGCCGTTCCTGGTCATCTCCGGTGACGTGCTGACCGACATCGACCTCTCCGAGCTGGTGGCCGTCCACGAGCGCAAGGGCTCGATGGCCACGCTGGCCCTGAAGGCCATGGAGAACCCGCTCGAGTTCGGGATCGTCATCACCCGCGAGGACGGGTCGATCGAGCGGTTCCTGGAGAAGCCGACGTGGGGCCAGGTGTTCTCCGACACCGTCAACACCGGCATCTACGTCTGCAACCCCGAGGTGTTCGACTACATCCCCGAGGGCGAGCAGATCGACTTCTCGAGCGACGTCTTCCCCCGGTTGCTGGAGGACGGCAAGCCGCTCTTCGGGCACGTGGCCGAAGGCTATTGGGAGGACGTCGGCACGCTGGAGGCGTATCTCAAGGCGCACCAGGACGTCCTCGACGGCAAGGTGAGCCTGGATGTCCCCGGCTTCCGCATCGCCGAGGGGGTGTGGCTGGGCGAGG
>DATASA010000064.1:0-8428 GCA_036269435.1 Acidimicrobiales bacterium | reverse complement strand
CGGCTTCCCCGAGAGCCACTCGGTGAGCTTCGCCTACCTCGTCTACTCGTCGTCGTGGATGAAGCTGCACTACCCGGCCGCCTTCTGCGCCGCCCTGCTCAACGCCCAGCCGATGGGCTTCTACTCCCCGAACACCCTGGTGGCCGACGCCCGCCGCCACGGCGTCACCGTCCGCGGGCCCGACGTCAACCTGAGTGACGCCAAAGCCACCCTCGAGCCCATCGAGGGTGCAGACGCGCAGTCGGCGCAGCCCGCCGTCCGGCTGGGCGTCGAGTACGTCCGCAACGTGGGCGACGAGCTGGCCAAGCGCATCGCCGAGCGGCGGCCCTACGCGTCGATGGAGGACCTGGTGCGGAGGACGGGGGCGACGCTGCCCGCGGTCGAGGCCCTCTCGACGGCCGGCGCCTTCGGCAGCCTCGAGCTCCAGCGCCGGGAGGCCCTGTGGTCGGCCGGTGCCGTGGCGCAGACGGCCGACACCCGGTTGGAGGGGGTGGTGTGCGGGACCGACGCGCCCCGGCTGCCGGCGATGACGCAGCCCGAGCTGACCGCGGCCGACCTGTGGTCGACCGGGGTGGCGCCCGACAGCCACGTCGTGCAGTTCGCCCGCCCCGCCCTCGACGCCGCGGGGGCGACGAGCGTGGCCGCGCTGGAGCACGTTCCGTCCGGGCGAAGGGTCAGCGTGGGCGGCGTCGTCACCCATCGCCAGCGGCCGGCCACGGCCAAGGGGACGATCTTCGTCAACCTGGAGGACGAGACGGGCATCCTCAACGTCATCTGTTCGGCCGGTGTGTGGGCCAACTACCGGCGGGTGGCCCGGTCGTCGCCCGCCCTGCTCATCAGGGGGCGGCTGGAGCGGGCCGAGGGTGTCACCAATCTCATCGCCGAGCGGATCGAGGCGCTGTCGCTGTCCACCGCGCCGCCCGCGCTGTCACCCAACCTCAGGTCCCGCGACTTCCGGTGACTCGACCCTCAGCGGGCGACCTCGAACCACACCTGCTTGCCGCCGCCCCGCTCCCGCTCGACGCCCCAGGCCGACGCGAGCTCCTCGACGATGACCACGCCGCGCCCGGAGGGGTCGTCGAGCCGGCTCAGGCGGCGTACCGGCGGCTCCGGGCTCGTGTCCCGCACGCCCACCCGCACCACGCCGTCGCACACCCGCACCACGAGCTGCGGGCCCGAGCGGCCGTGCACGATGGCATTGGTCACCACCTCGCTGGTCAGCAACTCGACGGTGTGCACGACGCCGTCCGCGACCTGGCGAGACATGAGGACGTCCCGCACGAAACGCCGAGCAGCGCCGACGCTCGTCGGGTGCGGATTGAGCATCGTCCGGACCTCGATGGCGCGAACCTTAACGGAAAATCATGAGGTTTGACCGACGACATCCTCGGGCAGAGAGGGACAAATGGACGCCATCACTCTGCTCAAGCAGGACCACAAGACGGTCGAGGCCATCTTCAAGCAGTTCGAGAAGGCCACGCAGCCGGCGCAGCAGCGCAACCTGGCCCGTCGGGTGATCGAGGAGCTTTCCGTCCACGCCGCCATCGAGGAGATGATCTTCTATCCCGCCGTCCGTGAGCGCGTCCCGACCACGCAGGAGACGGTCCTGGAGTCCCTCGAGGAGCACCACATCGTCAAGTGGACGCTGTCCGAGCTCGAGGATCTGAAGCCCGACGACGAGCGGTTCAAGGCCAAGATGACCGTCCTCATCGAAAGCGTCCGTCACCACGTCAAGGAGGAGGAGCAGGAGCTGTTCCCCGAGGTGCGCAAGGCCATCGGGCGCAAGGACATGGCCGAGCTGGGCGACGCGCTGGAGCAGGCCAAGAAGACGGCGCCCACCCGTCCGCACCCGAAGGCGCCCGACACCCCTCCGGGCAACCTCGTGGCCGGTCCGGCCGCCGCGGTCGTCGACAAGGTCAAGCAGAAGGTCGCCGGCAAGAAGTAGGCGAGGGAGGCCGTCAGGCCGGCAGCGACGAGCCGGGCGACGCCTCGTCGAGCACCAGCCCCATGATCACCGCGTCCCAGAGCTCGCCGTTGCGGCGTCGGTAGTGGCGGCGGAGGAGCCCTTCGTCGACGAAACCGTGCCGGCGGTAGAGGCGGATGGCGACGTCGTTGTGCGGCCACGCCTGCAGCGCCAGCTTGTGGGCGCCGAGGTCGCGTGCCGCGGCGATCGCCGCCTCGACGAGCGCACCGCCGACGCCGCGGCCGCGCCAGCCGGCGTCGACCATCATCCCGAGCCCGGCCACCTTGAACGGTTCCAGGTGGACGCCGGCGTGGCCGATGACCCGGTCGCCGTCGAGGGACGCCGCCACCATCGACGCGCTGTCGACCGGCTCCTCGATCTGGTGCAGGAAGCGGTCGTGCTGGGCCGCGGTGTCGACGGGGGGCTCGGTCCCGAGCCACCGGCCCTCGTCGACCACGGCGACGAAGAGCCGGACGAGCTGGTCGACGTCGGCCGCAGCCGCGGGCCGCACGCGGAACCCGTCGGCTGCGCTCATCCAGAGGTGAGGATGGCGGCCAGGACCCGGCGGCTGACCGACCAGGGCGTGAGCCCGGAGATCACCGCGAGCACCCGGTACCCCAGGCCGGGCACGCACTGGGCCCGACCGCGCGACACCGCGTCGAGGCCGGCCCGGGCCACCGTCTCGGCCTTCATCCACGCCGGCCCCGGGACCATCGAACGGTTCATCCCGGCCGCGTCGTGGAACTCGCTGTGGGTGAAGCCGGGCAGCAGCGCGGTGACCGTCACGCCCTGGTGGCGAACCTCCTCGTGGAGGGCGTGGCTGAAGCTCGACAGGTACGCCTTGGTGGCGCCGTACGTCGCCACGTGAGGCATGGGCTGGAGCCCGGCGATCGACGAGACGTTGAGGATCCCGCCCCGTCCCCGGGCGATCATGCCTTCGAGGGCGACGTGGCTCAGGCGGACCGGCGCGAGCACGTTGAGCAGAATCTGCCCTTGCTGCCAGTCGAGGGGGATGTCGACGAACGGCCCGTGGGCGCCGAGGCCGGCGTTGTTGACGAGCAGGTCGACCGGCGGCTCGCCGGACCGCAACCGGTCCTCGACCGTCGCCAGCTGGGCCGGGTCGGTGACGTCGGCCACCAGGACCTCGACCGTGACCCCGTGCGCGGCGGACAGCTCGTCGGCCAGGGCCACCAGCCGGTCGCGGCGCCGGGCCACCACCACCAGGTCGGACCCCTCGGCGGCCAGGCGCACGGCGATGGCCCGCCCGATCCCACTCGACGCGCCCGTCACCAGCGCGGTCGGCCAGCGGGGCATGGCCGAATTGTCTCACCCTCTTTGTACCGTTCCCCGCATGGAGATCTCGTGCGACGACTGCGTGATGCAGGACACCCCCGCGTGCGACGACTGCGTCGTCACGTTCATCTGCGGCCGGGAGCCCGGCGAGGCGGTGGTGATCGACGTGGCCGAGGCGCGCGCCGTGCGCCTGCTCGGCGAGGCCGGGCTCGTGCCGCCCCTCAGGCGGCGGGTCAGAGCAGCCCGGTAGCGGTCGAGCATCGCCGTCGGCGTCTGAGCCGAGTGGTACGGTCCGCACGAGATGGCCCGGCTCTCGGGCCGCGTGGCCTCCAGGAGCGTGCTTGCGAAAGCTCCACCTCGTCGGGTTGACAACCGACCGCGACGGACTGATCTTCACGGCGCGCAAGGGCTCGAAGTCCGGCGGCTTCATCGTGCCGTTGGACGACACCTTGATCACCGCCGTCGTGGAGGTTCAGGCGGCGCGCAACGGGGGCCGACCCGAGGCCGAGGACGACCGGGCCGAGATCGAGGCCGTGCCCCGGCGGCCCCGCCACCAGAGCGCGCTCACGCCGCGCGAGATGCAGGCCCGGCTCCGTAGCGGCCGCTCGATCGACGAGGTGGCGGCCGAGGCGGGGGTCGACAACGACTGGGTGGCACGCTTCGCCGTCCCGATCCTGGCCGAACAGGCCCAGGTGGTGGAGCTGGCCCGGGGGCTCGTGTACGCCAAGCCTCGACTCGGCGAGTCGAGCGAGCGGCTGGGCCCGTCGGTCATGCAGAACCTCTCCGACCGCGGCATCTTCCTCCCCGACGACATCGCCGATGCGGGGTGGAGCGCCTTTCAGCTGCACGACTCGGTGTGGATGGTCCGGTTCCGCTACCGGTCCCGCGGTCGCAACCAGGAGGCGCAGTGGGAGGTCGACGTGCCGGCGGGCCGCCTCCTGGCCCGCAACCGCCTCGCCTCCGACCTCGGGTACGTGGACGCCGCTCGTCGCCGGCGGCTGGCGACCGAGGAGGAACTGGCCGAGGAGGAGCCGTTGCCTGCGCCGCGACGGTCGGCCGGCGCCGCGGCCCGTACCTCGCCAGCCGGCAGGGCCGCCGTCACCAAGATCGGCACTCAGAGGAAGAGGGCCCCCGCAGCGAAGACCGCGACGGGCACGACGGCGGCCGGCAAGACCGCCGGCGCGTCGCGAACGGGCAGGGCCCGGGCCGGGACGGCGGCGGCGACCAGGACGCCGGCCGGACGGGCGACGACGAGGACGTCGCCGGCGCGCACGGCGGCCGGCAAGATCCCAGCGGCCAAGACCGCGGCCGGAGGGGCGACGGCCGCGCCGTCGTCGGCGCGCCGGGCCCGGGCCGCACAGACGGCCGCGGCGGCGGCGACGTCGCCGGCGCGCCGGGCCGGGGCCTCCAAGACCGCGGCGCGGAGAACCACCGCGGGACCGGTGACGCCGTCCGCCCGACCGGTGACGGCGCGGACATCGGCGACGCGCAAAGCCGGGAGCTCGCCGACGCCGACGGCGCGCAAGGCGGGGAGCGCAAGGAAGGCGGCCGGCGCGACGGCGTCCGGCGCGCCCGCCCGCGGGGCCACATCCCGCCGTGGGTCGAGGGCGAGCATCGGCGCCACGGCGAACGCGAGCGCGCCGCCGCCCGACATGACGTCGACGCCACGGCGGACTCGGAATGCGGCGGCCGGCAACCCCCCGGCGCCTGCGCCGGGGGTGGCCAAGGTCGGAACGCCCGGTGGTCCGCCGCGGGCGCCGGCCGGTTCGCGTCCGGCCAAGGCCAGCGGATCGGGGGCCGAGGCGGGTCCACCGGCCCAGACCGGAGCGGTACGCAGCGCCGTCGCCCAGATCGCCACCGCACGGGTGAGCGCGAGCATGGCCTCGGCCGAGCGGGCGCCCTGGGCCGGTGTGGTCGGGCCCGGGACGGGCCCCCGGCTGGCTACCCGCAACGGGAACGAGGTCCGCACGTCGGGGCGGTCGTCGTCGTCCGCCGGCGCCCGCAACCGCCCGTCGGCGCCGCTCGACGACGATCTCCGACCGGCGTTCGAGCCTCGGCCGCTGCCCGCGGGCGGCGACCCGGCGCTGGCCCGGCGGGTCCGCAAGCTCCCGACGCCGCCGCCTCGGATCGAGGGAGGTACCCCGGCGGTGAGCCTGCCCGCACCGCGGGTCCCGTCGCCCCGCCAGGAGCCGATCCCGGTGGAACGAACCAAGCGGCGGCGGTTGCGGTCGCGCTGACCGGGCCCGGTCCGGTTGCCCACCTGCTGGTCACCAACGACTTCCCGCCCAAGGTCGGTGGGATCCAGTCGTACCTCTGGGAGCTGTGGCGCCGGCTCCCCCCGGACCGGGTGACGGTGCTGACCAGCGCCCACCCGGACGCCGCCGTCTTCGACGCGGCGCAGCCGTTCACGATCCGGCGATGGTCCCGGCCCGTCCTGCTCCCCACGCCTGCGCTGGCCGCCGGCATCCGGCGTCTGGCCGACGCCCAGCGGGCCGGCCTGGTGCTGCTCGACCCCGCGCTGCCGGTCGGCCTGCTCGGCCCCCGCCTCGGGGTCCCGTACGGCGTGATCCTGCACGGCGCCGAGATCACCGTGCCCGCCCGCCTCCCGGCCACCCGGTCGCGGCTGCGCCGGGTGCTTCGCGGCGCCACCTCCGTCATCGCCGCCGGCGGCTATCCGGCCGCCGAGGCCCGTCGCATCGCCGGCGACGAACTTCCCGTGCTCGTGGTGGCGCCTGGGGTCGACGTCGAACGTTTCCGGCCCCAGGCGGGCACGGAGCGGGCCGCGACCCGTCGCGCCCTCGGCCTGCCCGTCGACGGCCGGCTCGTCGTCGGGATGAGCCGGCTCGTCCCCCGCAAGGGGTTCGACGTGCTGATCGCGGCAGCCGCGCTGCTGGCGCCGTCACGCCCCGATCTCACCGTCGCGGTGGCGGGCACGGGCCGCGATCGCCCGCGGTTGCAGCGACTGGTGGCGGCGACGGGCGCGCCGGTGCGGCTGCTCGGGTTCGTCGCCGACGCCGACCTGCCGGGCCTGCTGGCCGCGGCCGACGTCTTCGCCATGCCGTGCCGAAACCGGTGGGCGGGCCTGGAACAGGAGGGTTTCGGCATCGTCTTCCTGGAGGCGGCCGCATGCGGGGTCCCCGGCGTGGCCGGGGCCAGCGGGGGATCCTCGGAGGCGGTGGCGGCGGGGGAGACTGGGTTCGTGGTCGACCGGCCCGAGGATCCGGTGGCCGTGGCGGCGGCCCTGGCCCGCCTGCTCGACGACGACGACCTGCGGCGCCGCCAAGGTGCCGCCGCCCGCCGGCGAGCCGAGGACCACTTCTCCTACGACCACCTCGCCGCCGCTCTCGCCAGCCACCTCGAGGGGCTCGCATGAACCCGGGTCGTGGGCTACGCCGGGCGTCGTGGGCCGGCACGGTGCTGTTCGTGGTCACCGCGATCGCCGCGGCGGTGGCGCCCTCGACCTTCGAACCGGTGGCGCTGGCCGTGGCCGCCGGCCTGTTCGTCGCCGGCTGCGGGGTGTTCCTCTGGGCCTTCTTCGCCATGGCCGGGCGCAGCAGGACGGCCCAGCTCGAGCTGGCCCAGGTGTGGTTCCTCGTGGGACCGCCGACGCCGCCGCCCGTGCGCCTGAGCTTGTTGGCCTCCTTCGGTGTGGAGGTGGTGGTCGGGTTCGCCACCGCCGGGGCCCGGCCCTACACGAGCCTGGCCGCAGGCGTCCTGGTCCCGGTGTACGGCCTGGCCTTCTGCGGGCTGTGGGCCGCCCGCCACGGCACCTTCCCGCCCCGCGCGGCCGTCCCGGGCCGCCCGACCCGGCGCCTACGATCGCCGGATGCCGATCCCGGAGAGCCGAATCCGTGACCTGGCCGCCTTCAAGGGCGTCGACGCGCCGGTCACCTCGCTGTACCTCGACGTCGATGGTCGCCGGCGCATCCGGTCCCGCGACTGCGAGCTGGCCCTCGACCGGCTGATCCGCCCGGTGCGCGAGCGCGAGCAGCACGCCGGCCATGCGTCGGTCTGCGCCGACCTCAAGCGGATCGAGGACCACGTGCGCGGCGGCATCGACCGGTCCAGGGTCCGGGGCGTGGCCTTCTTCGCCTGCGACGCCCACGACTTCTGGGAGGTCGTCGAGCTGGCCGTGCCGGTGGCCGACCGCCTGGTGGTCAACCACACGCCGTACGTACGGGCGCTGGAAGCCGTCGTCGCCCGCCACGCCCGGTTCGCCGTTCTGCTCGTCGACCGCCAGCGGGCCCGCCTGCTGCTGTTCCACCAGGGCGAGCTGGTGGAGAAGCTCGCGCACGCGGAGAGCCTTCCCCGCCACGACGACGACGGCGGGCGGTTGGGCAAGGATCAGGTCGCCGGGCATGCGGCCGAGGCCGCCCATCGCCAGCTGCGCCACGCCGCCGCGGCCACCTTCGCGTTCTTCGGCGACGAGGGCTTCGACCACCTCATCCTCTGCGGGGCCGAGGACGTCACCGCCGAGGTCGAACGGGAGCTCCACCCGTACCTGCGGGAGCGCATCGCCGCCCGCGTCGCCCTCGCCGTGCACTGCGGCGACGACGACATCCGTGAGGCGGCCGCGACCGTCGAGGTCGACGTCGAGCGGGCCCGGGACGCGGCGCTGGTCGACCGGCTCCGGCAGGCCGTCGGCACCGGGAGCGCCGGCGTGGCCGGCCTCGCCGGCGTCCTGGACGCCCTGGTGGCCCGCCGGGTCGACACCCTCCTGGTCTCCGAGGGCTTCGAGGCACCGGGATGGCGCTGCGCCGACTGCGCCTGGGTCGGCATCCTCGGGCGGCGGTGCCCGGTGTGCGGAAATACCATGTACGAGGTGGCCGACGTGGTGGAGGACGCGGTCGAGGAGGCGCTGGCCCAGGGCTGCCGGGTCGCTTTCTGCCGGGACAACGCCGACCTCGACGTGCTCGGTCGCGTCGGCGCTCTGCTCCGGTACTGAGGAGCTCCATCCGCACCGTCGGCGTCGACCTGGGCGGGACGAAGTGCCTCGCCGTCGCGCTCGAGGACGGCAAGGTCGCGGACGAGCGACGGGTCCCGACGCCGGTGGGGGAGGCGGCCCTCCTGGACACCATCGCCGGCCTGGCCACCGACGTCCAGGCCACCGGTGCGGCCGCCGGGCTCGGGATCGGCGTTCCCGGCCTGGTCGACCGCCAGGGCGTGCTCCGG
>DATASA010000063.1:0-30274 GCA_036269435.1 Acidimicrobiales bacterium | reverse complement strand
GACCCCACGGCGCCAGCCGAGAGCTAAGCCGGGCCCACACCGGCCTGTTCCTTCCGAGCCGGCTGCAGTGAGGTGCGCATCGCGCATCCCGCTGCAGCCGGTTCTTTTTTTGCCCTGCATCGGAGGGGTCGGGCGACGGCGGAGGGCGGCGCGTCCTCCTGGCGTGTGCCGTGCGTCCGCGGTTACTCCGGAGCTCGAGTGGCGTCGGCGGCGTTCGGGCGGAGCAGCCACGGCAGTGCCGCCGCCACCGCCAGGGCGGCCCCGGCCACCAACAGCGGGCGGCCGAGGGCCCAGATGCCGATGACGGCCATGGCGCTCACCTCGGTGCCGAAGGCGGCGACGGACGTCACCGTGGCCCGGGCCGGCCCCTCGATGCGTCGCTGGAGGCGGGCGTCGCCCACCACCAGGACGAGCTGGAACACTCCGTAGGCCACGGCGATGCCGGCCACCCCGGCGGGCCGGCGCAGCAGGCCGGCGGCGGCGAAGACTCCAACCGCGCCGGCCACCAGGAGACCGAGGGTCCGGGCTCGAAGGTTGCCGGCGACGCCGCCGAGGGCCGCCCCCGCCGCACCCGTCAACGGAACGGCGACCATGGCCAGCGGGACGGCGGCGGTGGCGACCCCCCACTGGCGGGCCAGCAGCGGGAAGTACTCCTCCAGCCCGTCGAGGCCGGCCAGCAGGGCGACGGCGACGATCGCGGCCCGCACGCCCGGGCGGCGGGCGGCCTCGGACAGGCCGGCCCGCAACACCGCGCCGTAGCCCCGCCCGCTCCCGGCCCCCTGCTCGGCCTCGGCCCCGGGATCCCTGCGCTCGGCGACCGGGCGAACCTCGGGAAGGCGGGTGGCGAGCGCGGCGGAGGCCACGCAGCAGCCGACGCTCACCCAGCCGACCAGGGCGTAGCTGCCGGCGGCGAACAGCGCGGTGGCCGCCGCAGCGGCGGGAAGCTGGCACGCGAGACCCACGGCGGTCACCCGCCCGTACACGCCGAGGTAGTGGTCCGCTGCGCCAAGGGCGTCCATCGCATCGTACAGCAGGGCCTCCAGCGCCCCCGAGGCGAAGGCGCCGCCGACGCCCCACAGGACGAAACCGGCCGCGAAGCCGGCGTACCCGGGCGCGGTCATCCACACCGCGTAGCCCGCGGCCTGGAACAGGCCCGAAGCCACGATGGCGGCGCGGCGGGAGAAGCGGTCGGCCAGGACGCCGGCCGGCACCTCGGCGACGATGCCGACGGCGGTCCAGATCACGAGGAGGCTGGAGATACGGGCGTCGGACAGCCCGGCGTCGGCGAAGAGCAGCGCGTACAGCGGGTACAGCGGGATGGTGTCGGCCAGCATGGCCCAGCCGACGGCGAGCCGGCGGAGCCGGCGCACCTCAGGAGGCAGGGAAGAAGGTCACCGGTGGCGCATGGTGGGAGCGTACCGGCCGGGCGCTCCCGAATGCGGAATGTTTTCCCACGCTAATTAGTTTGGTAAAGTAATGACCATGACCCCCACTCCTTCGTCGCCGCCCGTCGAGACGCCGGCCGATCCCTCCGAGGTCGCCGCCCGCCTGCGGCTGAGCGCCACCCGGCTGGCCCGGCGCCTGCGCCAGCAGGCCGAGGCCGGCCTGACGCCGAGCCAGCTGTCGGCGTTGGCGGTCATCGACCGCTACGGCCCGCTCACCCTCGGCTCGCTGGCCGACCACGAGCGGGTGGCCCCGCCGTCGGTGACCAAGGTGGTCCACAAGCTCGAGGCCGATGGGCTCGTCCTGCGCACCGCCGACGCCACCGACCGGCGCATCGCCTGGGTGGCGACGTCGCCCGCCGGCGCTGCCCTGCTGGACCAGACCCGCCGCCGCAAGACCGCCTGGCTGGCGGCGCGCATCGGCGTGCTCGACGAGGACGCGCTGGCTCGGCTGGCCGCCGCCCTCGACGTGCTCGACCTGCTCACCTCGGACGACCGGCCATGAGCGCCCTCCGCCGGTTCACCGGCGAGACGTTCCGGTCGTTGCACGTCCGCAACTTCCGCCTCTTCTTCAGCGGCCAGCTCATCTCCCAGGTCGGCAACTGGTTGACGCTGGTCGCCCAGACCCTGCTGGTCCTCAAGCTGACCGACAGCGGCATCGCCCTCGGCCTGCTGGCGGTGGCCCAGTTCGGTCCCGTGCTGGTCCTCGGACCCTTCGCCGGCCTGGTCGCCGACCGCTCCGACAAGCGCAAGCTGCTCCTGACGGTCCAGACCCTGGCCATGCTCCAGTCGTTCTGCCTGGCCGTGCTGGTCTTCAGCGGCCACCCGTCGGTGATGGCCATCTATGGGGTCGCCCTGCTCGGCGGGTTCACCGTCGCCTTCGACAACCCGGCCCGGCGGGCGTTCGTCGTGGAGATGGTGCCCGAGGAGGACATCGGCAACGCGGTGAGCCTCAACAGCGCGTTGATGACCGGCTCCCGGGTGGTCGGCCCGGCCCTGGCCGGCCTGCTGATCACGACCGTCGGCTTCGGGTGGTGCTTCCTCCTCGACGGCCTGTCCTACCTGGCCGTCCTCGCCGGGCTGTGGCTGATCGATCCGAGCGTGCTGCGCTCGGCACCCGTGGCGCGGCGTGGGCGTGGTCAGGTGCGGGAGGGTCTGCGCTACGCCCGCAGCGTGCCCGAGCTGTGGATCCCGCTGCTCATGATGGCGGTGATCGGCACCCTGGCCTTCAACTTCCAGACCGTCCTCCCGCTGTTCGTCACCCGCGACCTCGCCGGCAGCGACGTGACCTTCACCCTTCTCATGTCGGTGGTGAGCGCGGGGTCGTTGGTCGGCGCCCTGGCCACCGCCCGGCGCAAGCGGATCAGCATCCACACGGTGGGCGTCACCGCCGTCGCCTTCGGCGTGGCCATGGGCGCCCTGGCCCTGGCCCCCAACCAGCCGGTGGCCTTCGCCATCGGGCTGCTCATGGGCACGAGCAGCATCGCCTTCATGACCGCGTCGACCGCCATCGTCCAGCTCACCGCCACCCCGTCCATGCGGGGCCGGGTGCTGGCCCTGCAGGCCATGGTGTTCCTCGGCAGCACCCCGATCGGGGGCCCGATCGTCGGCACCATCTCACAGCGCTTCGGTGCCCGCTACAGCCTCGCCCTCGGCGCGGTGGCGACCGTGCTCGCCGGCGGCTTCGGCCTGCTCACGGTTCGTAGCCGGGCTCGCCGCGACGGCGCCGTCGACGAGCTGCTCGCCCCCGCCGACACCGGCGCGCTGGTCGAGCCCAGCCTCCTCGACCCTTTGATCACGCCCAGGGCGTCGTAGCCCCGGACGCAGCGGTCCCCTTACTCCGGCCCGTCTCCGTCCCCGGCCTCACCGTCGGGAGGGCCGGATCCGTTTCCGGCGCCGCTGCCGTTCCCGGCGCCGCTGCCGCTGCCGTTCCCGGCCGTGGGCGGAACGGGCGGGCGCCGGAAGGCCCACCCCGACAGCTCGGCCTCCGAGAGCTCGGTCTCGACCAGGACGTCGCCCCGGGCCTGGACGGCCCGGCGGTGGCCGTTCAGCAGGGGCAGGGCGATGTCGACCTTGCTGTGGCCCTTGTGGGCGGTGACCACCCGGTTGTGGTAGTCCTCGGCCAGCCGGTCGAACTCGGGCGTGCCGTAGGGGGTGCCGTCGATCAGGGTGCCGGGGCGACCCTCGATGATGGCCCGGATGTCGTCGCCGGTGACCGTCTTGTGGGTTTCCAGGGCGTGAGCGACGGCCAGGATGGCCCGCCGGTTCTCCTTCAGCAGGAGCTCGGTGCGGTCCATCAGGTCGGCCAGCTTGTCCTCGATGCGCTCGCCCAGGCTGGTCTCGAGCAGGTCCTTCTTGTCCTTCTCGTCGCCCTTGCCCGGCTTGCCGCCTCCGCCGATGCCCACCTTCTGGGTCACGCCGTGGGAGGCGACGGTGGATCCCATGCCCCAGTAGCCCTCCATGAGGGTGGCGATCTGGGTGGCCGTCTCCAGGTCCCCGGAGACGCCGGAGGAGTTGTCGCCGTCGAAGAACATGCGCTCGCCGACCAGGCTGGCCAGGCTGACGATGATGTCGGCCTCGTACTCGGACCGCCAGCGGGTGAACTGGTCCTCGGGCGGGATGGACGCCACCATGCCGAGGTACGTCCCGCCCTTCTCGATGGTGGCGATGTCGATCGTCATGTGGGCGCGGACGCGGTAGGCGGCCACCGCGTGGCACGCCTCGTGGACGGCGACCGCGTGGCGCTCCCGCTCGATGTACTCGACATCCTCCGGAGGGCCGAGGTCCTTCATCTGCTTGGCCTTGACCACGTCCTGCCACGTGATCGCGTCACGGCCGGACCGGATGGCGTTGATGAGCGACTCGTTGACCGTGTCCTTGATGGTCGCGCCGGTGGCATAGGGGGTGATGGTGGCGAGCTTGTCGATGTCCGACGCCGTGAGCTGGTGGTTGACCTTGGACAGGTAGCCCTCGTACGTGCGGACCCTGCCGGGCTTGGACGGATACCCCACCTTGTAGATGCGGTCGATGCGGCCGGGGCGCAGCAGGGCCTCGTCGAGGCTCTGGGGCATGTTGGTGGCCATCATGATGAGCATCCGGTACTTGGGCGGAGCCTTGGGCTTGAAGCCCAGGGTCTTGCGCACCACCCGGTTCATGAAGCCCTTCGGCTTCTTCAGCCCCGACATCTCGGCCAGCAGGGCCTGGAGCGTGCCCTGGCCGCCGCCGCCCATTCCCATGGGCATGACCCGGTCGAGCCGCCGGCGCTCGGGCTCCGGCCCGCTGCTGGCGTCGAGCCAGGTCTGCAGCGTGCGGTTGGCGGTCACGGGGTCGACATAGGACAGCCCGTTGCACATCGAGGCCGCGGCCCAGGGGCCCTGCGGCCCGGTCATGCCGGCCATCTGGCCGCCGAAGACGCCTCCGGGGGTGAGGGCGCCACGGCTGCCCAGGGAGTCGGCCTCGTCGAAGAACACGATCACGCCGCCGTAGCGCACGGCCAGCTTGCGCAGCTTGCGGAACAGGCTCTTCACCTTGAGGATGCCGACGCCCATGAACATGGCGTTGAAGGCGCCCGGGTCGACGAACACGTACGGCCGGCCGGTCTCGCCGGCGACGGCCTCGGCCATCAGCGTCTTGCCCGTACCGGGCGGCCCCCAGAGAAGCAGCCCGCCGGGGACGTAGCCGCCCCGCTTCTCGATCGACTCCGGGTCCTCCAGGAAGACGATGTTCTCCTTGATCTTCTCGAGCACCGAGTCCTGGCCCCAGACGTCGGAGAAGCGGGTCTTGATGTCGTCCGGGAAATAGACCTCGGTGCCGCCCCGGGACAGGAACCAGAACATGGCCCCGAACTCGAGGACGATGAAGATCACGCCGGTCATCAGCTGGAAGACCAGCGGGAGGGCCCGGAACAGGGTGATCGGCAGCTGGACCAGGGCCAGCGCGGGCGACGTGTGCAGGATCGAGGCCAGCACCATGTCGACGAGGAACAGCAGGAAGATGAACCGGATGGTGCGCCCCATCCGGTAGCGCTTCCAGTCGTTCATCTTCCCGGCCCGGCGCTCGATGCCGCCGAAGACCCGCTCGGACCAGAACCGGTGGTAGCCCTCGGAGCGCTCGCTCAGCACGTAGTGGATCTGGCGGAGCACCTCGACGCCGACCAGGGCGAGGATCCACCATTTCGACCGGGCCTGCTCCCTCATGGCCTCCCGGAAGGGAAGGATGGGGTTGTCGCCGGTGGCGGCCAGGACGAACACGAACCACAGGCCGACGAGGAGGACCAGGATCTTGACCCGGTCCCACATGCTCATCGGCTTGCGGGTGGTGCGGTCCTCGATGCGCTCGCGGCTCTTGAAGCCGAACGCAGGTCCGCCGTCGGGCGGGGCCAAGCCCACGGGTTCGATGCTGGTGTCAGGCATGGCTCAGCCCTTCGTCTTGACGGTGAACGACTTGGCGATGGTGGTGAAAAGGCCGTTGTTCTGGAGGAACTCGGCCTCCCCGGAGCGGATCAGCAGCACGTAGAGGAGCGAGGCCTTGCTGTCGACGAGGGTCGTCTGGTCGAAGGCGTAGAAGGGCGACGACGAGTCGGGGCGCAGCACGTACCGCAGGCGGACGCCGTGGACGCCGTTGGCCAGGTTCAGCTCCTGCTCGTCGATGGGCCGGAAGTTGACCGCAGTGGCCCCGCCGATGCCCACGCTCGCGGCGGCGGCGTCGTCCTGGGCCTGCGACTTCATCTCGTCGTAGTTGACGACCACGTTGCGAAGGGAGGCCAGGCTGACCTGGTCGTGCTCGGCCGGGTCGAGGGCCCGAACGCTCACCTCGACGACGGGGTCGGTGGCGAGGGACAGGGTGTGGTCGATCGAGGGCTGCGGGTCGCTGTCGAAGGCCTCCCGCCACTGGTACTGGCGGTTGACCAGGGCGTCGATCAACGACGACGGCTGGTTGGCCTGGCGGGCGGCGTCCAGCTCGGCGTTGATCAGCTCGTCGTGCGTGTACTCCTTCCACCTGTTGGGAACCTTCAGGTAGGTGTTCAGGGAGGAGTTCTTGACGTAGCGGAACTCGGGCTGGGAGCAGGCACCGGTGACCAGGACGACGGCCAGCGCGAGTGCGGCCGAAGCCGGCCACCGTCGCCGGCGGGAAAGAGGGCGTGCCGAGCCGGCGCGGGAGAGACCCACGACCCCAGCTTACCGGCGCGATGGGCGCTGGACGCCCGGGAACGGATATCCGGCGAGCTTTCACGTGCCTGTAATGTCCGCGAACTGCCTGTAACGTCCGCGAAGTGGCAGCGATGCAGTCGATCGAGCTGTCCGTCGACACGGCGGGACGCCGCGTCGTCGACCTCACCGACGAGGTGGGCGGGTTCTGCCGGTCGCTCGGCGACGGGCTGCTGTCGGTCTTCGTGCCCCACGCCACCGCCGGCGTGGCCCTGATGGAGACCGGTTCGGGGTCGGAGGCCGACCTCGACGAGCTCCTCGGACGGCTGCTGCCCCGCGACGACCGCTACCGCCACCGCCACGGGGCCAAGGGCCACGGCGCCGACCATCTGCTCCCGGTCCTCGTCAGCCCGTCGGTGGTGGTACCGGTGCTGGCCGGCCGGCCCCAGCTCGGCACGTGGCAGAGCGTGGTGCTGGTCGACTTCAACGCCGACAACGCCCACCGCAAGGTCCGCCTGAGCTTCCTCGCCGCCTAGGGGTCGCCGCCGGTGAGCCGGAGGACGGCCCGCAGGTCGGGGGCTCGCACCGCTCCCGCGGGCAGGGGCGGCGGGTCGCCCTCCACGTCGTCGCGCCAGACGTGCAACGCCCGCATGCCCATGGCGACGGGGCCCTCGACGTCGGGGCCGAAGGTGTCGCCCACGAACAGCGTCTCGCCCGCGGTGACGCCGCAGCGGGCCAGGGTGTGCTCGAAGATGCGTGGGTGCGGCTTGCGGGCTCCGGCCTGGGCCGAGGTGACGACCACGTCCACTGCGCCCTCCAGCCCCGCCCCGGCGACGGCCCGGTCGATGTCCCAGTCCCAGTTCGAGCAGATGGCGAGGACCATGCCCCGCCGGCGCAGCTCACCGAGCACGTCGGGGACCTCGTCGTAGGCCTTGAGCGTGTAGGTCTTGGACGCCAGGTGGAGGTCGGCGACCAGGGCCTCCAGGTCGTCGTCGCCGACGCCGCACGCCCGGGCCCGCCGGCGCAGGCGCTCGCGCTCCCAGGCCACGTAGGCGTCCCGGTCGACGGAGTGGGCGACGTGTTCGTCGCCGTCGTTGGCCTCACCGACGAAGTTCCAGCCCCACGCCTGCTCGTCGAACGTCCGGCCGTGCCGGGCGAAAACCTGCTCGTGCGTGTCGCCCCAGGCCACGGCGCGGGCCAGGGTGCCGTAGAGGTCGAACACGACGCAGCGGAGGGACTCGATGACAAGATGGTCCCACGGACACCGACGACGACTCCCTCGGGCACGCCTCGGGTCACGCCCACGCCGACGGGCCCGGCCACGACGGCACCCACCTCCACGCCGACGGCCAGGTCCACCAGGACCACGACGACCTCGGCCCCGACGCGCACGGGCACGGGCACGGGCACCACGAGGACGACGGGCACGGGCACGGGCACGGGGGGCACGGGCACAGCCACGGGAGCGTCGTCATCGACCAGGCCCTGGAGGACAGCCGCCAGGGCGTGCGCGCCCTGCAGATCTCCCTCGGGGGGCTGGCCGCCACCGCCGTCCTGCAGCTCGGGGTCGCGGGGGCCAGCGGCTCGGTCGCCCTGCTCGGCGACAGCCTGCACAACTTCGCCGACGCCCTGACCGCCCTGCCGCTGTGGCTGGCCTTCAACCTGGGTCGCCGGGCTGCCACCCGGCGGTTCACCTACGGCTACGGCCGGGCCGAGGACGTGGCCGGGATCTTCGTCGTGCTGATGATCGCCACCTCGGCCATGGTGGCGGCGTGGGAGGCGGTCGACCGGCTGCGCCACCCGTCCGACGTGAAGCACATCGGCTTCGTCATGGCCGCCGCGGTCGTCGGGCTGGTCGGCAACGAGACGGTGGCCGCCTACCGGATCCGGGTCGGGCGCAGGATCGGCTCGGCGTCGCTCGTGGCGGACGGCCTGCACGCCCGCACCGACGGGCTGGCCTCGCTGGCTGTGCTCATCGGCGCCGTCGGCGTCGCCGCCGGATGGCAGTGGGCCGACCCGGTGGTCGGCCTGGCCATCAGCGGGGCGATCCTGCTGGTGCTGGTCCAGGCCGTGCGGGGCGTGGGTGAGCGGCTGATGGACGCAGTCGACCCCGCGCTCGTCACCCGGGCCGAGGGCGTCGTGGCCGGCGTGGCCGGGGTGCAGGACGTGACGGAGCTGCGGATGCGCTGGCTCGGCCATCGGCTGCAGGCCGAGGTGCGCATGACCGTCGACCGGGATCTCGACGTGGCGACGGCCCACCTGATCGGCGAGAGGGCCGAGCAGGCCCTGATGGACGAGCTCGGCCTGCTGTCAGGCGCGATCGTGCACGTCAACCCGTGCGACCACGACACCCGGCTGGTCCCGCACCCGGAGCCAGCCGAACATCAGCCCCATCACTGACCAGTAGGCGACCGCCCCGCCCACGCTCGCCAGGCGGAACTGCCAGATCAGCGTGGCCGGCGGGGTGACCGGGTCGGTGTTGGGCGGCAGCGCGACGAGGCCGACCGCGACCAGCACGACCCACACCGCCAGCGCGGCGGGGACGGCCTGGGCGGTGGGCAGGCCGCGGCCGAGGATGGCCCGCCACGCCCGCCAGCCCGCCCACGTCGCCACCAGCGACCAGACCACGGCCAGGACGTAGAGGGCGGTGCGCCGGCCGATGGTGTCCGGGTCGCCGACGGTCGGGGGGTTGGCCGGGAACTTGAGGAACGGCAGCAGGAAGACGGCGACGAAACCCGTGGCGGCCAGGTTGACCGCGGCCCGCCAGTCGTCGGTCGCCCGGACGCGGTGGCGCACCCGGGCGTAGACGACGCCGAACACCGCACCCAGCGCGGCGCCGTAGATCAGGGAGGCGATCATGCCGCCGACCTGCTGCGTGGCCCGGCTGAACATCTCGTGGCCGGTGCTCCCCTCGATGGCGACGGCGCGCCCGAGCGGCCCCTCGCCGATCAGGCGCAGGACGAGCGCGAGCCCCACGCCGCCGGCCATCCCGGCGAGCACGCCCTGCTTCAACAATCGACGGAACATGGAGCGCCTCACGTGGCCCTTCGCCCGAACCGGTGACACCGAGTGCGACATACGACACTGGGTGTCACCGGTTCGAGGCGGTGGGCCGGATCAGGGGGTCAGTGGCAGGGGACGCCGAGGAAGTGGCGGCCGTCGTGGAAGAACTCGTGCAGGACGGTGGCCCCGGCCTTGAGCGTGGCCCCGTTGTCCAGGGCCATGGCGTACACGGCGATCATGGCCAGGGCCAGGACGAGCCAGGTCCAGGCCGGGATGGCGATGGGCTCAGGCGCCGTGGTGGCGAGAGTTGTGGTCTCCAGTGGAAATCACCTCCTCCCCATGGCTATGGCGGTGCTCGTATCCCGGCAGGGGGTGCCGGTAGACGCACAGGTCGCAGTTCATGTGGGCGTCGCCGGCGAGGGCTTCGCGGTAGCGGTCCACGACCAGCCGGGCGATGCGGGGGTCGGCGCCCAGGTGGGGACCGGGGCGGGCGTCCACGTCGGGGTGGGCCGCGGCCCAGGCGCGGGCCTGGGCCTCGATGCGATCGACCAGGATGCCGGTGAACAGGAAGTACGGGACGACGACGATCCGGGTCGCCCCGAGCAGGCGGCAGCGGTCCAGGGCCGCGGGCACGCCGGGCTGGGCGAGCGAGACGAAGGCGGGCTCGACCATGGCCAGGCCGCGGGAGTCCCAGAGCAGTCGGGCGACCTTGTACAGGTCGGCGTTGGCGTCCGGGTCCGACGAGCCCCGCCCGACGACGACGACCGCTGTCGCCGCCGGGTCGGCGTCGCCCACTGCGGCGCGGATGCGGTCCTCGGCGACGGCCAGCACCAGCGGGTGCAGCCCGAGGTGGCGGGCGTAGGCGAAGTGGACGCCCGGGTGGCGGTGGCGGCCGCGATGCAGGGCGGCGGGGCCGTCGTTCTTCATGTGGCCGGCGCCGAGGAGGACCAGCGGAACGGCGACGACCGAGCGGGCGCCCCGCTGGACCAGCCGGTCGACGGCCGTGTCGAGGTCGGGGGCGGCCAACTCGATGAAGCCGCAGCCGACGTCGAGCTCCGGCGCCGATCCGGTCACGGCGCGGGCCAGGTCCCAGTATTCGGCGACCCCGGCGGCCGAACGGCTGCCGTGACCGACGATGAGCAGGGCGGGCGCGTCAGCCACGGGCGGCACCGAGCCGGAGGAGGGCGTTGGCGGCGGCGGCGGCCACCGCGCTGCCGCCCTTCTCGCCCACGTTGGAGATCGCCGGCAGGCCGCTGGCCCGCAGCCGGGCCTTCGACTCGGCCGCGCCGACGAACCCCACGGGGAGGCCCACGACGAGGGCGGGACGGAACCGGCCGGCCTCGTAGAGACGGACGACCTCGTCCAGGGCGGTGGGCGCGCAGCCGATCACGACGACCGCGCCCTGAGGATGGCGTTCGGCGGCCTGGGCGATGCCCGCGGCCGACCGCGTCGTCGTTGCTCCCGCGGCCGCCGACGTCGGCAGGTAGCACCGGGCGTCCACCGCCGAAATCCCGTGGCGCACCATCTCGACGTCGACCACGACGGGCGCGCCCCCGGCCAGGGCGACGACGCCCGCCCCGACCGCGGCCTCGTCCAGCACCATCGTGTCGGCATAGTCGAGATCGGCGCTGGCGTGGATGACCCGGGCGACCACCGCGGCGGCCAGGGGCCCGAACCGGCCCAGATCGACCCGCTCGGCCAGGATGCGGTAGCTCTCCGCCTCGATGGGATGGATCGACGTCACCGGGCCGGGACCTCCCGGATGGCGTCGGCCGGGCAGACCTCGATGCAGGCCATGCAGGTCGTGCACCGGTCGACGAGGACCAGCGGCCGCTGGCGGGCGGGGCGCAGGGCCCGTTCCGGGCACGTGGTCAGGCAGGCCCCACAGCCGGCGCAGCGCAGGTCGATGGCGACGGTCACGGCTGGTACCCCCTCGGCGTGACCATGCGGCCGCCGAGGACCCGGGTGGTCGACGAGCCGACGACGATGCACGTCGTCATCCCGACGTCACCGGCATCGAGGTCGCCCAGGGTGGTCACCCGGACGGCCTGGCCGGGACGGGCGGCGTCGGTCACCACGCCCACCGGCGTCTCGGGCGCCCGGTGGGCGAGGAGGAGGTCGCGCGCCGCGTCGAGCTGCCAGGTCCGGCCCCGGCTGCGGGGGTTGTAGAGCGCGACGACCAGGTCGGCGGCGGCCGCGGCCCGCAGGCGGGCCTCGATGGCCGACCACGGCGTGAGGAGGTCGGACAGGCTGACCATGACGTGGTCGTGCCCGAGGGGGGCGCCCAGCAGGGCGGCCGCGGCCAGCGCCGCGGTCACGCCCGGCACGACCTCGACCTCCACCCCGGCGTCGCCGGCCACCTCCAGGGTCAGCGAGGCCATGCCGTAGACGCCGGCGTCGCCGGAACAGACCAGGGCGACCCGCCGTCCGGCGGCGGCCTCGGCCACCGCCTGCTTGGCCCGGACCGTCTCGTCGCCGATGGGACTGCGGACGACCTCCTGCGACGGCGTCAGCAGGTCGGCGCACGCGTCCACGTACGGCCCGTAGCCGATGACCACCTCGGCGCGCCGCACCGCGGTCTCGGCCGCGGGAGTCCGGCAGGCGGCGTCGCCCGGGCCGAGCCCGACGACGGCCAGATGGCCGCGGGGTCCACGGCGCCGGGCGATGGCGACGGTGGCGTGCGGCGTGACCCGTTTCGTCACCGCCAGCTCGGCCCCGGGGCCGGCGGCCAGCAGGGCGGCGGCCTCGGCCACGCTGGCCGTGCCGACCGCGTGGCGCACGACGTCGCTCGGCGTCGGGACGTCGACCGCAGCCAGCGCGTCGGCGGAAAAGGCCCGTACCGGCAGCCCGAGGCCCACGACGGCGCGATCGGTCGCCCGCCGGTCGATGGTCGCCACCTCGGCGACCGACGCCCGGGCCAGGCCGGCGTCGGCCAGGGTGGTGCGCAGCAGGTCGGCGACCTCGTCGACGGGCGCTCCGGTGGACGCCCCGATGCCGGCCACCAGCGACGGCGGGTGCAACACGGCCACTCCGGCGGCGGCCAGCGACAGCCCGGCGCGGTCGGTGACGACGAGCCGCTCCGGGCCCTCGCCCGAGTCCACCAGCACGGGGGGGAGCGGCCAGCCGAGCTGGTTGTCGACGAGCGGGCGCCGGCCGTCGAGCAGGGCCCGGGTGACGCCGGCCACGTCGCCGGTCGCGGCGAGGCCGGGGAGCTGGTCGAGGGCGGGCAGCCCGGCGGCGTCGGTGGCCGTGGTGACGACGGGGGTCGCCCCGAGCGCGGCGGCGACGGAGCGGGCCAGCGCGTTGGCCCCGCCGGCGTGGCCCCCGCAAAGGGCGACGGCGAACCGGCCGGCCTCGTCGACGCAGACGACGGCCGGGTCCGTCGCCTTGTCGCCCAGCAGCGGAGCGACGATCCGCACCGCCGCTCCCGTGGCCAGCACGAGCACGAACCCGTCGACGTCCCGCCAGCGGCCAGGGACGACGTCGGCCGCCCGCCCGTCGGCGACGTGCTCGTAGGGGAGGCGGTCGGCCAGCGCGCGGCCGGCGGCGGTCACCGAGACGGAGAGGATCCGCGTCACTCGTCCGGCCCCCACGCCACGAACACCGGGTTCTCGGCCGCCAGGCGGACGCCGCCGTCGGGCAGCAGTCGGGCCCGGGACACGCCGACCTGGACCAGGTGGCCGAGCCGGACGGCGGCCGACGCGGCCCGGTCCATGGCCGCGAAGGCGGCGACCACCCGGCCCTGCGGCGCCAACCGGGCGACCACCGCGTCGAGGACCTCGAGCCCGCCGCCGCCGACGAAGGCGCGGTCCGGCCGGGGCAGGCCGCCCAGCGCGGCCGGCGCGTCGCCCTCGACGACCTCCACCGTCACCCCGTGGTGCAGCGCGTTGGCCCGCACCTGCTCGGCCTGGCCGCCATCGCGCTCGATCGCGACGACCCGGAGGCCGGGGCGCAGGCGGGCGCACTCGACGGCCACGCTGCCGCTGCCGGCCCCGACGTCCCACAGCACGCCGGTCGCCGGCAGGGCCAGCTTGCCCAGGGCCACGGCCCGGACCTCGGACTTGGTGATCATGCCCTCGCGGTGGGCGAACTCGTGGTCCGGCCGCCCCCAGGCCAGGACCGGCGCGGCCGCGACCACGTCCTCGTCGCCCAGCAGGACGACCACCGACAGCGGATCCCAGGTGCCGGCGGCCAGGCCGGCGAGGTCGACCTCGGTCACCTGCTCGACGGCCGTGCCCAGGCGGCTGCAGACCACGGCCCGACGGTGCCGGGCCCCCAGGACCGCCAGCTCCTTGCCCAGGGCTTCGGGCGGCGTGTCCGGCGACGTCAGCACCGCCGCTTTGGCCGCGCCTGCGGCCCGGCGGGCGGCGTCGGCGACGGGCCGGCCGTGGGCGGAGACGACGACGGCGTCGTCCCACGGCAGGCCGAGCCGGGCGAAGGCCAGCGACACGGAGGAGGCCGCCGGCCGCACGTCGAGGGCGTCCGGGCCGAAGCGGGCGGCCAGGGCCCGGACGATGCCGAAGAACCCGGGGTCGCCCGACGCGAGCACGCACACCCGTCCGGGCTCGGCGGCGATGGCGTCCAGCACGGGCGCCAGGTCGCCGCCGATCACGACATGGCGGCCGGCGAGCCCGTCCAGGTGGCGGCGGCCGCCGACGACGAGGTCGGCGTCGACCGGCGCGGGGGGCGCGTCGCCCGAGACGCCGAGCACGACGATGGGCAGCTCAGGCACGGGCCACCACCCGGTCGCCCTCGAAGTCGACCATGACCACCTCCGTCTGGACCGCCCCGCCGGTGTGGGCCTGGCAGGCGTCACGGGCGAGGGCACAGACCCGCTCCAGGGGGGCGACGTCGCCATGGACCATGCAGGTCTCGAAGAAGTGGCGGGCCGTGGCCGTGTCGGTGGCCGCGGCGACCACCTCTGGCGCCGAGCCGCTCTCCCGGGCCACGACGGCCAGCAGGTTCCCGTCGACCTGCGACCGGTGGAAATGGGTCATCATCACGCCCGCCGCCAGCTTGGTGATCTTGCCGGCCATGGCCACCAGCAGGACGCGGTCGATGCCGTCGGCCGCCGCCCGCCGCAGGGCGGTGCCGGTGAAGTCGCCCACCTCGACGAAGCACACCTCGGGCAGGTCGGGTCGCAGGCGCATGGCCGCCCGCTCCGAACGGCTTCCCGTGGCCAGCACGACCACCGACTCCCCCTGGGCCGCGGCGACGTCGATCTGCTGGGTCACCGAGGCCCGGTACGCCGCGGTCGAGAACGGCCGGACGATGCCGGTGGTCCCGAGGATGGAGATACCGCCCACGATTCCCAGCCGGGCGTTCGACGTGCGGGCGGCCATGGCGTCGCCGCCGGGCACGGAGAAGGTGACGGTCAGCGGGGCAGCCGTGACCTCGGCCAGGGCGGCGGCGATCATGCGGCGGGGGACTGAATTGATGGCGGGGGCGTCGACGGCCAGACCGAGGCCGGGTTTGGTGACCGTGCCCACCCCGTCGCCGGCAACGAAGGCCCCGACGCCGCCGGCAGCCTCGACCACCTCGGCGGTCATGCGGGCGCCGTCGGTGCAGTCGGGGTCGTCGCCCGCGTCCTTGACCACCGCGCAACGGGCCGGCGAGTCTGCTTCGACCGCGAACCGGACGCGTCGCCCGCCCGGCAGGCCGACCTCGACCTCGGCCGGCGGCGTGCCCGTCGTCAGGCCGATGGCCGCGGCCTTCGCCGCCGCGCTGGCGCAGGTCCCGGTGGTCCAGCCCGTCCGCAGCCCCCCGCGCCCGGTCATGCCGGGCGTCCGGCGGTCGTCCCCGGCCGTGACCGGCGCCGGAACATGTGGGCGAACCCGGGGGAGTAGAGGTGGCTGCGGGCCGAGGCCCGGGCTGCGCCGTCGCCGTCGACGGGGCCGCCCAGCGCCGGCCCGACCAGGACCAGCACGGTGGTCCGGGCGCCCAGGTCGGCGAGGTCGGCGGCCAGCCGCCCGACGGTGGTGCTGACCACCCGCTCGTCGGGCCACGACGCCCGAAAGACGATGGCCGCGGGCGTGTCCGTCGTGTAGGCGGTGCCCACGGCCAGGAGCTCCTGGGCCAGCTCGACCGGGCGGGCTGCGGACAGGAACACGGCCATGGTGGTTCCGTGGGCCGCGAAGGCGGCGACCGACTCGCCCGCGGGCATGGAGGCGGCCGTGCGCCCGGCGAGCCGGGTCAGGACCACGCTCTGGGCGACGCCGGGCTCGGTCAGCTCCCGACCGACGGCGGCGGCCGCGGCGGCAAGCGAGCTGACGCCGGGCACGATCTCGAAGTCCCGCTCGTTCGCCACGCACCAGTCGATCTGCTCGCCGATGGCCCCATAGACGGACGGGTCTCCCGAGTGCAGCCGGACCACCGCCGCGTCCGGCCCGGCGGCGGCGTAGACGGCGAGCACGTCCTCCAGGGTCATGACGGCCGAGTCGTGCACCACGACTCCTTCGGGCGCATGGGCGAGCAGGGCTTCGGGGACGAGCGACGACGCCCACACCACGACGTCGGCCGAGGCCAGGCGGTCGCGGCCCCGCAGGGTGATGAGGTCGGCCGCGCCCGGGCCGGCGCCGACGAAGCTGATCACCGGGGCCGTCCGGCCGGCGGGACGATCACCGTCGCCAGGTAGGCGGCGGGCGAGTCGGCGGCGTCGGCCACAGGAACGACCCGCTCGCCCGGGAGCCCCAGCAGCTCGCCGACGACGGCGCCGTCGAGCCGACCGGCGGCGGCCAGGCGCTTGGCCACGGCCGGCAGGTGGCGGCCGCCCTTGTAGACGACCACGACCTGGCTCGGGTCGTCGAGGGCCCCGTCCAGGGCGCCCGGCCCGTCGAGCGCGGTGACCAGGGCCAGGCGCTCGGTGTTCTGCAGGACCACGGTGCCCGAGCGCGACGCCAGCTCCTGGAACGCCATGATCCCCGGAACCGTCTCCACGACCGTGGCGGGGCGCAGCTGGCGCACCCGCGCCGCCACCGTGGAGAACGTGCTGTAGACGTTCGGGTCGCCCAGGGTGACGAACGCGACCCGACCGCCGGCGTCGAGGGCCCGACAGACGGTCGAAGCGGCGTCGTCCACCGACGTGGCGGCGTCGCCCATGGCGAAGACCACCCGCTCGACGGGCACGCCCGGGCAGGCCTGGCGGACGATCGACTCGGCCCGCCCCACGGCGTCGACGGCCGACGACGGCGCCAGGACGAGGTCGGCGTCGCGGATGGCGGCGACGGCCCGCAGCGTCATGAGCCCCGGGTCGCCCGGGCCCACGCCCACGCCGATCAGCACGCTGCCGGCGTCGGTCGCCTGCGGGTCGGTCATGCGGCCCTCGGGGCCCGGGGATGGTCCGTCTGGCGGTCCGACCTCTGGCTCCCTTTCGGTCACAGTGGCACTGGCCGCGCCGGACTCGCACCGGCTCGTCGACCCGACAGGCGGACAGGACTCTACAACGCCCCGCCCCGGCGACCCCCGTGGTCAGCCGATCTTCAATCTCACGACCGGCCTCTGGCACTGGACGGCCTTGCCGGTCGCCGGTGCCGCGGGCCGCAGGGTCACCTGGGCCCCTGGTCGAGGAGGGCGACCAGCGGCCGGGGGGCGACCGTCCGGTACGCGTCCTCGACGATGCCGGCGACCTCGGCCCAGTCCACGTCGATGTCGAGGCGCACGCCCAGCCAGCCCCGCCCCCCGACGTAGGGCGGCACGAAGAACCGCTCGGGCTCCTCGCGCACCAGCGTGGGCTGGACACCCACCGGCGCCGCGCACCAGACGGCCAGCCGCCCGTCGCCGTGGTGGTCGTCCATGAACCGGAGGAACGTCTTCTTGTCCCGGACGAAGAACGTCGGGCCGCCATGGCTGAGTCGCTCGGTGGTCTCCGGCAGCGCCAGGCACAGGGCGCGTATCCGATCGAGGGCCTCGGCCACCCCCACAGTCTTGCCGGTCACCCGCATCGACGCCGGGCCCTCGCCACGAACCGTTCGGCGAGGGTGGGGTCGGCGGCCAGGTGGAGGTGGACATAGGACGCCAGCAGGGTCGGACCGGCATAGCCCGCCCGCCCGGCGCCGGCGCGGCCCGTCCAGTCGACGGCGTCGCCGGGCGGCTCGAGCGTCGAGTAGTGGAACTCGTGGCCCCGCAGCTCGGTACCGGCGGGGCCGAGGGGCGACGCCGTGCGGAGGCGGGCCCGCCGGTACCCCAGGGTCAACCGGTCCGTCATCCGCCCGTCGGCCGGGACCACGCCGGCCAGCAGGTGGTCGTCGAGCGACCGGGACAGCCACAACAGCCCGCCGCACTCGGCCCACGTCACCAGGCCGTCGCCCACCCTGGTCCGGACGTCGTCGAGCAGCGGGCGGTTGGCGGCCAGCCCGGCGGCGAAGACCTCCGGGAAGCCACCGCCGGCGTACAGGCCGCAGACCCCCTCGGGCAGCTGCGGTTCGGTGAGCGGGTCGAAGGCCACCAGCTCGGCACCGGCCTGGGCCAGCAGCTCGAGGTTGTCCGGGTACGTGAAGCTGAAGGCCGGCCCGGCCGCCACGGCCACTGTCACCGTGCCCCCACCCTGGGGCCGGGCGCAGGCCGGCGGCGCGACGGTGGTCGTGGGCGCCGAGCGGGCGACCGCGAGCACGGCGTCGAGGTCGCAGTCCCTGCTCACGGCGGCCCCGAGCGCCTCCACCGACCGGCGGACGGCGTCCGGCTGCTCGACGACCGGCACGAGGCCGAGGTGGCGGTCCCGCCAGGCGTAGTCCGACCCGCGCCGCAGGGCGCCCAGGACGGGAACGCCGAGGGCGGCCACCGCATCTCGCAGCATCGACTCGTGGCTGTCGCTGCCCACCCGGTTGAGCACGACGCCGGCGATCTCGACCGCCGGGTCGAAGGTGGCGAAGCCGTGGACGGTGGCGGCGATCGACGCTCCGACCGACGACGCGTCGACCACCAGGACGATCGGGGCGTCGAGCAGGCCGGCGACCTCGGCCGTGCTGGCCGTCGGGCCGCCCGGGTCGCCCGAGCCGTCGAACAGGCCCATCACCCCCTCGACGACGAGCACGTCGGCGTCGGCCCCGGCCCGGCCGGCCAGCGGCGCGATGGCGTCCGGGCCGCAGATCCACCCGTCGAGGTTGCGACCGGGGCGGCCGGTGGCGACGGCGTGGTACCCGGGGTCGATGAAGTCCGGTCCGACCTTGGCCGAGCCGACGCGCAGGCCGCGAGCACCGAGGGCGGCCATGAGCCCGGTGGCGACGGTGGTCTTGCCCACGCCCGACGACGTCCCGGCGACGACCAGGCGGGGGCCGAGGCGGGGCACGGGCCACCGTAGGTCGCCATGGCCCGTCGCAGGGGCGGCGGTACCTTTGGGACGTGACCGCCGGCTTCGCACTGCCCTTGTTCGCGATGGTCGCCGGCCTGATCTCCTTCAGCTCCCCGTGCTGCCTGCCCCTGCTGCCCGGCTACCTCTCCTACGTGTCGGCCCTGCCCGTCTCCCAGCTCGGCGACCGCCAGGCCCGGCTGGTCACGCTGCGGGCCGCGCTGCTGTTCGTGGCCGGGTTCACCGTCGTGTTCACGGTGCTGGGCGTCGTCGCCCAGCTGCTCGGATCGGTCCTGCTGGCCACCGGCGGACCGGTGGTGCGCTGGTTCGGCGTGCCGATCATCGTGCTGGGGCTGTCGACCATGGGCGTGCTGCGCATCCCGTTCCTCATGCGGGAGCGACGGATGGACCTGGCCCGGGTGCCGCGCGGCACGGCCTGGGCCTTTCCCATGGGGATGGCGTTCGCCGCAGGATGGGCGCCCTGCCTCGGGCCGGTCCTGGCGACCATCTACGCCACCGCCGCGGTGAGCGGGACCGCGGTGTGGGGGGCCATCCTGCTGATCCTGTACTCAGCCGGGCTCGGCGTGCCCTTCGTCGCCCTCGCCCTCGGGTTCAACCGGGCCCAGCGGTCGCTCGGCTGGCTGCGCCGCAACGGCCGGCGCATCGAGATCGTGGGCGGCGCGCTGCTGGTGCTGGTCGGTTTGCTGTTCGTGACGGGTCGCTGGCAGGGTTACTTCCAGCCCATGCAACGTTGGTTCGCCGAGCACGGATGGCCGCCCGTATGACCGACGTCCCGAACGAGCCGGCCGACGAGCCCGTCGAAGGACCGCCGGAGGACGAACCGGCGACCGACCAGGCAGTCGCCGACGACGACGGCACACCCGCGATCGTCCCGGCGCTGCGCCGGACCCGCAAAGTGCTGTGGATCGCGGTGGCCGTGGCCGTCCCGCTGGCCCTGCTGATCGGCGTCCTGGCCACCCGTCAGCCCTCGGCGACGGTCAGCGCGCCGTCGCCGCTCGTGGGCAAGCCGGCCCCGCCGATCGAGTCGACCACGGTCGACGGGCAGCCTGCCGGGCTGGCGGAGCTGCGGGGCAAATGGGTGGTGGTGAACTTCTTCGCGACGTGGTGCGTCCCCTGTCGCCAGGAGCACGCCGACCTCGTCCACTTCTCGGAGGAGCACGCCGACACGGCCGAGGGCGACGCCCGGGTCCTGGCCGTCGTCTACAGCGACAACAACCAGGCCGTCCAGGAGTTCCGCAACGCCAACGGGGGGACGTGGCCGATGCTCACCGACCCCAAGGGCCGGATCGCCCTCGACTACGGCGTCTCCGGCGTGCCCGAGTCCTACCTGATCAGCCCGGACGGCATCGTCGTGGCCAAGCTGCTCGGGGGCGTCAGGACCGACGACCTCGACCAGCTGCTGAACCGGGCCAAGACCGGCCAATGATCCCCAGGCCGGCGACGAGCACCAGCCCGCCGACCACCAGGACCGGCGTTCGCCGTCCCCGGGCCGGCCGGAACGTCGCCGTCGCCGAGGTGAGGTCGACGATGTTGTTGACCCGGTTGCCGCGGGCGGTGTCGGCCCAGACGACCGTGGTCCGGCCCGGCTGGGAGACGACGGCCAGGTGGCTGCCGAGCATGACATTGTCGCCGGTGAAGGACCCGACCCGCGTGTCGAAGGACTGGTCCGAGACCCGGGTGCTGACGAACGACCGGCCTCCGTCGGTCGACGACGCGAGCACCACGTCGGCCAGGATGTCGGCCCGGTCCCGGCTGCGGTCGTAGAAGGCGACGTCGACCCGTCCGTCGGGCGCCACGCCGATCCCGGGAAGGAACTGGGCGCCGGCGGCCGGCCCCAACCGGTGCGACGCCCCCCACGTCGTCCCGCCGTCGTCGGACCGAGCCACCTCCACGTCGCCGCCCGACTCCCACGCTGCGTAGAGACGTCGCCGGGCCGGATCCAGCGCGAAGGCCGGCGCCGCGGCGAGGTCGATGAGCACCCGTTGCGACGGCACCACCCGGTCGGCGACCACCGTGGCATCGGCGAAGGTGGCGCCGCCGTCGGTCGAGGTCCACGACACGACGCGCCAGGGGCCGGCCGGCGGAGGACCGGGGAGGCTGCCGTCGCCCGACTCGTAGGTGGTGAGGTCGTCGCCGAGGTCGAGGGCGCCAACCACGACCAGGCCGTCCGGCCCGGCCAGCAGCGTCGGCTGCACGGCCAGCCGACCCGGGTCGCCGACCGTGACCGGAGGGCCGAACGTGTGCCCGCCGTCGTCGGAACGGGCGAGCACGATGGGGTTCGGCGGCGGCGAGAAGCCGAGGGCCTTGTCGGCCCGGGCCGGCGCGGCGACGATCCAGGCGACCAGGACCCGGTTGCCGTCGACGGCGAGCCGGGGCTGGAACGCGAGCGGCCCGCTCACCCGGATCGGCGGCCCGTCGGGTGCCAGGTCGGAGGTGAAGCGCTGCAGCCACAGGGCCAGCGGGAGGTTGTACTGCCCACCGGTGGGCGTGTAGAGGACGAGCAGGCTGCCGTCGGGGGAGAAGGCGACGTCGGGCCAGAAGCAGTTCGACGCCCCGGGCGCCAGCGGCAGGTCGAGCCGCCGCCAGGCTTCACCGCCGGTCGTGGAGACCGACACGGCGCAGTTGAGCTGCGGGGCGTCCACCCGGCCGGCGACGACGAGAGTGTCCGGGCGGTTCGGAGCGACCACTGCCACCGGCGACGTGTTCGAGTTGATGGCCTGCTCAGGGTCGTCGCTCACCATCTGGGTCGGCCCGGATCGGAGCGACGCAGGTGCGGCCCGCAGCCCGAGCCCGGCGACCACGACGCCCACGACCACCGTGGCGACGCCGATCCACGCCAGTCGCCTCATCGGCGTGACGCTAGCCAGCGCACGGGCGGCGGCCCGTGGCGACCCCACCCCTGGTGGGGTAGGATGTCGTCGTGAAACCACAGCACGAGAAGGCCATCCTGAACCGCCTGAAGACGGCGCGCGGCCACCTCGACGCGGTGATCCGCATGGTCGAGGACGGCACGTACTGCCCCGAGGTCATGAAGCAGCTGTCCGCCGTCCAGGGCTCGCTGGAGGGCGCCAGCCGCCTGGTCCTGCGCAACCACTTGGAGACCTGCGTCGCCGCGGCCATGCAGGCCGGTCGCACCGAGGAGATCGTGGACGAGCTGATGGAGGCGTTGCGGTACGACCGCGTCGCCACCGGCCCGGCCGCCGAGGTGACGGCGTGAGCTCCCTCGACACCTCCGCCGGCACCCGCGGGGCGGCGAGCGCCCAGGCCGCCGCCGAGGTCGGCGACGTCGAGTTCGACATCACCGGCATGCACTGCGGGTCGTGCGCGGCCCGGGTGCAGAAGGTGCTCAGCCGCCAGCCCGGCGTGGCCGAGGCCAACGTGAACTTCGCCACCGAGCGGGCGACGGTGGCGTTCGACGCCGGCCGTGTGTCGCCCGAGGACCTGGTGGCGGCCGTGGCCAAAGCGGGCTACGGGCTGGCTCCTGTCCGCCCGCCCGCCCACGATGCGCCCGACCCCACCGACGACGCCGACGTCCTGCGGGCGGCCTGGCTGCGCCGGGTGGCGGTGGCGTGGGTCCTCGGCGCCGCCGTCCTGATCCTGTCCATGGGCTACATGCACGAGACGTGGGCCCGGTGGAGCGCGCTGGTGCTGACCATCCCGGTCGAGTTCTGGGCCGGCTGGCCGTTCCTGCGGGAGGCCGCGGCTCGGGCCCGGCACCTGCAGGCGAGCATGGACACGCTGGTCGTGGTGGGCACGCTGTCCGCCTTCGCCTTCTCCACCTACCAGGTCGTCTTCGGGGGCCACCACGCCCCCCACTACTTCGACTCCGCCGCGCTGATCATCGCCTTCCTGCTGTTCGGGCGGTATCTGGAGGCCCGGGCGCGGGGGCGGGCGTCGTCGGCGATCAAGGCCCTGCTCGAGCTGGGCGCCAAGGAGGCCCGCCTGGTCGACGCCGACGGCACCGAGCGACTGGTGCCGGCCGCGCAGGTGCGGGTGGGCGATGTCGTGCGGGTGCGCCCGGGCGAAAAGGTCCCCGTCGACGGCGAGGTGGTCGACGGCAGCTCGGCGGTGGACGAGTCCATGCTGACCGGCGAGTCCGTGCCGGTGGACAAGGCCCCGGGCGACCTGGTGGCCGGGGCCACCGTGAACGCCCAGGGCGTGCTGACGGTGCGCGCCACCGCAGTCGGCTCGGGGACCGCCCTGGCCCAGATCGTGCGGCTGGTCGAGCAGGCCCAGGGGTCCAAGGCCCCGGTCCAGCGACTGGCCGACCGGATCTCGTCGGTGTTCGTGCCGGTCGTGCTGAGCCTGGCCGTCCTGACGCTCGCCGGCTGGACGGTGCTGGGTGGCGACGCCCGGCAGGGCCTGCTCGCCGCCGTCGCCGTGCTGATCATCGCCTGCCCGTGCGCCCTCGGCCTGGCCACGCCGACCGCCATCATGGTGGGCACCGGCCGGGGGGCGGCCATGGGTGTGCTGATCAAGGGCGGGGAGGTGCTGGAGCGGTCCCGTCGGGTCGACACCGTCGTGTTCGACAAGACGGGCACGCTCACCCGGGGGCGTATGGCCCTCACCGACGTGGTCGCGGCCGACGGGGTCGATGAGGGCCGGCTGCGCCGGTGGGCCGCGGCGGCCGAGGCCGGATCGGAGCACCCGGTCGGGCGGGCCATCGCCGACGGCGCCGCGAACGCCGCGCCCCGCGCCGTCGACTTCGCGTCCGTGGCCGGTCATGGCGTACGGGCCACGGTGGAGGGCACCGTCGTCCACGTCGGCCGCCACCAGCTCATGGAGCAGGCCGGCCTGGAGGTGCCGCCGCCGCTGGCCGCTGCCGCCGAGCGCCTCGAGGGGGACGGTCGTACCGCCGTGTACGCCGGGTGGGACGGTCGCGCTCGCGGCGTCCTGGCCGTCGCCGACACCCTGCGCGACGACGCCGCGGGGGCGGTCGCCCGCCTGCGGGGCATGGGCATGCGCGTGGTCATGATCACCGGCGACAACCGGCGCACGGCCGCCTCCATCGCCGCCCAGGTGGGGATCGACGACGTCCTCGCCGAGGTGCTGCCCGCCGACAAGGTGGCGCAGGTCCGGGCGCTGCAGTCGTCGGGCCGCATCGTGGCCATGGTCGGCGACGGCGTGAACGACGCCCCCGCCCTCGTGGCCGCCGACCTCGGCATCGCCATCGGCTCCGGCACCGACGTCGCCATCGAGTCCTCCGACATCACCCTGCTGTCCGGGAACCTGGACGGCGTGGCCACCGCCATCCGCCTGTCCCGCCGCACGTTCCGCACCATCCTGCAGAACCTGGGCTGGGCCTTCGGCTACAACCTGGCCGCGGTGCCCCTGGCCATGGCCGGGGCCCTCAACCCGATGGTGGCAGGCGCGGCCATGGCGTTGTCGAGCGTGTCGGTCGTGACCAACAGCCTGCGCCTGTACCGGTTCCGCGCATCGAGCTGATCGGGCGGACGCGCCGCTTGCCACGGCCGCTGCTCGGTTAGCCTCCGCATGTGGCCGTGCCCACCGACATGGTCAGGAACACAGGAGCGTCCCGACCGCCCCCGCCGCTTCGCCGCGGAACGCCGGCCTGGCGCCGGCGCGTGCTCCTGGGCGTGATCGTGTTCGTCTCCGTCTGCCTCGTGCTGACCGGAAGCGGCTACATCTACCTCCGCCACCAGCTGGGGCGCATCAAGCGGGTCAGCATTCCCAGCCTGAGCGACGACCAGTCCGGTCGGGCCATGAACGTGCTCCTGGTCGGCTCCGACAGCCGGGCCAACACCACCGGCGACCTGGCCGACGAATCCGGCAAGGCCATCGAGGGTGATCGCGCCGGGCTGAGCGACACCATGATGATCCTCCACATCGACCCCAGCCAGGGCCAGGCGGCGATCCTGTCGATTCCGCGCGACCTCTGGGTGACGGTCAACGGATCGCACGACCGCATCAACGCCGCCTTCGCCGGCGGTGGCCCGCAGCTGCTCATCAAGACCATCCAGGACGATCTGGGCATCCAGATCAACCATTACGCCGAGGTCGACTTCTCCGGCTTCCAGAACATCGTCGACACGATCGGCGGCCTGAAGATCTACATCGACGCGCCGGCCCGTGACGCCAAGAGCGGGCTCGACCTGCCGACGGCCGGGTGCGTGCAGCTGAACGGCGACCAGGCGCTGGCCTACGTCCGCAGCCGCTACTACGAGTACTACGAGGCGGGGCGGTGGGTCTCGGACACGTCGTCGGACTTCGGGCGCATCAAGCGCCAGCAGGACTTCATCCGACGCATGCTCAAAAAGGCGCTCTCTTCGGGCATCAGCAACCCGCTGACCCTCAACCGCCTCATCGGCATCGGCGTCGCCAACCTCACCATCGACTCCACCATGTCGACCAGCGACATGGTCACGGTCGCCCGGCGGTTCAAGTCCCTCGACCCCGACACGGTCGACATGCAGACGCTGCCGACGACGCCGTATACGACCGCGGGCGGTGCCGACGTCCTCATGCTCAACACCGACGAGGCCCAGCCGCTCATCGACAAGATCAACGGGAAGCCGCCGCCCGCGCCGGTCACCGGTCGCCCGGGCGACGTGCAGGTCCGGGTCCTGAACGGCAACGGCGGCGTGGGCTCGGCCTCCAAGGCTTCCGGGCTGCTCCAGTCCGCCGGCTTCCAGGTCATCGGCAGCGGCGACGCCGACACCTTCGCGTACTCCAAGACGGTCATCCGCTACGCCCCGTCGAGCCTGGACAAGGCCAAGCTGCTCCAGAGCTACCTCAGCGCCGGAGCCACGCTGACCCAGGACGCCACCCTCGGCACCGCCGACGTGGCCCTGGTCGTCGGGGCCGACTTCACCGGCGTGCGCCAGAACGGCGCCGACGCCTCGCCGCCGACCACCGCGGCGCAGCAGTCGCCCCAGCCCAAGGCGAACGGGGCCCCCGAGCCCGCCTGCTGACCGAGACGCCGCTCGAGCGACCTTCGCACGGACGCGTTCGTCGCTCTCGGCCGGACGGGGTTCGGCGAGCTGGAACTACACCCCCAGGAACTCGTCCTCGATGCCCTGGCCCGGGTTGCGGTTCCACCGTTCGGGGCGGAAGCGGAAGTAGGCCCAGAAGGCGATCGACAGCGCGCCGAAGACCGCGAACAGCACGCCAACCCCGATGGCCACCTGGCGGGTGGTGTGGCCGACGTAGCCGCTGCTCGGCGACAGAAGGATGTGCACGGTGGCGAACACGCCCAGGAACATGAGCAGCGCCCACACGGGCCGGTTCCAGTCGATGATCTTGCGCCCGTCGAGGAAGCGCATGGGCAGCATGGCCACCGCCATGCCCTCGATGCCCCAGAGGAACATGAGGGCGAGGGCGGCCTCGATGCCGATCCACCACACCGACGCGTGAGGCCGGGCCGCGGCGTGGGCCGCCGGGATCCGCAGGAAGAACGCCCCCACGCTGAGAGCCAGGGCGAAGACCCAGTTGGCCGCGGCCAGCCGGGCCTGAGTCTGCTCGGGCAGCGCGCTGGCGAAGGCCAGGCCGGCCAGGGCGCCGTAGAAGTAGCCGGGCTGGAAGTGCAGGAGCCGGGACAGGACCACCATCACGATGGACACCACCAGGCTGCCGCCCAGGAAGTTGAGCTTGCCCCACTCGCCGGTGCGGTGGTGGATGCCCACCGCCGCGGGCAGGCTGAAGCCCACGCTCATGACCAGCAGGGCGACGAAGGTGCCGAGCGCCAGCACGACGCCGGCCTGGTTCAGGGCGAAGTCCGGACTGAGGAAGCCGACGGCAATGGCGGCGATGGCAGTGAGCACGACGAACCCGCCGATCCGCCCGGCCCGAGACGACGCCTCCACCGCCCGGGCCGGCAGGCGCATCCACCCCCTGACCTCGTCGTAGTTCTCCTCCAGCGTCTTGTTGAACAGCTCGTAGGGGAAGGCGAACAGCAACAGGATGAACGCGGCAGCCACTGCGCTGGCCCCGAGCCGGGCCAGGTTGAGCGACACCTGGCCCGGCTGGGGCACGGACGTGACCAGGGCGCTGCGGTGCAGCGAGGCGTTGGTGACGGTGAAGATGGTGCGGGCCCGTACCGGCGAGCCGGAGCTGCTGCACGACGTCGTCACCGTATGGGGCCCCGGGCTGCTGTCGCCCGGCACCGACAGGTCGCCCACCCCGATGGCGCCGGCGGCGTCGGGCGTGACGGTGCCCACCCGTACGCCGTCGAAGAACACGTAGACCGTCTTGCAGCCGTTGTAGCCCACGCCCGACACGTCGAGGCCCACCCCGGGCGGGCCCGAGGGCCCCCCGTCGGGGTTCACCGCCCGCAGGGTGGTCGGTGGCGGCGGAATGGTCGTGGGGGGCACGGTCGGCGCCGTGGTGGAACTGCTGGGCGGCACCGTCGAGGGGGGCACCGACGAGCTGGTCGGAGCCGTGGTGGCGGGCGCCGTGGTGGCGGGCGCGGTGGTGGCGGGCGCAGTGGTCGCCGTGGCGGTGGCAGCCAGCGGGGTGGTCGCGACCGGCGTCGGGGCAACCGTGGAGGTGGTGCCCGGGGCCGGCGTGGTCGACGCGACCGGCGTGGTCGTCGTCGGCGACACCGTCGTCGTGGTCCCCGCGGTCGTCGTGGTCGCCGGCGTGGTGGTGGTCGTGGTCGGAGCCACGGTGGTCGTCGTTTCCGGCGGCTGAGTGGTCGGCGGCTCGGTGGTCGGCGGCTCGGTGGTCGGGGGCTCGGTGGTGGTCGTCGTGGGCGGAACGGTCGTGGTGGTCGGCGGCACCGTCGTGGTGGTCGGCGGCACGGTCGTGGTGGTCGACGTCGGCGGCACGGTCGTCGACGTCGGTGGCACGGTCGTGGTGGTCGGCGGCACCGTCGTGGTGGTCGGCGGCGCGGTGGTCGACGTCGGCAGGACGGAGGTGCTCGTCGGCGGGACGGAGGTCGACGTCGGCGGCACGGAGGTCGACGTGGGGGGGACGGAGGTGCTCGTCGGCGGGACGGAGGTCGACGTGGGCGGGACGGAGGTCGACGTGGTCGCGGCTGCGGTGACGACCGCGGTCTCGGACGGATCGGCGCACGCTCCGGCCGCGGCGACGTTGTTGGCGTCGCCGCTGTACGACGCAACCCAGCGGTAGGTGCCGGCCACGGAGGGGATGAACGGGTCCGACACGTAGCCGCCGTTCCCGGAGACGGTCTTCGTCGTGACCGCAAGCGGGGTTGCCGTGCAGTTGGGGTCGGTCGGGCCGAAGAGCGAGAAGGTGAGCGTGCCGGTGGGGTTGAAACCGTTGGCCAGGGTGGCCGTGTCGATCAGGGCCTGTCCGACGCTGGCATTCGGGGAGGCGGTCGTGGCGAGGGTCGGCGTGGCTCGGCCGACCACGACCTGCTCGTTGGGATCTCCGCACGCGCCGGCGGCGGGCGCGTTGTTCGCGTCACCCGAGTAGCTCGCGACCCACCGGTACGTGCCGACCGCGCTCGGGCTGAACGGGTCCGAGACCACCGTGGTGCTTGTCGTGACCGGGCGGGTGCTGGTGAACGTCGGCGTGCCGGTGCACCTGGCGTCGTTCGGTCCGAACACCTGGAACGTGACCGTGCCGTCCGGGTTGAACCCGCCGGCGATCGTGGCCGAGTCGGAATTCGGCTGCCCGACGACGTCGGTGGCCGGCGTCGAGGTCGTCAGCGTCGGTGTGGCCCGGCCCACCAGAACGGTCTCGGCCGGGTCGCCGCACGCCGTCGGTCCTGCGTTGCTGTTGCTCCCGTCTCCGGAATAGGTGGCGACCCAGACGTAGGTGCCCGCCTGCGCGGTCGTGAAGGCGTCCGACGGGTAGCTGCCGTTGCCGTTCACGCTCGAGGTGCTGGTGGCGATCGGGGTCCCGCCGCACGTGGCCGCGTCGGGACCGAACAGGCTGAAGGTGACCGTGCCGGTGGGGGCGGCGCCGCCGGCGATGGTGGCCGTGTCCGAGATCGTCCCGCCGACGGGCACCGACGGTGACGCCTGGGTCGTCAAGGTCGGGGTCGCCCTCGTCACCATGACCGCCTCGGCCGGATCGTCGCATGCAGTCGGGCCGGCGGCGACGTTGTTGGTGTCGCCGGAGTACGTGGCCACCCACCGGTAGACCCCGGCCTGGGTCGGGATGAACGAGCCGGACGTGATCGGTGCGCCCGGCGTGACCGCTTCGGGCGGGCTCGTGTACACGGGTGTGCCGCTGCAGTCCGCAGGGTTCGGCCCGTACAGGGTGAAGGTGACCGTACCGGTCGGGTTGTCGGCGCCGGTCAGGGTCGCGGTGTCGAAGATCGGCTGGCCGACAGCCACAGTCGTCGACGCCTGTGTCGTCAGCGTCGGCACCGCCTGGGTGATCACGACCGTCTCCGCCGGGTCGCCGCAGGCCGTGGGACCGGCGGCGGCGTTCTGAGCGTCGCCGCTGTACGTCGCCACCCAGTAATACGTCCCCTGGGGCACCGTGGTATCGGCCGAGGTCGCCGTGCCGCCCGACACGGGCACCGTGGACGTGAAGACCGGGGTGCCGCCGCACGTGGCGTCGCTGAACAGATTGAACGTGACGGTGCCCCCGGGGTTGACACCGCCTGAGATCACGGCGACGTCGTGCACCGGTTGGCCGCCGGTCCCCGTGGACGCCGTGGTCGTGATGGTGGGAGCGGCCAGGCCGTCGAGCTGCCAGGACAGCACGCTGTTGCCCTCGGCGACCCCGCCCTCGCCGCAGTCGGAGCAGTCGCCGCTCGAGAAGCCGTCGATGGCGATGTAGTAAGTCGTTCCGGCGGTCGCGTCGAAGGTGACGGTGCTCTGGGCCGTGCTGGTTTCGCCGCACGTGCCGTCGTCGTCGGAAGCGATCGGCGTGAGCGCGTCTACGGAGGTGCCGGTATAGACGCCGAGCAGGGTGTCGAAGTCGCTGCCACAGGTGGAGAACGTGTAGGACCCGTTGGCCGGTGCGGTCCAGACGTACCAGATGGAGGCGCCGCCCGGGTTGCCGGCGTGGTCGGGCTCGCCGACCTCCTTCGTGGCGGCCACGTTCGTGCCGCTGACGGAACCCGACACCCCGGTGATCGTTTGCGCATCGACGAAGTTGTCATTGGGAGGAGGCGTCGGCGGTGGCGGGGGTGGCGGCGTGACGGCCCACGACAGCGTCGTGGGACCGGTGCCACCAGTCACGGTCGGGTCGAACGAGTCGATGCGGATGAGGTACGTCGTGCCGGCGGTGGCGTCGAAGCTCACCATGCTCTGCACGCCGCACGCGCTGTCGTCGTCGGCCGCGACGAGGGCGAGGCCGTCGATGGACGAGCCCGTGTACACCGCGAGCACCGTGTCGAAGGGCGTCCCGCAGGTGTCGAACGTGTAATTCTCGCTGGTCGGGGCGGTCCAGGCGTACCAGATGGATGCCCCGCCGGTGCCGGCGGGCGTCGTCTCGCC
>DATASA010000062.1:0-18659 GCA_036269435.1 Acidimicrobiales bacterium | reverse complement strand
GGGCGACGCCCGCCTCCAGCGACGCATCGAGGGGCCGGCCCGGGCCACGGTGACGTCCGTCGCCGCCTTCGGCACCGAGGTGAGCGCCATGGCCGTCATCGGCATCTGGGCCCTCGGCCGCCCGCTGTTGGTGGCCGGGGTCGCCCTGGCGGTGGCGGCGGCACTGCCGTGGCTGCTCCGCCCGAACGCCGCCGACGCCATTCGAGCTCCGGAGTAACCGCGGACGCGAAGCACGCGCCAGGAGGACGCGCCGCCCTCTGCCGTCGCCCGACCCCTCCGATGCAGGGCAAAAAAAGAACCGGCTGCAGCGGGATGCGCGATGCGCACCTCACTGCAGCCGGCTCGGAAGGAACAGGCCGGTGTGGGCCCGGCTTAGCTCTCGGCTGGCGCCGTGGGGTCGGTCACCCGGCGACGCAGGCGGACCAGGCCGAGGGCGGCGAGCAGGAAGCCCCCACCAGCGACCAGCGGCCACGAGTTGCCACCGGTGGCGGCCAGGTCGCCCCGGCTCACGTTCGGGGCCACGAGGGTCACGGCACCGGTGATGGCGCTGCCGTTGAGCTGGGCGTTGCCGTTGACGATGTCCTCACCGTTGGCCCCACCCCGGCAATTGCCCAGGGCCGCCGTCACGTTCACGGTGTCCCGCAGGACGCCCGCTCCGGATGAGGTGGGTATTCGGGCGTTGATGGTGAGGACGATTGGATCTTGTCCCAAGGTGTAATTCCCCAAGCTGGGGAACGTGACCTTGTTGCCGCTGATCACGCCTCCGTGGTCGGCCGAGATCAGCTGGATCGTCGGGCTGCCGCTCTGGGTCTCGACGGTGTCCGTGGCCGAGATGCCGGTCAGGTCACAGTTGAACAGGGCGTTGAACTGGGCTGCGTCAGCGGGGATGTGGATCTGGTAGCTGAAGTCCTGGCCGACGGTGACCGGGTCGACGCTGGCCGTCTTGCTGACCGGGATGTCGCAGGTCACGCCACCGGCGGGAGCGGCGACCGCACCCTCCATGTGGCCGAGGGCCAGGTCCAGGCCGGTCAGGCCCGGAAGGGACAGCAGGCTCAGCCGCACGGCGTCGACGGCGCCGGAGGCCGACGTACCGTTTGCCGCCAGCGCCGGAGCGGTCCCGGGAGCACCGCCGAGAGCACGGGGCGGCGCACCCACGGAGACCGTGACCAGACCGGGGACGTTCACCGTCAGCCCGTTGGCGCCCACGATGTCCTGGAGGCTGATCGGGCCGAGGATGTTGGTGGTGACCCCGAGGACCGTCGAGCTGACGGTCAGGACCGGGTTGCCCGTGTAGGAGATCGACGACCCACCCGGCTTGCCGGTGGAGACGGTCTTGAGGCCGAACTCGCCGGCGACCTCGACGGTGATGGCGGTGTTGGTCGTGGAGTTGGCCAGCAGCGAGATGGGCGCCACGGTCTGGCGGCTCTCGCTGACGACGGCGAAGGTGCCGTCACCGTTGGGCTGCAGGTAGGTGACAGTGCGGGACTGCGAGGCCGCACGGGGGTTGTTGACCGTGCTGCTCGTCCCGAGGACGGGTGCGGTGAACCCCGTCGTGGGGTCGACCGTGCCGCCGCCGTTCAGCAGCTGCAGGTTCTCGGCGTAGCCCTGCCCGTAGGTGAGCGGCTTGCCCACCGGGCAGTAGGTCGGGTCGTAGGTGGCCGCGGCCGTGCCCCGCAAGGTGCTGGCGAAGGCCACCGGGTTCAGGTTGATCGGGATTTCCTTGACGATCGGCCCGGTGGGCGGCGGCGCAGTGGCGACCGCGAGGCCCGAGAGGAGCACCTGGTTGACCGTCGACTGCTGCGGGTCATTGGTGACGAGTCCCGCCTCGAGCCCCGTGCCTCGCCCGAGGGCGTTCTTGTCGGGGGTGGCCGGCTGCACGTTCACGCCGAACTCGTTCACGACCGGGGTGTTCAGGCCCTGGGAGTTGACGGAACCGCCCGAGAACGCGGCCTCGGCGTTGGCGATGGAGGTGTTGCCCAACTGCAGCGCCTTGGTGATCACCGCCGCGCCCGAGCCGTACGCGGCAAAGGCCTGCCCGCTGATCGGTGCCGCGTTGGCGGTGACGGGCGTTCCGATGAGAAGGCCCCCCACCACCATTGCCGCCGACAACAGTCCTACTGCTCGCGTCCTCAAACGCTGCTCCTTTGTTCGTGGCCCCCCGCCGGGTGCCTGACCCCCGCCATGTCTTTCGGTAGATTTCCTTCAGCCACGACGCAGAGTCCCGTCCCGGCGGCTCCCACGAGAAGTCCCGTGGGGGTTGTCGCCAGCGGCCTCAAAATACAAACTTCTGCATCAAAAGTCGACTCTTTGGGTCGTGGAATCCTATTTCTTCTCGCAGCGTAGTCGACCGGCCACCCACGCCCTTCTCCAGTCGACGACCGACGCCGGATAGTAGCCCCCCGCCACCGTGGAGTCAGATGTGAGCCTCCCCCGCTTTCCCATCTCGTTCGCCTCCGGCCAGGTCGCCCTCGCGGTGCGGACGGCCGGGGGCCGCGACCTGCCCCGCGCCCTGCGGGCGATGGGGCTCACCACCGGGGTGCCGACGATCGTGGTCGTCGGCGCCGGTACCCGGCCGAATCAGGTCGCCCGCCTCCGGCCGCTGCTCGAGAAGGTTGTCGCCCGGGTGGCCGACGCGATGGAGGCGACGGTCGTCGACGAGGGAACGAGCGGCGGCGTCCCCGGCCTGCTCGGACGCATCCGGGCCGAGAGCAAAGCCGGCTTCGCACTGCTCGGCGTCATCGGCGACGACGGGCGCGAACCCGACGACACGCTCGATCCCGAGCACACCCACTTCGTGCTGGTCCCGGCGCAGCAGCCAGCCGAGCTGGCCGGCTGGGTCTCGGCCGTCGCCGACGCAGTCGCCGGCGGCAATCGGTCGGTGGCCCTGGTCGCGGGCGGCGGCGAGCCGGCCTGGGAGGACGTCCGCCACCACGTGGGGGCCGGCCGGCTGGTCATGGCCGTGGCTCGCAGCGGCGGCGTGGCCGACCACCTGGGCGCTGCGCTGGCCGGGCGGCCGGCCGACGAGCGGGCGACCGCGCTGGCCCGGTCGGGCGCGGTCTGCGCCGTCGACCCTGCGCTGGGCGCGGCCCACGTCGCCGAGCAGCTCCGGAGCGCGCTCAGCCGGCCGAATCAGCTCGGCCCGGCCGGCGCGAACTAGGGGCGACGGTGCTGTAGTGGTGTGGTGATCAGGATCTCGCTCGCCGGCAGGGTCGCGGTCGAGGTCGACGGCGTGGCGGTCGACGACGGGGGGTTGGGCCGGTTGGGCCGCCTCGCCCTCGCCTACCTGGTCGCCGAGCGCCATCGCCCGGTCACCCGGTCCGAGCTGGCCGAGCTGTTGTGGGGCGACGAGCTGCCCCGGTCGTGGGAGACGTCGCTGCGGGGTGTCGCCCTGCGCCTGCGCGGCGTGCTGGGCGCCGCCGGCCTTTCCCCCGGGGAGGCGCTCACCAGCGCCTTCGGGTGCTGGCAGCTGCGGCTGCCGGCCGCCACGGAGGTCGACCTCGAGACGGCGGCGGCCGAACTGGCCCGGGCCGATTCGGCCCGGGAAAGCGGGCGCCCCGACGAGGCGCGCGCCCTGGCCGAGGACGCGGCCGCCATCGCCGGTCGCGGCTTCCTCCCCGAGAGCGAGGGCCCGTGGGTCGAGCGGCGGCAGGCCGAGCTGCGCGAGCTGCACCTGCAGGCCCTCGAGACGTTGGCCGACGCGGCCGAGGCCACGGGCGACTGGGCCGGCGCCCTGCGGGCCGCGGAGGAGGCGGTGTCGGTCGAGCCGTTCCGGGAATCGGCCCACCTGCGCCTCATGCGGGCCCATGCCGGGGCCGGCAACCGGGGCGAGGCCCTGCGGGCCTACGAGCGGTGCCGACGCGTGCTGGCCGACGAGCTCGGCGTCAGCCCGTCGCCCCCCACCGAGGCCGCCTATCTGGCCCTGCTGGGCGAGGAGCCGCCGCCGGCCGTCGCCGCGCCGGACGTGGTCCCGACGGCCGACGCCGGGCCGGCGTGGTCGAACATCCCCTTCCAGCTCACCCGGCTGGTCGGCCGTGACGACGAGCTGGCCGAGATCGAGAAGGCGGCGGCCGGGTCCCGCCTGCTGACCCTGACCGGGACCGGCGGCGTGGGCAAGACCCGGCTGGCCCTGGCCGCGGCCGCCGAGCTGGCCCCGCGCTACGCCGACGGCGCGTTCCTCGTCGAGCTGGCGCCCCTGGCCGACGCCGACCTCGTGCCCCAGCACGTGCTGTCCGCCCTGGGGGTGCGGGAGGAAGCCGGCCAGGGCCCCTCCGACACCCTCGCCGCCCACCTGCGGTCCCGGCACCTGCTGCTCGTCCTCGACAACTGCGAGCACCTGGTCGGCCCGTCGGCCGCGCTGGCCGAGGGGCTGCTGCGCTCGTGCCCCCGCCTCACCGTCCTGGCCACCAGCCGCGAGCCCCTCGGCGTCCCCGGCGAGGCCACCTGGCGGGTGCCGTCGCTGAGCCCGGCCGGCGCCATGGCGCTGTTCGCCGAGCGGGCCCGGGGCGTCCGCCCGGACTTCGTCGTCGACGACGACCTCGCCCCCACCGTGGCCCAGCTGTGCCAGCGGCTCGACAACATCCCGCTCGCCATCGAGCTGGCCGCGGCCCGCACGAGCGCCCTGTCGGTCGAAGAGATCGCCAGCCGGCTGGACGACCGGTTCCGGCTGCTGTCGGGCGGCGCCCGCACCGCCGTCCCCCGCCAGCAGACGCTGCGGGCCATGGTCGACTGGACCTACGACGCCCTGTCCCCCGACGAGCGCCGCGTGTTCGACCGCCTGGCCGTCTTCGGGTCCGCGTTCGGCCTGGACGCGGCCGAACAGGTCGCCGGGGATTCGGAACCGGGCGGCATCGAACCGGCCGACGTCCTCGACCTGCTGACCGGCCTGGTCGACAAGTCGCTGGTGCTGGCCGAGCGGCCGCCCGGTGGCGGCCCGACCCGGTACCGCCTGCTCGAGACGATGCGCCACTACGCCCGGGAGCGCCTCGCCGAGTCCGGCGACGCCGCCGCCGTGCGCGCCCGCCACCTGGCCCGGGCCGTCGCCGTAGCCCAGGCGGCCGAGGCCGGCCTCGAGGGGGCCGATCAAGCGACCGCCCTCGACCACCTCGAGGCCGAGCACGACGACCTGCGGGTCGCCCTGGCCTGGGGCACCTCGGGGGGTGATGCCGAGCCGGCACTGCGCCTGGCGACGGCCCTCGGCCGGTTCTGGGAGGTCCGCGGCCACCTCCGCGAGGGGCGGAGCTGGCTGGAGGCCGCCCTCACCGCCGGCGGCGGCAGCGAGTGGCCCGCCCTCCGGGCCACCGCCCTGAACTGGGCCGCGGTCCTCGCCCAGCACCAGGGCGACTACGGCGCCGCTCGCGGCCTCTACGAGCACAGCCTGGCCCTGCGCCGCCGCCTCGACGACCGCCTCGGCGTGGCCGCCGCCCTCGTCGGGCTGGGCAACCTGGCCGCCCTCCAGGGCGAGCTGCGCCAGGCCGGCGCCCAGTTCGCCGAGGCCGCGGCCATCGGCCGGGACCTCGACCAGCCCCACGTCCTCTCCGCGGCGCTGACCAACCTGGGGTGGGTCGCCCACGCCGCCGGCGACCTGGGCGGCGCTCGCGCCCTCTACGAAGAAGCGCTCGGTGTGCGCCGTACCCTGGGCGACGGTCACGGCACCGCCTTGATCCTGGCCAACCTGGGCGACCTCTGCCTCGCCGGCGGCGACCTGGATACGGCATCGGATCTGCACACCGAGGGGCTGGCCCTGCGTCGCCGCCTCGGCGACCGGTCCGGCGTCGCCGACTCCGTAGCCGCCCTCGGCCGGGTGGCGCTGGCCCGGGGCGACCGCGACGCGGCCCGAGCCCTGCACAGCGAGGGCCTGGCCGAGCGCCGGCGGGTGGGCGATCGGCCCGGCATGCCCGCGTCGCTGTCGGCGTTGGCCGAGCTGGCCCGCCTCGACGGCGACCGCGCCACCGCCGCCGCTCTGCTCGAGGAGGCGCTCGTCGTCGCCACCGAGTTGGACGACCGCCACTGCGTCACGCTGGCCCTGCTGCACCTGGCTCGCCTCGCTCGCGACGGCGACGACCCGGCGGGCGCCGAGGCCCTCTACCGCCAGGCCTCGCCCGTCGCCGACGACGGCCGGGTCCCCCCGACAGCCAGCACGGCGACGTGGATGGAGGGCCTCGGCGCCATGGCCGTGGCCGACGGGCGCCCCGAGCGCGCCGCCCGCCTGCTGGGCGCGGCCGACGCCCTGCGCCAGGCCATCGGGACGCCCCTGCCGGCCCACGAGGCAGCCGACCGCAACGACGCCGTCGCCGGAGCCAGCGCCGGCCTGGGCGAGGAGCGCTTCCGCTCCGCCTTCGCCGCCGGCCGGACCATGCCGCTGGAGGCGGCGGCCCGGCTGGCCACCGACTCGTGAGACGCCGGCCTCAGCCCCGGTACGGGTCGGCGACGCCGAGCCGGCGGGCGAGCGACTCCGGATCCGGCGGGCACCCGAAGTGCTGGCCGGCGGCGACCAGGAGCCGGCGCACGGGTTCGGCCAGCGGCTCGCCGGTCAGGTCGACCCCGGCGGTCGCGCCCTCCAGGCCGGCCACGCCGTCCCGGGTGACCGTTTCGGTCAGGTGCTTCACCGTGGGCGCCAGCTCGGCGATCGCAGCGGCCAGGTCCGCCGGTGCCGCGGCCTGCAGCGCGGCCAGGCGACGGTCGACCGCGGCCGCCCACCCCGGCGCGTCGTAGGCGAGCGCCATCATGGCGGGGGACCACCCCCGTGCCGTGCGTTCGACGAGCGTCCAGAAGTCACCGTCGTCGGGTCCGAGGGCGCCGGCCCCGGCCCCGCCGTAGAGCCGGCTCAGCTGGGCCTCGCCCGCGGTGCGCATCTGCGCGGCCCGCGCCTGCGGATCCCGGGCCAGGCGCGACAAGCGGTTCCAGTCCGACAGCGACATCCTCGTGCGGACGTCGCCACCGAGCCCGTGCACCGCGGCGGGCGACTCCCCCATCGCCGCGCCGTACGCGAGGTAGCGGTCCCACACCGCCACCGCGGCGGGCGGCAGGTCGTGCAGGTTGTCCTGCTCGGCCAAGAACCGCCGCACACCGAGCCAGTGAGCGGCGGCGGCACGCCCCTCCGCCGTGGGCAGCTGGCCGTAGCCCCACACAAGCACGACGATCCCGGCGACCACCGCGATCGGCCAGACGACCCCCACGAGCAACCACAGGGGCGGGACGATGACGAGCAGGCCGATCGACACCGCGGTGGCCATGGCGACGCATGGCCCGGTCACGCCCTTGCCGGCCCCGGCCCGGCGCACCAGGCCGAGCTCGACGGCGTTGGCCCGCACGGACTGGGAGAAGCGGCCCCACGTCTCGACGCTGCCGGGACCGAGCGCGGCGGTGAGCTCGGCGACGGTCATGTCGCCGTCGGCCGCCGCGCCGCGGGCGAGCTCGAGGAGCTGGCGCTGGTGATCGGGAAGAGCCGCTTCGGCACCGCCCGCACCAGCGTCCGCGCCGGTGGCACCACCGCGGGGATGACGCACGCGCAACATCGACGTCTGCGGCCCGACCTCCACGATCTCGACGTAGCCGCCGGCGGCGAGGTCGAGGACGGTCGCGGCCACGGCGTCGGGCGTCAGGGTCAGCTCGTTGACGAGGAGGTTGACGACGGCCGGCGGCTCGGTGCGCAGCTCGGACGTGGCGGGGCCGGCGTGGACGTGGCGGGCGTGGGCGGCCAGGCGGCGGTGGACGACCGCGTACAACACGAACAGGGCCACGCCCGCACCGGCGATGGCCAGGCCGACCTCGACCCGCAGCACGGCGAGAACGTACCCCCGCCCCTGCTGCCATGCTGGGTTCGTGGCGGCCCGGGACACGGTCGTGGTCGGCGGGGGCCACAACGGGCTGGTGGCCGCGTGCTACCTCGCCCGGGCCGGACGCGACGTCCTCGTGCTCGAGGCGGCCGACCGTCCCGGTGGCGGGGCGCGCACCGAGGAGACGGTGCCGGGTCACCGGTTCGACATGCACTCCGTCGCCCACAACATCATCAACATGACGACGATCCCCCGCCAGCTCGACCTGGCCGGGGCCGGCCTCGTCTATCAGGAGATGGACCCGTTCTCCGTCGCCGTCTTCGCCGACGGCAGGCGGGTGCGCTTCCACCGCTCCATCGAGGCGACGGTCGACTCCATCGCCGAGCACAGCGGCGATGCGGCCCGGGCCTACACCGAGTTCATGGCCCGGGCCGTACCGGTGATCCGCACGATCCTTCCGGCGGTGCAGGGCGAGATGCCGCTGCGGGACGTGCCCACCCGCCTCGCCGCGTTGGTCAGCGCCCTCCGGCCGAGCCCGTCGACGACGGTGGCCGACGCCCTCGGCTCCTACGACGCGTTGTTGCGACGGCGGCTTCCGGGCGACCTCGTCCGCGGGCCGGTCGCCGCCTTCGCCGCCCACGGTGGCGTCGGCCCGAGCGCGCCCGGTGGCGCGCTCTACGCGTGGTGGCAGGCGGCGTACCACCTGTTCGGCCAGTGGCACGCCCGCGGCGGCGCCCAGGGCCTCACCGATGCCCTGGTCCGGCGCCTGGAGGCGCTCGGGGGCGAGCTGCGCTGCAACGCGCCGGTCGCCCGGATCGACGCGCCCGACCGGCGGGTGCGGGCGGTGGTGACCGAGGCGGACGAGCGCATCGAGGCCCGAGCGGTCATCACCGCCATGGATCCGAAGACGGCGTTGCTGCAGCTGGTCGACCCGCCACTCGGCGGCGACGTCCGCGCCGACCTCAGCGCGGCCCGCCGGGGCAACGTCGTGCAGGCCCTGGTCCATGTGGCCACCGACCGGCTACCGCCCTACCCGAACACGCGGCCGGGCGACTGGAACGGCCTGCAGAGCTTCGTCGATCGCCTCGACGACCTGGTGCGCGGCTGGTCCGCGGCCGAGGCCCGGCTGCTGCCCGACCCCCTGCCGCTCTACGCCTTCACCACGTCGGCCATCGACCACACGTTGGCGCCGGGTGGCCACCACACCGTGTACCTCGCCTGCCCGGCCGCCCCCTCCCGGGTGGCGGGCGGCTGGCCGGCCCGGCGGGACGAGTTCGTCGAGCGTTGCCTCGAGACCGTGGAGGACCGGGCGCCCGGCTTCCGCTCGAGCATCGTCGGCATCGCCACCCACCTCCCCGACGAGATGGAGCTGGCCGGGCGCTGGCCGGGCGCCCATCCCATGTACCTCGACCTCACCCTCGACCAGCTCGGGCCCTTCCGACCCACCCGCCGCCTCGGCCGCCACCGCACACCGATCGAGGGTCTCTACCTCTCCGGTGCCGGCACCGGCCCGACCGGCGGCATCGCCGGCACGCCGGGCCGGGCCGCGGCCAGGGCCCGCATCGCCGACGGGTGACGCCCCCCTCCTCTCCCGACCGAACTGGTGACACCCAGCGCTCAATGTCGCACTGCGTGTCACCAGTTCCCACCGGGGACGCCGCGCCGCCGCCTCTCCACCACAACTGGTGTCACGCAGTGCTCCATGTCACGTGAGCGGCGCTCGACGGTCCCCTTCGCAAGAGGCGGCAGAAGCTATGCTCCGCCGAGTCCGGTGAGCGGTCCGGACATCGGTGGTGCGCTTTCAACTTTCCGACAAGGGGGAATTGATGCCGGGCAAGTTCGTCGTGAAGAAGGGCAGCACCGGGAAGTTCCGCTTCTCGCTGCTCTCCACGAACGGTCAGATCGTCGCCACCAGCGAGGCCTACAACAGCAAGGCCTCGGCCATGGGCGGCGTCCGGTCGGTCAAGAGCCTGGCTGCGGACGCGACGATCGAGGACCAGACCACCAAGGAGTGGGCGGCCGGCGAGGACGTGCGCAAGGCGGCCGCGGCCGCGAAGAAGGCCAAGGCGGCCACCAAGAAGAAGGCCGCGGCCAAGAAGGCGTCGTCCTAGATCTGACGCCGCTTCCCGAGCCCGACGGCTCGTGAACGTCGACATCTGGTCCGATGTGGCCTGCCCGTGGTGCTACATCGGAAAGCGGCGGTTCGAGGCGGCGCTGTCGCGCTTCGCGCACCGCGACGAGGTCGACGTGCGCTGGCGGTCGTTCGAGCTCGACCCCGAGCCGGCCATCCGCGAAGGGACGTACGTCGAACGGCTGGCGGCCAAGTACGGCGTCACCGAGCAGGACGCGGAGGCGACGATCGACACCATGATCGAAGCCGGCGCACAGCACGGCGTGGTGCTGCGCTTCGACAAGGCGCGGCCCGCCAACACGTTCGACGCCCACCGGCTGCTGCACCTGGCCGGGGCACGCGGCGCCCAGCACGACCTGAAGGAGCGCATGCTCCACGCCACCTTCACGCGCGGCGCCTGCATCGCGGACCACGACGTGCTGGCCGGCCTGGCCGCCGACGCGGGCTTGGAGGCCGCCGAGACCGCGGCGGTTCTGAGCGGCGACGCGTACGCGGCGGACGTGCGGGCCGACGAGCGCCGGGCCGCCGAGCTCGGCATCACCAGCGTCCCGTATTTCGTGGTCGCCGGGAGCCTGGGTGTCTCCGGCGCCCAGCCTCCGGACCTGCTGCTCCAGGTCCTGCAGGAAGGCTGGGACGCGCCCGCGCCCCGGCCCGCTCAGTCCTCGTAGGTCCAGTCGGGCCGCTTGCGGCGGTGGTGCTCGTCGAAGGTGGCGACGCCGTCGGCCACGTCGACGAGCGTCGGCGCCAGCAGGTCGCTCCGCGGGTTCGGGCAGTGGCCTTCCAAATGGGCGGCGAACTCCTCGGGAAAGGCGCGCAGGATGCTGCCCACGACGTTCTGCTCCTCGACCGGGAGGAAGCACCGGTTGCCGTCGGTGACATTCGCCAGCCGGGCGCCGATCACCTCGACGTCCTCGTCCGAGCCGCGGCACGCCTCGATCTCGTTGAGCCGTGCGGTGATCTCCTGGGTGCCGAGCTTGCACGGCGGGCACTGGCCGCACGACTCGATCCAGAGGAACCGCGAGTACTGGAAGGCCAGCTCCACCATGCACGCGGTGTCGTCGTAGACGGCGAAGCCGACGGCGCCGAGGCCCGAGCCGATGGCCGCCATGGCCTCGTAGGTCAGCGGCGTCGTCAGGAGCTCGGCGGTGACGACCGGATTGGAGATCCCGGAGAACACCGCCTTGACCCGTCGCCCCGGGCGGGGGCCGCCGCCCACCTCGTCGATCAGGTCGCCCAGCGGCATGCCGAGGTCGATCTCGGCCACGCCGGCGCGAGCAACGTCGCCCACCACCGTGGCCACCGCGTGGCCGGGCGACGCGTCCGTGCCCATGGTGCGGAACCACTCCGCCCCTCGGACGAGGATGTGAGCGACGTTGGCGAGCGTCTCCACGTTGTTCACGAGCGTGGGGTTGGCCAGGTCGGTCTCGGGCCCGTGGCCGGGTTCGCGCGGCACCGACTCCCATCCCATCTGCGAGCCGGTGGCGAACAGGCCGTGCTCGTAGGGCGGCAGGATGCGCGGCAGCGGAGGCTTGCCCTCGATCACCTCGAGCATGGCCTTCTCCTCGCCGAACAGGTACTCGCTCGGGCCGGGCACGACGTTGATCGGGACGTCGCCCGCCAGGCCGGCCGCCTCCATCTCCTCGATGGCGCCGACGAGGCGCTCCAGCTCCCGCCGGAAGCCGGCCTTGATGCCGACGTATGCCTCCCGCGCACCGATGGTGAGGGCGGCCACGGTCAGCCCCTCGACCACCTGGTACGGGTTGGCCCGCAGCAGGGCCCGGTCCTTGAAGCTGGCCGGCTCCCCCTCTGCCGCGTTGCAGACCACGAAGCGGTGGGTCCCGGGCGACGAGCGCACGCCGGCCCACTTGCGCGCCGTGGGAAACCCGGCGCCGCCCCGGCCCCGCAGGCCGGCCGTGCCGATCTCCTCGATGGTGGCCTCGGGACCCAGCCGGCGGGCGATCTCCAGCGCCTGCCCGCCGCCTCTGTCGCGCCACTGTGCGAGCGACGCCACCGGCGTGTCCGGCAGCAGGTAGCGCTCCACGTCAGGACCGGCGCCGGGCGGGAGGTTCGAGGTCTGGCGAGGTCCAGCCCGCGTCGCCGGGGTTCACGTTGGTGCCGGGGGCGACGAGCTCGTCGATGCGGTCGAGCGTCGCCGCGTCGAGCGACACGTCCTGGCCGGCCAACAGGTCGACGAGGTGCTCCATCGTGCGGGGGCCGATGATGGCCGAGGTGACGGCCGGGTGCTCCACGACCCACGCCTGGGCCAGATGGGTCAACGACATCCCGGCGTCGGAGGCGAGCTTCAGCAGGTCCTCGACGAGATCGAGCTTGCGCTGGCTCTCCGGGTTGTCGAAACGCCCGGCCCAGTTGCGGGCCCCCCGGGAGTCCGCCGGCGGCTCCTGGCCCTTGCGGTACTTGCCGGTCAGCCAACCGCCGTTGAGCGGGCTCCAGGCGATGACCCCCATGCGCTGGCGCAGGCACGTGGGCAGCACGTCGGCCTCCACCCCGCGGGTGAAGATCGAGTACGGAGGCTGCTCGCACACGAACCGCTCCCGGCCCCGGCGCTCGGCCACCCACTGGGCCTCCACGATGGCCGACGGCGGGAAGGTCGACGACCCGATGTAGCGCACCTTGCCGGCGTGGACGAGGTCGGAGAGGGCGCCGAGCGTCTCGTCCAGGTCGACATCGGGATCGGGACGGTGGACCTGGTAGACGTCGATCCAGTCGGTGCCCAGGCGGCGCAGGCTGGCCTCGCACGCCTGGGCGGCCCACCGCCTGGAGTTGCCGCCCATGTTCTGGTCGTCGCCCATGCGGGCGTGGAACTTCGTGGCCAGCACCACGCGGTCCCGCCGGCCCTGGAGGGCCTTGCCCACGATCTCCTCGGACTCGCCGTGCGAGTAGACGTCGGCGGTGTCGACGAAGTTCACCCCGGCGTCGAGGGCGGTGCGAACCATGCGCACGCACTCGGCGTGGTCGGCGTTGCCCCAGGCGCCGAACATCATCGCCCCCAGACACAGGTGGCTGACCTTCACACCGGTACCGCCGAGGGCGCGATAGTCCATCGGCGCAACCTACAGCGGGGCCGGAGCCGCTCCCGACCGGCACGGCCCAGGGGCGGTCAGCGGGCGACGTCCTCCACGTAGGCGAGCGACTGGGCGACCAGGCCGTCGAGCGGGCCGGTCATGTCCAGGGTGAGGTAGTCCCCCGCCGGCTCCTCCATCTCGGCCGCCACCCGCCGGACGAGGGCACCGTCGCGGTTGGAGGCGAGGTGCCCGTCGCCGGTCGCGGCATCGGCCTCGCACCGCTCGATGGCCGTGTCGACGTCGACGTCGCAGACGATGACCGCCGAGAACGCCCCCGCCTCGCGGGCCACGCCCTCCGCGGCCTCGACCTGGCTGCGCCGGGAGAACGTCAGGCCGTCGAAGATGACGACCCGGCCCCGACCGAGGTGGTAGCGGGCCGCGTCCAGCAGGGCGGCGAAGACCACGTCGCGTTCGGCCGACGTGTAGTCGCACGGAGCGAACAGGACGTGGCGGACCTTGTCCTTGTCGAGGATGCGGGCGTCCGCAAGTCGCTCGGCCAGCGCGGTCGCCAGCGTGCTCTTGCCTGCGCCCGGCAGCCCGACGAGCACGATCACCCCGGGCCGCACGGCAGTACAGCGTAGGGCCGGCGCCGTCCGGGGTCGAAGCTACCGTGGGCCGGTGCCCTTCGCCGAGGTCGACGGAGTCCGCCTGCATTACGCCGACGTCGGCCCCCGGGCGCAGGGGGCGGTGGCCCGGACGACCTCGGTCCCGCTGCTCCTGCTGCACGCCTTTCCCCTCCATTCGGGGATGTGGCTGCCGCAGCTGGAGGCGTTCGGCGCCGACCGGCGGGTGGTCGCCCCCGACCTTCCCGGGTTCGGCGGTTCCGACGCGCCGGACAGCCTCTACCGGTACACGATGGCCGGTTTCGCCGACCTGCTCGCCGGCCTGCTGGACCGGCTCGGAGTCGAGCGCGTCGTGCTCGGCGGGCTGTCGATGGGCGGGTACGTGTCGTTCGCGTTCCTGCGTCAGTACCCGGAGCGGGTCGCCGCCCTCGTCCTGGCCGACACCCGCGCCACGGCCGACACCCACGAGGTCTTCGAACGTCGCACCGACCAGCAGGACCAGGTCGCCCGTATCGGGACGGCGGCGTTGATCGAGATCCTCCTCGGCGGCCTGTTGTGCGACGACACCCGGGCCTCCCGGCTGGATCTCGTCGAGCGGGTACGGCGGCTCATGGCCAACCCCCCCGCCGGCTACATCGGCGCCCTCGAGGCGATGAAGCACCGTGCCGACGCCACCGCCGAGCTGCCGGCGATCTCGGTGCCGACGCTCGTGGTCGTCGGCGAGCACGACGCGCTCGCGCCCGTCGAGGTGGCGCGGAACATGCACGAGCGCATCGCCGGGTCGCGCCTGGCCGTTCTGGCCGCGGCCGGCCACCTGTCGAACATGGAGGCGGCGGACGAGTTCAACGCCGCCCTCGCCGACTTCTTGGCGACGTTGTAGCGGCCGGCGCGGCGGGCGCGTACCTTCTGAGCCGTGCCCACGCTGGGAGAGCGCATCGTCGAGCACCTGACGGTCAACGGAGCCTCGCTCGACGACGCCGAGCTGGCCGAGGCGCTGGGCGTCCACCGGGCCGCCATCGCCGAGACGTGCCGCCAGCTGGAGGCCGACGGCCTGGTCGTGCGCAACATCGCCGGCGGGACCCGGTCGGTCGCCGCGGTCGCGTCGGTGGCCTCGGTGGCCTTGGTCGCTTCGGGGACCTCGGGGGCTCCGGTAGCTTCGGCGGCGCCGAGCCCGGCCGCCGGCTTCGAGCGGTCCGACCCCTTCGCCCCCGCGTCGGGCGAGGCCATGTTCCCCGCCCACGCCCGGCGCGTCCTCTCGGCCCGATGGGGCACGGCGTTGTCGCGCCGGCCGGCCACGCTGCCGGGTGGCGAGGCGCTGCTGTTCGAGCTCGTGTCGGGCAACGGGCGCATCGTCGGCGACGTCGTGTGGCTCGAGGGCCGGGGGCACACGGCCGAGGCCAAGTGGGCGGCCATCGCCGAGGCGGTCCTCATCGTCGGCCACGTCATCAGGGCCGACCGCCGGTTCCTCGTCTTCGGGCAGGAGCGGGACGTGCTCGGCCGCTGGCTGGACCGCTACCGGCCGCTCTTGGACGACGTCGAGGTCTGGTTCCTCGAGGGCGACCGGCTCGAACGCCTGGCCTGAGCCCCGGCCCCGACGAACAGGGCCAGGACGACGACGCCCGCCACCAGCGGCAGGAGCCAGATCGACGGCCGTGCCTCCCCGTCGACCAGGTAGACGACGGCCCACGCCACCTCGACCGTGGTCAGGCCGGCCAGGACGCCGCCGACCCACCGGAACGGCCGCGTCGGGTGGCGGCGCGCCGCCAGGTACATCAACGGAAGGGTCAGGGGCCCGGCGGCCACCGCCCCACCCCAGGTCAGAAGGAGCAAGGCCGCGAGCAGGAACAGTCCGACGCTCAGGCGGGTGACCAACACCGTCAGAGCCTCCCACCTTCGCCGGCGCCCGACGGGGCGCGCCGCAGCCCTCTTGGGCCGAGGCGGCGGTGGTCAGCTACGCCAGGAGGGGATGGCGTTGACGAAGCGCTCGACGGGCACCGTGCCGGAGTCGGTCTTGGCGTACGACCAGTCGTACTGCTTCTGGCGGTGGCGCTCGTCGAGGTAGGCCCGCCCGCCCCGGATGTCGAGCAGCTCGGCGATCAGCTCCGGCCCGACGGGATCGAGGGCGTTGGTGACGTGGGCCTCGAACTCGTCGGGGAAGTGCTTCAGCAGGCTGTCGAGGAGCACCTGCTGCTGGGTGGCGAGGTAGCAGCGCGAACGGTCCGCCACGGTGCCGATGCGCTTGCGGATGACGCCCATGTCGTGCTGGGTCGCGTCGGACCGGCTGACCTTGAGCAGCCGCTCGGACAGGTTCTCGCCGTCGAGCTTGCACGGCGAGCACTGGCCGCACGACTCGACGGCCAGGAACCGGGCCGCGCCGGCGGCGACCGACGTCATGTCGACGGTGTCGTCGAACACGATGAACGCACCCGACCCCAGCCCGCTGCCGATGGCCGCCAGGTGCTCGTAGGTCACCGGCGTGTCGAGAAGGTCGCCCGGGATGATCCCCGTCGCCACGCCCGACATGACCGCCTTGATCTCGTGGCCGGGCAGTGGCCCGCCCCCGATCTGCTCGATGACGTCGGCCAGCGGCGTGCCCATGAGCACCTCGCCCACGCCGTGCTTCTGCGTGCGACCGGTGACCGTGCACACCATGGTCCCCGGCGACTCGGGCGTGCCCACGGTGCGGAACCAGTCGGGACCGCGGGCGACGATGCGGGGGACGTTGGCCAGCGACTCGGTGTTGTTGACCAGCGCCGGCGCGAGGGGCGCGTCCTCGGGGGCCTCGCGCAGGCCCCGGCGGAAGGTGGGGACGACGCGGGGGAACGGGTAGCGCCCGTCGATCGTCTCCAGCAGGGCGCTCTCCTCGCCGTACAGGTACTCGTCGGGGCCCTCGAACACCGACAGGGCGACGCCGTCGGCCCAGCCCGCGTCCTCGACCTCCTCGACCGCGGCCCGTACCCGCTCGACCTCACCCGAGAACGACCGCTTCATGCCGAACACGATCAGGTCGGCGCCGACGGCCCGGGCCGCGATCAGCGCCCCCTCGACCACCTGGTACGGGTTCCGGCGCAGGATGGTGCGGTCCTTGAACGTGCCGGGCTCGCCCTCGGCGGCGTTGACGATCACCGCCGACGGTGCGTCGGGCCGCCAGTTGCCGGCCACGGTCTGCCACTTGCGCCCCACCGGGAACCCGGCTCCGCCCCGGCCCCGGAGGCCCGATGCCAGCACCCGTTCGATGATGGCGGCCGGCTCCATGGCCAGCGCCGCCGTCAGCCCCTTTCCGCCTCCTCTGACGATGTGGTCTTCGAGCGAGATGATGGGGTTCGGGTGCAGCACCCGATGCACGAGCGTCACGGAACCCATGCTACTCCCAAGCTGTGATTGTGTTCACATTCACAAGCCTTTTCACAAGAGATCCGCTTCGCTACAGTCACCCCCCGGGGCGCCGCCTGCCCCGGACCGTGAGGGAACATGGAAATCGGATCGCTGATCACCCGGGCCGTGCTGACGGTGGAGGAGGACGACAGCTTCCACGACGCCGCCATCTGGATGATCGAACGCGGGATCGGCTCGGCCGTCGTCCTGAAGGACGGCAAGCCCACCGGCATCATCACCGACCGAGACGCCCTACGGGTCATCGCCCGGGGCGGCGACATCGGCGCCATGTCGGTGCGCGACTGCGTGACGCGCGGGCTGAAGACGGTCACGCCGTCGCTCGACGTGCTGGAGGCCGCCCGGGTCATGCGGGACAAGGGCTTCCGCCACCTCGTCGTCACCGACGACGAGGGCGAGCTGGCCGGCGTGTTCTCGATGCGGGATCTGGTCGTCGGCCTGCTCGAGGAGCGGGCCTCGGTGGCGGCCCAGCTGTCCTAGCCCGGGGTCAGTAGCGGGCGGCGATCTGCAGGACCTCTTCGACGTACCAGTCGGCGTGGTTGTAGTCGAACAGGGCCCGGCGCAGGGTCGAGACGTCGCCCGCCCCGCTGGCGCACAAGTAGTTGGCGGCCCCGAAGATGGCGTCGGCGGGGTTGTAGACGTCGGCCACGCCGTCGCCGTCGCCATCGACGCCGTAGGACGCCCACGTGCCGCCGAGGAACTGCATCGGCCCCATGGCCCCGGCGACGTTGGCCCCGCTGTGCACGCCGGCGGCGCCGGACTGGCCGTGGCCGCTCTCCACTGAGCCGATGCCGGCCAGCACCAGCCACGACAGGCCCGGACAGGTGGCCGCGGCCCGCCCGTAGAGGGCGAGGTAGTCGGCCGGGATGGTGGCCGATGCCAGCGCCGTCGGCGCCGGCCGCAGGTTGGCCGCCCCGGCCGCCGTCGACCCCGGTCCGCCCCCGGAGCCGCCGCCGGCGAGCTGCTGGCGGGCCTGGTCGAGGGCGTCGAGCCCGCCCTGGAGGTCGTCGGCCCGAGCGGTGAAGACCTGGCCCGCGGCCGCACTGGCCTGCTGGGCGGCGTCGAGCTCGCCTTGGCGGTCGGCCACCGTCGACCGACGCCCGTCGCGGTCGGCGGTGGCCGCGGCCAGATCGGCCCGGGCCTGGACGACGGCGTCGTGAGGGCTGTGGCCCCGGCTCGGCGGGCTGGCCACGGGCGTGCGGGCGACGGCGACGGCGTCGGCGGCCGACGAGGCCGCCAGCGCGGCGGCGGCGACCCGGGCCTCCGCCGCGGTGAGATCGGTTTCGGCGGCATCGAGCCGAGCGCGGGCCGCCTCCTCGTCGGCCTGGCGGGCGGACAGGTCCCCCTGCGCCACGTCGAAGGCGGCGCGCAGGGCGGCGACGCCGGACTCCGACTGGGCCACCGCGCTCACCGCCCGGCGCTGATCGGCGCCGGTAACCGCGACGAGCGCCTCGAGGGCGGGCGAGTCGGCGCTGATGCCGGCCGCGGTCTCCGCCGGCGCGGTGGCGGCCGCCGGCGCCGCCGAGCCGGCCGGGGTGGGCCTGGCCGGCGCCGCGTCGGGCGCGGTCGTGACCGGGCTGGCCTGGACGATCTTGGTCTCGTTCGGGGGCACGACCGAGACGATCGTCGCCCCTTGCACCGTCGTGGAGGTGGCCGTCGTGGAGGTGGCCGTCGTGGAGGTGGCCGTCATGGAGGTGGCCGTCGTGGACACGAC
>DATASA010000061.1:0-1678 GCA_036269435.1 Acidimicrobiales bacterium | reverse complement strand
CAGGTCGGCCGAGCGATAGCGCTGCTCGCGCAGCTCGGCGATGTCGCGGGCGGTCTTTTCCTTGACCGTCACCCGGAACTCGTCGCCGGCCGCCGGGACCACATCGAAGCCCAGGACCTGGACGGGCGTGGACGGCAAGGCTTCTTTCAGATTGTCGCCCTGGTCGTCGATCAGCGCCCGGACCCGGCCCCACGCCGCTCCCGCCACGACGGCGTCGCCGACGCGCAGCGTGCCCTTCTGGACGATGACGGTGGCCACGGGGCCGCGGCCCACGTCGAGGTTGGCTTCGAGCACGATGCCCTGGGCCCGGCCTTCGGGATTCTCCCGCAACTCCTCGAGCTCAGCCACCAGCAGGACCTGCTCGAGCAGCTCGTCGATACCGACCTTCTGAAGCGCCGACAGCTCCACCATGATGGTGTCGCCGCCCCACGTCTCAGGGGTCAGCCCGAGCTCGGACAGTTGCTGCTGGACCCTCGTGGGGTCGGCGTTGTCGCGGTCGATCTTGTTGATGGCCACGATGATCGGCACGTCGGCCGCTTTGGCGTGGTTGATGGCCTCGATGGTCTGCGGCATGACGCCGTCATCGGCCGCGACGACCAGCACCACGATGTCGGTGACCTCGGCGCCACGCGCCCGCATGGCGGTGAACGCCTCGTGGCCGGGTGTGTCGATGAAGGTGATCAGCTGGCCGTGGTAGTCGACCTGGTAGGCACCGATGTGCTGGGTGATGCCACCTGCCTCGCTCGCCACGACATTGGTCGTGCGGATGCGGTCGAGCAGGAGGGTCTTGCCGTGGTCGACGTGGCCCATGACGGTGACAACCGGAGGCCGGGGTCGCAACAGCTCCTCGTCCTCTTCGTCGTCGTCGTCGAAGTACTTGGCCTGGAGCTGGGCCTCTTTTTCCTCGCCGGCGTCGACGAGACGGATGGCTGCGCCGAGCTCGGCCGCGAACAACTCGATCATGTCGTCACTGAGCGACATCGTCGCGGTGACCATCTCGCCCTGTTGGAGGAGGAAGCGGACCACGTCGGCGGCCGAGCGGTTGAGCTTGGGGCCGACTTCTTGGGCCGTGGATCCGCGCTCGATGATCACCTCGCCCTCGGGGACGGGCGCGTCGGAGGGGCTGTAACGGGTCAGCTCCTGCGCTTCCAACTCTTCGAAGTTGCGGCGCCGCCGGCGCTGCGAGCGCCGCTGCGGCGGGCGGCCTCCACGGCCCCCGAACGAAGGACCGCCGCGACCGGCACCCGGCCCACCACCGGGGCCCGGCGCACCGGGGGCCCGGGCGAAACCACCGGCTCCGCCTCCCCCACCCGCGCCGCCGGCACCAGGGGAACCGCCACCGGGGCGGCTGAAACCGCCGCCTGCGGGGCGACTACCGAATCCGCCGGGACGGCTGCTGGTACCGCCGCCCCCGACACCCGGGCGCGGCGGGCCGGCGCCGGGCCGACCGACGCCCGGGCTCGGTCGGGGCGTGTTCTGGACAGGACCTCGGCCCCCGAGGCCGGGAGGCGGCGGAATCGGCTTGCCCGACGGGGACGTGGGAGGGCGATGGGCCCCGGGAGGCGGTGGAATCGGCTTGCCCGACGGCGAGAGCGGCGGCCCCCCGGCCTGGGGCGCCGGGCGCGCCGGCGCCGATCCCTGACCTTGTCCAGGACCGCGTGAGGTTGGTGCCGACGGC
>DATASA010000060.1:0-19334 GCA_036269435.1 Acidimicrobiales bacterium | reverse complement strand
GTGCTCTGGCCAACCCAGGCGGTAGGCCCCGCAGGACCAACGCTGCCTAACCCACCGCCGAGTGTCGTCCAGGTACCGGGGCCGGAGTGTCACCCGGGTACCGGGGCTTGACAGCGACCGCGGCACGTGTGCGGACCCGGTTCATAGTGGACACCGTCGCTTCGGTGCCTGCCTGACACTTTTCGGACGCGGCTCCGGCATCCGGGCGACAGTGGCTCCGTGCCTGCCTGACACACGTCCGTTCGAGGAGGGTCCACCACTTGCCGGCAGCCACCTTCCTCTCTGTGGTCGATGTCCGCGACATGGACGCCCCGAACCCCTTCCGATGCCTGACCCGAGACTGGGCGCAGCACCAAGGGCCGCGCCGCATTGCGGCAGTGGCAAGAAGCTGAGCCCGTGCTGGGTGGCTTCGACACCCCCGCCGACGTCGCGGCCCGGTGCCAGCGGCGGGGCAACCCCCACTCAACCGATGCCCTGCTCGGCGCGCTCCTGCGCCTGGCCGACGACGAGCTGGCGGGCATCCGGGCGGGGCGGCTCCCGCGGGCACGCCGGAACGCAAGCACTGAGTCAGGGCCGCTCGTCGAAGACCCAGCGCGTCGGGCGGGTAGTGAACTCCACCGCCCGCTCGATGACGCCGAACGCCCGCTCGGCATCGACCTCGACCAGGAGGTTGGCGGACAAGAACTCACCGGTCAGCTCGGGCGAGATCGGCTGGTACTTGGCCAGGTAGCGGCCGATCCACGTCGCCGTGCGGCCGTCGTCCTGCACCGCCGCGGCCCGGCCCTCTACGGACACGCATTCCACCGTGTCGTCGGTCATGACCACGACCGCGGGGTTGGCGGCGATGTTGCGGGCCTTGCGGGAGTGCGGGCCGCAGGAAAACGCGAAGGCGCCTTCACCGTCGTCCCACACCCCCCACACGGGCAGGGCGTGCGGCCGTCCCTCCCCCGACGCGGTCACCACCCAGTAGTTGCGGTTGGCGACGAGCCGCTCGGCAGCCCACGACCACGCCAGGGGGTTCCAGGCCGACGAAGCCTGGACGCCGTAGTCGGGCATGTACGGGCGCTCCGGGCGGGGTTCGGCCATGGCGGTCAATCCTCCGGCCATTCACTCGCTGGGAGAGGCGAGGAGCGGCTCTCGGCCGGCGACGATATCGACCTTCTGGAACGTCGGAGGCCGCTCGAACAGCCCGGCGTTCGCCGCCGAGGCTTTCGGTCCGCCGGCTGCCAGCAGCGCATCCCTGTCCGTCTCGCTCGCGAACGCAGCGAAGGCTCCATAGCTGGTCGGTCCATCGCGAAACGCGTACCACAGCGTGGACGCAGGTTGACCCTCGACGACGATCCGGCCATTGCGAAAGAAGTCCTCGACGGCCTGGTCATGGCCCGCCTTGAACTCGAAGTGGGCGAGCACACCGACCTTGACCATCATGAGCGGGGTCCCTTCAAGAGCCGACCGTTGTTCGCAGTTGCCGCCGATCGCAGCACCGGATCGCCGAAGTGTGCCCAGGCTAGCTACGTCGGCCCGATATAGCCGATTCAGAATAACGCTGTGAAAAGCACTTTCACGGAGCGTCGATGCTCGCGATCAGGTCCGTGGTCAAGGGCAAACCGGTTGACGCCCCGATGCCGATGCCCGCCATCGCACGCATCCGACGCCCGCTTCCGGCTGCGACACCCGCTCGATCGAGTTGGTCGGCTGCGGGCGCTGCCGGCGCAGGACCCGGTGCTGACCGGCACGCTCGACCGCACCCCGCCGCCAGCGCGGCCAGGGCGGCAGGCCGCACGTGCTCAGGCGATCACGGTGTGGAGGCCGCCGCCGGCGATGGCGATGGCGCCGGCCGCGCCCGGGACGGGGGTCGGGGCGTGGCGGTCGGTGGTCGTGCCGGTGCCCAGCTGGCCCGTACCGTTCCATCCCCAGGCGGCAACCGTCCCGTCGCCTTCAAGGGCCAGGCTGTCGTAGGTGCCGGCGGCGATGGACACCACGCCGGTGAGCCCGGCGGCCTGGACGGGCACCTGGCGGTCGGTGACCGTGCCGTCGCCGAGTTGGCCGACGCCGTTCCAGCCCCACGACCACACGGTCCCGTCGGACTTGAGGGCCAGGTTGTGAAGGCCTCCGGCGGCGATGGCCTGGACGCCGTCCAGCTGGCCGACCATGAGCGGCCGGGGGGCATCGTCGACGGCGGCGATGCCGAGCTGGCCGAAGCCGTTCCACCCCCAGGCCGCGACCTGGCCCGTATCGAACAGGGCGAGGCTGTGGAAGGCGCCGGCGGCGATCGCGGTCACCCCGTTCATCGGCGAAAGGCGGACGGGAAGGTGACGGTCGACCGTGGTGCCGTCGCCGAGCTGGCCCAGTGCGTTCCACCCCCAGGCCCAGATGTTGCCGTCCGCGGTCAGGGCCAGGCTGTGGTAAGCGCCGGCGGCGATCGCCTTCACGCCGGTCAGGCCGGCCACTTGTACCGGTGCGAGGCGGGTGACGGTCGACCCGTCGCCGACCTCGCCCTCGTTGTTCGACCCCCACGCCCACACCGTCCCGTCGTTCTTCAACGCAAGGTCGTGGTAGGTACCGGCGGCGATGGCGGTGACCCCGGTCAGGCCGGCCACCCGGACCGGTGAGTGGCGGTCGACGGTCGTGCCGTCGCCGAGCTGGCCGACCGGGTTCCAGCCCCACGACCAGACGGTCCCGTCACTGCGCAAGGCGAGGCTGTGGTAGGCGCCGGCGGACACCGAGACGACGCCGGAGAGGCCGGTCACGGCGACCGGCGTCGAGCGGTCGGTGACGGTGCCGTCGCCCAGCTGCCCGACCGCGTTCCAGCCGAAGGCCCGAGGCGTCCGGGTGCTAGTGGGGGCCGGGTCGTAGCGGGCGAGGCCGAGATCGCCGTCGGGGCCGTCGTAGAGAGTCGTCGGGACGACGACCTTGCCGTCGGGCTGCAGTGCGGCCCCGGAGCCGGTGATGCCATGCCATTGGACGATGGCGGCACCGCCCCGGCCGAAGCTGCGGTCGAGGTGGCCGTCGCCCGTGTACCGGAGCACCTCGAGCTCGTTGTTGGGTGCGGACTGCGGATCGACCGAGGCCCACGCTACGACGAGGATCTTGCCGTCGGGCTGGGCCAGGACAGATGACGCGTGCTCGTAGGGTGCGAACCCGCTGACGACCGTGCCGGCCGTGCCGAGGCGGGCGTCGCCGGTGCCGAAATGGACGTCGGGCAAGCCGTGGGCGTCGTAGGCGGCCAGGATGACGTGGGTGTTCTGGCTCGGGCCCGCGTTGAAGGGGTTGCTGGTACCGACGGTCACCAAGCGGCCGTCGGGAAGTCGAGCCAGGCCCGCTGCCGCTCCGCGTGTGTCGACGGCGGACGATCTCTGGAAGGAGGGATCGGTGGTGCCGTCGGCCAGGTAGCCAGTGAGTTGGACGGTCAGGTACGGGCTCGGGTCCCTCCCAGCGACGACGGACCGGCCGTCGGGGAGCACGACCACGCCGACGGCCCTCGGTGTCGCCTGGGTGCTCGTGTAGGTCGGGTCCAAATGGCCGGAAGCGTCCAGGCGGGGACCGCCGGCCATCAGGATCCTGCCGTCCGGTTGGACGGCGAGGCCGCCGCTGTTGACGGGGACACGGCCTTCCGGCATGCCTCCGAACGTGGGGTCGTAGACGCCATCCGCCGTGAACCGGACCACCCACTGCGTCGCCAGCCCCCCGTTCGTGGCCGCGACGACGATGCCGCCCCCCGGCTGGAGGGCGAGGTCGGTGACCGACACTGCGCCCGCCTCCGGCACGTCGGGGTGGCCGGGCCGGAAGCTCGGGTCGACGCGGCCGTCGGGCAGGAACCGCATGAGCAGCAGCCCCGACCCCCCAAGGCCGGCGGCGACGATCTTGCCGTCGGGCTGGACCACGGCCCGGACGCCCCCTTCAGGAGAGGGGTGGCCGAAGTCCACCGTCGCCCGTGTCGATGAGCCTTGAGGAACGACTGCGCCGGCGGCGTCGAGCTTGACCTGCACGAAATCGGCGCCGTCGTCCCCGGCGACCACGAGCGGGCGCGGGCGGACCGGCCCGCCGAAGGTCAGGCCGGCGACGGTGTCGGCCCCGCTTCCGAGGTCGACGATGGCCTGACCCCCCTTGCCGAAGCTGGTCACCACCGACCCGGTGGCGTCGTACGCGGCGACGACGGCGTCCTGGCCGCCGGGCCCGGTGATGGTGCCGGCGACGTCGATCTGGTTGCTCGACCCGGTGTTGTCGACGGCCAGAGCGGTGAATCCCGCTGGGGTGGTCGCCAGATCCGACAGCACGACGCCGGCGTTGCCGAAGGAGGGGTCGAGCGCGCCGTCCCACGCGAACTGGGCGACCATGCCGCGGCCGCCGGCGGACCCGGCCACCACGATCTTCCCGTCGCGGGCGTAGACGGCCCGGGCCACGTCGTCGCCCGTGGAAAGATCGACCACCACGTGACCCCCGGTGCCGAAGCTGAGGTCCCGGCTCCCGTCGTCCATATACCGGGCCAGGAGCAGGCTGCCCCCCGCCTGGCCTGCGACCAGGATCCGGGGGCCGGGCGCGTCGAGCGTCGCCGCCGCGAAGGCGCCGTCGACGCCCGGGGTGATGTCGTCGAACACCTTGCCCCCGGTCCCGAACGACGAGTCGAGCTGGTCCGACGTGTCGTAGCGGGCCATGGCCACGCCGGTTACGCCGCCGACGGTCGCCTGCCCGATGGCGACGTTGCTGAGGTTTGGCGCCACGAGGGCCCTGGCCACCGCCGGCCCGCCGAACGAGGTCGTGACCGAGGAGAGGAAGCTGCCGTCCCTCGAGTCCAGCCGGGCCCTCGCGAAGTCGTCTCCCGCCGAGCCGGCGACGACGACCGCGTGGTCCGGCCCGGTCCCGACGGCGTAGGCCACCGACGGCTTCCCGAAGTCGATCGTCGCCCGTCCGTCGTTTGCCAACCATCCGCTGCCGGGGAACCCGGCGACCGCCATGTTGCCGTTGGCGGATCCGACGGCGATGTTGGGGTCCCCGATGGCCTTGGCCACCTCGACGCTGGCGTGCCCGAGGTCGACGCGGGCGATCCCACCGGTGCCGAAGGACGGGTCGAGGTCGACGCTGGCCGCCTGTACCGCCACTGCCGGCAACAGGAGGAGCACGCCGAGAACGCAGACGCCGGCGCCGGCCCGGCGGGCGCGCGCTGCAGTACCCCGAGGGCCACCCATGCCTATGTATCGACCTGCCAGGCTCAGGACTTGAGCCCGGCCGGCACCTTGGACCGGTGAGGCACGTGTTGGATCCCTGGATCAGCTGAAGATGAGAGGCGGGTTCAGCCCGCGTCCCGCGGTGCCGACAACGGAGCGATGGAAGACGGCGGTCCGGACCTCGAGGCACTCTACCGGGAGCTGCAACCGGCATTGCTGGGACATCTGCGGATGGGGCATGCAGGGCAGGCCGAGGACATCGCCGGCGACGTCTGGACCGAGGTTGCCGCGTTGTCGCCGCGGTTCGTGGGAAACAACGACGCCTTTCGGGCCTGGGTGTTCACGCTGGCCCGGCGACGTCTCATCGACACGTACCGAAGAGCGGGACGGCGCCCCACTGATCGGCTGGTCGGCGACCCGTGCAAGGTGGCCGCCAACCGTCCGGAGGAGGAAACCGTGGAGCGCCTTTCCCTGGAGACGACCGTCGCCCGGGTTCGCCAGCTCCTTCCGCCAGACCAGGCACAGGTGCTGCTGCTGCGGGTCGTGAGCCAGCTCAGCGTCGACGAAGTGGCGATCCTGATGGCGAAGACACCCGTGCACGTCCGGGTCCTGCATCACCGTGCGGTCCACCGGCTCGCCGCGCAGTTCGACCACAAGGAGGTCGACTAGCCAGAGCACCAGTCGACGGCCGACCCGCGAGAAGTCTGTAACGGCGGAGCCTCCGCCAGCGGTTTGTCATCGCGCGCCCGGGCTGGGACTGCGGCGGCGAACCCAGGAAGGTGGGTAGTTCCACTTGCGTGTCGTTGTTCAACGGATCGCGGTTGCGGCGACCGCCGGTGTGGCCGCCATTGTCCTCGCCATCAGCCTTGCCCCTTCGCCGACAAGGGCCGACACCGCGATCGGCTTCGACGCCGGCGCCACCGTCGGGGCCAACTCCTTGGATACCGGGTTCGAGCAGGTCCTGCAGTCGGACCTCGACAGCCAGTTCGCCGGTGTCGATGTGGCCGTCGTGGACGGCCGGCTCGTCCTGGAGGGCTATGCCACGCCCGGCGTGCACACCGCGGTGCTGGCTCTTGTCGCAAACCTGCTGCAGACCCAGATACCGGTCCCGGCGGCGGTGCAGGTCGTGTCGCCCGATCTGGGCCTGCATCTCCCCTTGCTCGAAGCCGGCGCCGGCATCGAGATCCCGGACCTGGGGCGCTTGCTCCGTCTGCTGGGCGTTGTCGATCACCTCCAGATCATCCGCTGACGCTCGAGCATCGGATTCGGGCCACATCGGCGCTCGGGGCGCTTCACCGCCTCCGTCTCAGCCGACGACGGCGCCCGCCACCCACAGACGGGCGACACCGGCAAAGGCGTCCGAACGTGCGCCGAGGTCCGACAACCGTCGCCGCCGGTCAATTGGCGCTCGGCGCCACCTCGACCTTGAGGGGGATGGAGACGACGGGCTGACCGGGCTCCGCCACCGTCACCGTGCCGGCCCATGAACCCTCCATGCTGAACTTGAGGTCGGTGTCGTACCGTCCGGCCGACGCCTCGGTGGCCACCGAGCTGATGCCTGCGTGCAGCATCCCGGGCATGTTGGCCGCCACGCACACCTTGGCTCCGGTTACCGCCTTGCCGTTGTGGCGCACGGTGAGGTGGAAGGTCGCCCCTTCCGACCGCGGCGGATTCGGGTCGGACTCGGTGGTCATCGTGTAGGAGGGATCGGGCGCCCCCTCGCCGCACGGCCCGGCGGACGCCGGGGCCACGGTGTTGACCGAAGCGCCGGTGGACACGTTCGACGAGTCGTCCGAGCCGCTGCGTACGACCAGGAGGGCCACGACGAAGGCCACCACCGCGATGCCGCCGATGAGCAGGAGGAGGCTCGCTCCCCCGTGCTGCGTGTCGGTCCTCGCCGCGCTGGCCTTTGCCATTGTGATCCCCTGTCGCCGTCTCATGACGTGCTTCGGTCACCATTCGGGGCCGGAATACCGAAAGCCTGGCCGGCAGGCGACACCAGCCGGTCGGAGGCCACGCTTCCTACTTCAGGTGTCGGGCTGTGCCGACTATCGGGCGCTGACAGGATCCCGTGGCGTGACGGTGGCGGGCATCGGTCCTTCCCGCCGCCGGCGCAGCTGCATGATGACCAAGAGGATGACCCCGGCCACCATGAGCCCGCCGAACACGGCCGCGATCTTGGGCGCCACGGTGTTCTTGGTGCTCGGCAGCGGCGAGAACTGCGCTGCGACGGCGAAGTTGTCCTGCGTCTGGGTCACCTCGTCCGCGAACCGGGTGTCGGCCCAGCCGATGATGGCGTACTGGTTCGTCGACGCCACCCCGTTCGGCTGGCGGATGTCGGAGTTGAAGCTGATGCCGTAGTTGAAGTTGATGGGCTGGTCGTTGATCTTGACGTTCGGTGCCCACGTGAGCCCGCCGTCCGTCGAGTAGCTGTACCGCTCGTTGAAGGTGAAGTCGGTCACGCCGTCGCGGTTGTCCTGCCAAGCCACGTCCACCCGGCCGTTGGGAGCCACCGACAGCTGCGGGTAGAAGCTGGTGGTCTGGTCCTCGGGCTTGTCGTCGTCGACGGCCAGCGGGCTGCTCCACGTCACCCCACCGTCGGTCGAGCGCTGCATGACGATGTCGGCGAGGGCGGTGGTCGGCGACGTCGCCGGCGTGGCCGGGTAGACGAGGACGAACGTGCCATTGGCGGCACCCTTGGGCGTCCAGCCGATCCCGGTCATGTTGCCGGCGCCGGCGTAGATGGGCGGCCCGAGCGTCGTGATGGTCCAGGTCTTGCCGTGGTCGGTGGAACGACCGATCAGCTGCGGCATCGGGCGGGCGTACCAGGTGCCCGGTGTGACCCCCGAGCCCGCCTCCGGCGGGGCCGGGGGCAGGGTGTCGCTGGCGGCGAAGCCGGGACCGGTCACGGCCAGCAGCACGCCGTTGTGGGCGTACAGGAATGGCGAGCCGAAGCCGCCGGTCATGAACATCTGGTGGGTTGTCCCGGCCAGGTCGATCGACGGACGGGGGAAGGCGTTGAGGTCGACCGGCGGCCCGAAGGTGGCGCCGCCGTCGAGGGAGGTGGAAACCGAGACGTTGGGGTTCTTCAGCGGAGAGTCGGACGGGGCGTCGGGGAAGCTCTGGTTGAACCCGACGGAGACCACGTCACGAGGCCCGGACGTGTCGACCGTCAGCCCCGTCACGCCGGAGTCGTTGGAGACCACGCCGGTCTTGCCCCGGTTGTTGTCAACCAGGGTGGTCTTCCAGGTCACGCCCAGGTCGGTCGTGCGGGCGAGGAGAATGCTGCTCTTGCCTTCCCGGGGGCCTTCGCCGTCCCCGTAGGCCTGGTGGGCGTAGTACAGCGTGCCGCCGCGGCCCCAGGCCACCATCGTCATCGGCACACTGGCGCTGGCGTTGGTGCAGTACGGGTACGTGGGGTCCGTCGGCGGGTTCTTCGAGAAGTGCCAGGTGTGGCCGCCGTCACGGGAGACGCTGAGGTAGCACTGCTTGTCCCGCAGGTCGGCGGTGGCGGCGACGACGATCCTGGGGTTGTCGGGGTCGGCGACCATGGAGGTCGGGCCGGTGAAGGCGCGGGCGGGCGCCGACTGGTCCTTGGTCATCTGGGCCGCCGCGGTGAGCTGCTTCACGGAGACGCCCTGCGGCGCGAACGTCACCTGCTTGTAGGCCGTCGGCGACAGCTGCTCGGGCTGGCCCTGCTGCTGGGCCACCGCCGAGCCGGCCGATGCCGCGGCCAGTGCGCCCATCGCTCCCACCGCCGCGGCCAGGCGTAGTTTCCCGAACTTCATGTCGTCTCCCCCGAGGTTGTGCCGGGCCGTACCGGCGCTGATTCCGTGGCGTAACCGTGAAAGGTGGTTGCGACTAGCCGGCCTTGACGGCCTGCGGCTCGTCCGAGCGGCGACCGCCGGCGGCGAGGCTCCAGAGCCCGGCCACGATCAGACCGGCGGCGGCCACGCCGAGGCCGAGCAGGACCAGGCTCACGCCGCTGGGGCCGGAGCCCACGCCGAGCGATGCCGGGCGGGGCGCCGGCGCCGCCGCGGCCGGCGGGAGCACGCCGACGTAGATGACGCTCCGGGGCACGCTGGCGTTCATGTTGTGGTAGTTCTGCACCGCGAAGAGGATGTGCTGGCCGAACGGCGTGTTGGCCGGGATGGGCACGTCCCAGTTGAACTTGCTCGTCATGGTGGTGGTGGGAGGCGGCGCCGTCGTCAGCAGCGGCCCGGTGGGGGAGTCCAGATGGATCTCCACCGGCGCCCCCTGGGCGAACTCCCTGCCGATCACCGTCACCGTCCCGCCCGGCTGGACGGTCGGAGAAACGGTCGTCAACGACATCACTGCGACACAGGCCCAGGCCAATGCTGCCGGCACCACGAGCCCAATCGCCGCCACGACGCCAGCACAGCCCCAGCGTGCTCGGTTCATCCCAGTCGCTCCCGTCTACGGTCGCCTATTTCCGCTGCAAGTTTACTCAGAAAAGTGTGATTTTGGACAGGATCGGTCCTCGAACGTGACATGCGGGGCGACGGGGCGCGTGGAGCGCATCGCCGACCTGTGTCCGAACGACGGGGCCCGCATGGACTGAGTGAGCGCTCACTCCGACGCTATGCTGTCCAAATGCCCACGAAGGCGATTGCCGACAGCGAGCGTCACCGCGCTGCGGCCTTGCCCGCTGCCGCGCGCCGCGCCGCCATCGTCGCCGCCGCTCTGCCGCTGATGCTCGAACGCGGCACCAACGTCACCACCAAGCGGATCGCCGACGCCGCCGGTGTCGCCGAGGGGACACTGTTCCGGGTCTTCCCGGACAAGGAGTCCCTCCTGCGCGCCGTCATCGACACCGCGTTGGACACGTCGCGCACCGCCCAGCGCATCGACGCCATCGACCGGTCGCTCCCGCTGGAGCAGCGTCTGGCCGAGGCGGTCGCCATCGTCCAGGACCGCACGGTCGAGATGTGGCGGCTGGTGTCCGCCGCCGCTGACTCGGACGCGCTCAAAGGCCGCACGCCCACCCGCCCCGACGACCTCGCTGCGCTGGCCGCGCTGTTCGAGCCCGACCGCCACCGCCTCCGCTACGACCCCGCGCAGGCCGCCTTGGCCGTGCGCGCCCTCGCGGTGGCGTCGAGCCACCCCGCCGTGCACCGTGGGGACCCGATGCCCGCGTCGGAAATCGTCGACATCGTGCTCGACGGCATCCGCATGCGTCGGCCCGGGTCACCCGTCGCCCGAAAGGAATCGCCATGCTGATCCGGGTGCTCCGCACCTTCCTCGCCAGGTACAAGCGGGTCCTCCTCGCCGTTCTGGCGTTGCAGGCCGTCCAGGCGGTCGCGTCGCTGTATCTCCCGAACCTCAACTCGGACGTGATCGACCGTGGGGTCATGCGGGGCGACACCGCGTACATCTGGCGGATCGGCGTCGTCATGCTGATCGTCACCGTCGTGCAGCTCGTGTTCTCGGTCGTGGCCGTCTACTTCGGTTCGAAGGCGGCCATGGGCTTCGGCCGCGACGTCCGAAGCGCGCTGTTCCACCGGGTCACCGACTTCTCGGCCCAGGAGGTCAACACGCTCGGCGCGCCGTCGCTGATCAACCGCATCACCAACGACGTCCAGCAGGTGCAGCTGTTCGTGGTCCTGACCTGCACCCTGGCCGTCGCCGCGCCGATCACCGCGGTCGGCGGCGTGATATTGGCCATGCGCCAGGACATCGGGCTCTCCTGGCTCCTCATGGTCAGCATCCCCGTGCTGCTGGTCGCGGTCCTGGCCATCATCAGCCGGATGGTGCCGCTGTTCCGGCTCATGCAGGAGCGCATCGACAACGTCAACCGGGTGCTGCGGGAGCAGATCACCGGCGTCCGAGTCGTGCGCGCCTTCGTGCGCGAGCCGCAGGAGAGACGCCGCTTCGGGTCCGTCGACCAGGCCCTGACCGACACCTCGCTCGCCGCGGGGCGGACGATGGCCCTGATCTTCCCTGTCGTCCTGCTGGTGATCAACGGGTCGAGCGTCGCCCTCCTCTGGGTCGGCGGGAGCCGGATCGCCGCCGGCCAGACGACCATCGGCGGGCTGATCGCCTTCCTCACCTATTTCACGCTCATCCTCATGTCGGTGATGATGGCCACGTTCGTCGGGGTCATGGCGCCGCGCGCCGCCGTCTGCGCCGAGCGGATCATGGAGGTGCTCGACACGCCGACGTCCGTCCGGCCGCCCGTCGAGCCGGTGCGGACCATGCCCGCGGCCGGCTCCGTCGAGCTGCGCGACGTGACCTTCGGGTATCCGGGTGCGGACGCGCCGGTCCTCTCCAGCGTGAGCTTCCTCACCGGGCCGGGTGAGACGACGGCGATCATCGGCAGCACCGGGTCGGGCAAGACGACCCTCGTGAACCTGGTGGCCCGGCTGTTCGACGTGACCAGCGGTGCCGTGCTGGTCGGCGGGGTCGACGTCCGCGACCTTGACCCCGACATCCTGTGGAACCGGATCGGGCTGGTGCCCCAGAAGCCCTACCTCTTCTCGGGAACCGTCCGCTCGAACCTCTACTACGGCAAGCCCGACGCGACCGAGGACGAGCTGTGGACCGCGCTGCAGGTGTCGCAGGCCGCCGACTTCGTGGCCGCCATGCCCGGCGGCCTGGACGCCGTCATCGAGCAGGGCGGCACCAACGTCAGCGGCGGTCAGCGCCAGCGTCTCGCCATCGCCCGGGCGTTGGTGCGCCGGCCGGACATCTACCTGTTCGACGACTCGTTCTCGGCCCTGGACCTGGCCACTGACGCTCGGCTTCGGGCCGCGCTCGTGCCCTATACCCGTGAGGCGTCCGTCGTTCTCGTGGCCCAGCGGGTGTCGACCATCCGCAACGCCGATCGCATCGTCGTGGTGGAGGACGGCGCCGTCATCGGCCTCGGGACGCACGAGGAACTGCTCGCCAGGTGCCCGACCTACGTCGAGATCGTCGACTCCCAGCGCAGTGCCCAGGAGGCGGCATGAGCGACCACTCGGAGTCCCGCGGTCAGGTTGACCCGCCCATGGCCCCGCCGGTGATCGGGCCCGCGCCGGATGCGGCGCCGCCCGCGGACGCCGCCCCACTGCCCGCCGAGCCGCCGGTGCGGCCACCGAGGGTCCACGGGATGGCCCGAGGCGGCGCCATCGGCATGCCGCTCGAGCGGTCGGCCAACTTCCGGCAGTCGATGAGGCGACTCATCGCCATGCTGCGCGACGAGCGGCTCGGCGTGATCGTCGTCACGGTGCTCGCCTTGGTGAGCGTGTTCCTGTCCGTGCTCGGCCCCAGGATCCTCGGCCAGGCCACCGACATCATCTTCAAGGGGCTGCTGCACGGCGGGCCGAGGACGATCGACTTCGGGGCCCTGCACCGGGTGCTCCTCGGCGTGGCGGCCCTGTACCTCGGGTCGGCCGTCCTCGCCTACGGCCAGGCCTACCTGCTTGCGGGCATCGTCCAGCGGACCATGCAGCGCCTGCGCCGGGAGGTGGAGGAGAAGCTGCACCGGCTGCCGCTGCGCTACATCGACTCCCAGCCCCGCGGCGATCTGCTGAGCCGGGTCACCAATGACATCGACAACCTGGCCCAGAGCCTGCAGCAGACGCTGAGCCAGATGATGATCTCCGCGCTGACCCTGGTCGGCACCGTGGTGATGATGTTCGTCGTCTCCCCGGTCCTGGCCCTGGTCGCCGTCGTCACCATCCCCCTCTCCGTCTACACGATCCGATTCATCGCCAGCCGGTCCCGGAAGCGGTTCATCGCCCAGTGGTCCCACACCGGCCGGCTCAACGCCATCGTCGAGGAGTCCTTCACCGGCCACGCCATCGTCAAGGCGTTCGGGCGCCAGGAAGAGGTGGAGGAGCGGTTCCGGGCCACCAACGACGCCCTCTACGACGCCAGCTTCGGGGCCCAGTTCATCTCCGGCTCCATCCAGCCGTCGATGATGGCCATCGGGAACCTGAACTTCGTCGCGGTGGCCATCATCGGCGGCCTCCGCGTCGCCTCGGGCCAGCTGACGCTCGGTGCGGTGCAGGCCTTCATCCAGTACTCGCGCCAGTTCACCCAGCCGCTCACCCAGGTCGCCTCGATGGCCAACGTCTTCCAGTCCGGCGTGGCTTCGGCCGAGCGCATCTTCGAGTTCCTCGACGCGGACGAGCAGTCGGCCGATCCGGAGGAGGACCGGCTGCCCGAACCGGTTCACGGGAAGGTCGCCTTCGACCACGTGTCGTTCTCCTACAACCCCGAGCGCCCGCTCATCAGGGATCTCTCGCTGGTCGCCCACCCGGGCCGGACCGTGGCCATCGTGGGGCCGACGGGCGCGGGCAAGACCACGCTGGTGAACCTCATCATGCGGTTCTACGAGCTCGACGGTGGTCGCATCACCCTCGACGACGTCGACATCGCCACCCTGTCCCGGCGAGAGCTCCGGTCCAAGATCGGCATGGTGCTGCAGGACACCTGGCTGTTCGGCGGGACCATCCGGGACAACATCGCCTACGGCCGACCCGATGCGACGGAGGAGGAGATCCATCGAGCCGCCGAGGCCACCTTCGTCGACCGCTTCGTGCACTCGCTCCCCGGCGGCTACGACACCGTCGTCGACGACGAGGAGGGCTCGGTCAGCGCCGGCGAGAAGCAGCTGCTCACCATCGCCCGGGCCTTCCTGGCCGACCCGGCCATTCTCATCCTCGACGAGGCCACCAGCTCGGTCGACACCCGCACCGAGGTCCTGGTCCAGCGGGCGATGGCCGCGCTGCGCTCCAACCGGACCAGCTTCGTGATCGCCCACCGCCTGTCGACGATCCGCGACGCCGACACGATCCTGGTCATGGAGGACGGCCGGATCGTCGAGCAGGGCAACCACGAGGAGCTGCTCGGCGCCAACGGCGCCTACGCCCGGCTGTACAACGCCCAGTTCGCGGCCGCCGCCGCCGAGGTGGCCTGACCGCGCGGCCTCACTTCAGGTGCCGGGCGAAGAACCGGTCGCCGTCGTCCACCTCGAACCACGGCGTGCCTGCGTGGCCGCCCAGATTGGCGTGCAGCGTCTTCTCCTTGGTGCCGAAGGCGTCGAACAGGTCCAGGGCCAGTTGCCGGTCGTTGCCTTCGTCGTCCCACTGCAGCAGGAACAGCAGCGGAATGGTGACCCGCCGCGCCTCCTCGCGCAGCGCCCTGGGCACGTAACCCCCGGCGAAGAAGCCGGCGGCCGCGATGCGCGGCTCGACCACCGCCAGCCGAATGCCGATGGCGGTCATCCCCGCGTACCCGACCGGGCCGCCGATGTCGGGCAGCGAAAGCAGGGCGTCGAGGGTGGTCTGCCATTCGGGGACCGCCTTTTCGATCAGCGGGACGATGAAGGACTCGAAGATCTCCTCAACCGGCTCGCCGGCCGCCATCGCCCGGCGGAGGTCGGCGCGAGCATGCTCGTCGACGGCGGAACGGGGCCGGCCACCGTGCCCGGGGTGGTCGATGGCCGCCACCGCGTAGCCGTGCTCGGCCGCTGAGTGCCGGGCCCGGGCCACCAGCCGCGGTTCGCGCTTGTCCAAGCCGCTTTGGCGGCGGCCTCGCACTCCGGGCGACCAGATTTCTGCGTCCCCCGGGACCAACGCCCGGGGGAGGAGCTCACCGTCCCTCTGCCGGTACCGACCTCGCGTCTACGGCCGGGTCCGGGTTTCTGCCGTTGTGGTCGACGTTGTCACTGTCGGCGGCCGCGACCGTCGCTTGGCGGCGGCGCGGCCGAGCAAGGCGATGCCGACCACGGCCAAGAGGATGCTCACGATGATCACAGGCCAGGGCACGGAGGTCGACGAGGTGGAGGAGCTCCGCACCACCTCGATGCGATCGACCATCGGGGTCAGGTTGAGGCCGCCGAGTTGCTTCTGGGCGGCTGGCGCTCCCGCACCTGGGCTGAGGAGGAGCAGCCCGCCGTTGCGGGCAGCCACCGTGGCGGCGACGGCGGCGTCGACCGGTCGCGCTGGATCTGCGACGTACACGACGTTGACCGGCACGTTCTGCGCCGCCGCCTCCTTGGCGACGGCCATGCTGGTGGCGGCAGAGTCTGCTCCGCCCAGCCGGGTGGCCCCGGGCAGTTTCGCCATCGCCGCGTCACTGACGGACGCCGAGCCCCCCACGACGTAGGTCTTCTGGATGTTCAGAGCGCTGATGGCGTCGGTCGTGGGCGCGGGGACGGCGTCCTTGGTGGCGAACAACACCGGAAGCCGCAATGCGGCGGCCAGACCCAGCGCTGCTGCGCCGTCCTGGCTGTCGGGGTTGACCACGACCGCACCCTTGGCCGCCGGCGTGCCTTTGCTGCGATCGGCGTCGGAGCGGACGTCCAGGGCGCCGGCGACGGCTCGGCCGATGTCGGCGGCCGTCGCTCCGTTGAGACGTACGACGGCGGTCGCGGCAAACTGATTTCGCGTCGGGATTGTCGTGGTCGTGGTCGAAGCGGTCGGAGCGGCCGTGGTGGTCGTGGTCGGGGCCGCAGTCGTCGGGACGGTGGTCGGTGGGGCCTGTGTGACCCCTGCCTGGGTGATGGCGGAGACCAGCGAGTCCGGAATGGAATTCTGGTCCCCGATGACGTAGACGCCCGTGGGGTGGAGGAAGCCGATCTCCGTCTTCGCGTCCTTGCTGAGGGTCTTTCCGTCAACGACCAGCAGCGGTGCCCCGTTGTCCCGAGCCAGCACCGCTCCCGCCCAGGCCGCGGCCACGTCGTTCTTGTTCACCACGACCAGCTTTGCGGTCAGCGCGGAGTTCACCCGCTCGGTGCCGCCGGGGTACGCCAGCTGCGCCGCAGCGACCGACAGCTCGGCCGGGCTGGTCTTCGGCAGCTCTTGGACCAACGGGCTGGCGTTGGCGGCCCCCAGGTGCAGCGTGGCGGTGTAGATGTCGTTCGTGTCGGTGTCGACGTTGCCTTCACGGGGGTCGGACCAGGCGAAGAACACGCCGTCGTTGCCGAGCGAGGCGACGACGGGGCCGTACCACGAGTAGCTCCCGATCCGGCCGATGAGCCCCATGTCCTGGTTGATGGTGCGATCGGTGATGCGCCGGTTGGCGGAGAAGGTGGCGCCGCCGTCGGTCGAGGCGGCGTAGTAGACGTCGGCTCCGCCGCGAGGCGGCGGAATGACCGGCGACGGGTAGGCGTTGCGGCCGTCGATCCACACCACGTCGATGCGGCCGTTCGGAGCGACGGAGATGTGGGGCAGGTGCTGGCGCACGCCGTTGCCGGTGGGGTCGTCGTTGACGCGCAGCGGCTTGGACCACGTGGCCGCGCCGTCGGTCGACTTCTGGAACCAGACGTCCTGGTCGCCGAAGGGCTGCTGCTCCTGGTACACGAGGTAGAGGGCGCCGCTCGACCGGTCGATGGCGATCTCCTGCGCCCCACCGTTCACGCCCTGGCCGAGGCCGGTGACGGCGCCGGCCAAGCTGCGCACCCACGTCGCGCCGCCATCGGTGGACTTGGCCACGATCTCGTTGGACGGGCTGGGGGGGTTGTCCCGGTTCCGCCACGCCAGGTAGATGGTCCCGTCGGCGCCGAACACCGCCGGGGACGGCTCCCGGACCTGCTCCCCGGGGGCGCTGGCGTCGACGGGTGCCGACCACGTCGCCCCGCCGTCGTTCGACACCGCGCTGACCAGGCGGCGGTCGCCGGCTCCGTCGGCCGGCCCGCCCGAGGTGACCAACTCACCCCACGCGGCCACGACGACCCGGTCACCCGCCGGACGGGGGTCCACGCCGACGGTCGGGCGGACGTAGTACGGCTGCGGACCGGGAGGCGCGGCCAGGACGACGGTGGCGACGCCGAAGGTCTTCCCGCCGTCCGTCGACTTGGCGACCAGCGTGGAATCGCCCTGGCCCAGCCCGTTGGTGGCGTTGGTGAAGACCTCGCGCGGGCCGGTGGTCGAGTCGAAGGTCGTGTACACCTGGTTGTTGGACCCGAAGGCGATGGACTGGTTCACGTGCGGGTACCCGCTCGAGTCGAATTCCACGCAGGGTGGGCTGACGAACGCGGCCGGCGCCCTCAGCGCGGTGACGGCCCAGGTGGAACCAGCGTCGAAGGTCACGCGGACCTCGCACTGCCCCGTGACGAAGTTCTGATCCAGCATCACCAAGTGGCGTGCGTCGGCGGGGTCCACGGCGACGCCGGGGATGTCCTCCCCCCGGAACGGGTCCTTGTCGTCGGCACCAACTCGGGTGTTGGCGCTCACGCGTCCGGCGAGGGCTGTCGCCGCGCTCGCGGCCGGTGGCGTCACGGTCGCGACCAGTGCGGCGAGGCTGAGTGCTGCGGCGAGTGGCATGGCGAGTGGCCTGGGCGAGGTGCGCATTTGTGCATAGCTACCAGACCACCTGCAATGTCGGCGTTACGTGGCGTAACATTCACCTTGATGGCGCGGGCGATGCACGTCGCCCTCCTGGGTGGCGTCGCTCTTCAGGTGGGCGGCGATGACTTCCAGGAACCGGTTCCGGGACCACTCGGGCGGGTGGCGCTGGCGTACCTCGTGCTGCACCGGGACCGGCCCGTCACCAGCGACGAGCTGGCCGAGGCACTCTGGGGCGGCGACGGCCTGCCCGAGACCTGGCAGTCGGCCCTGCGCGGCATCGTCTTCCGCCTCCGCCGGGCGCTCGGCGCAGTCGGCCTGCCCGGCGCCGAGGTCTTGCAGAACACCTTCGGGTGCTACCTGCTGCGCCTGCCGGCGGGCACGACCGTCGACGTCGAGGAGGCGTCGCACCTGCTCGATCGGGCACGGGCGTCGTTGGGCGCGGGCTTGCCGATCGACGCCGAGGAGGCGGCCGCAGCCGCGGCGGCGGCGTCTCGGGCCGACTTCCTGCCCGGGGCGCGTGGCGCGTGGTCCGAGCAGCGCCAGGTCGCAGTCCGCCAACTGCGCCTGGCGGCGCTCGACGCGCTCTGCGAAGCGGCGACCGCGGTGGGTGACTATCCGGTGGCCGTCGCCGCCGCCGAGGAGGCCATTGCCGAGGAGCCCTACCGAGAGCCCGCTCACGCGCTGCTGATGCGGGCCCACCGGGGCGCCGGGAACCGGGCCGAGGCGGTGCGGGCGTACGAGCGCTGCAAGCTCTTCCTGCGCCGCGACCTCGGGATCGGGCCCTCGCCGTCCACGGTGGCGCTGCACCGGTCGATCCTCGGTGGGGGCGAGGACGAGGTGCCGCCGCTGGTCGCCCTTTCGACCGGGACCAATCTCCCAACGGCGATGTCGAGCTTCGTCGGCCGCGAGCGGCTCCTGGACGAGCTCCACGGTGTGTTCACCCGGACGCGCCTGCTGACGCTGTCGGGCCCGGGCGGGGTCGGCAAGAGCCGGCTGGCGCTCGAGCTCGGGCGCCGCCTCCTCGCGGGGATGCCCGACGGCGTGTGGCTGGTCGAGCTCGCCGACCTCACCGACGCCGAGCAGCTCGCCCAGCACGTGCTGGCCGCCCTCCGGCTACCGGAGTCAGGAGGCAGCCGGCCGGGGGAGTCGCTGGCCCGGTGCCTCGCCGAGCGGCGCACGGTCGTCGTCCTGGACAACTGCGAGCACCTGGTCGACGCCTGCGCATCCCTGGTGTGCGACCTGCTGGGCGCCAGCCCCGGGCTGCGGGTGCTGGTCACCAGCCGCGAGCCGCTGCGGGTCGAGGGCGAGTGCGTGCGGGTCGTTCCGGTGCTGGACATCCCGCCGGCCGAGGTCGCAGGCGACTTCGAGTCGGCGATGGCCCACGACAGCGTCCGGCTCCTGGCCGACCGGGTGCTGGCCGTCTCGCCGCAGCACCCCCTCCAGCCGCCGTCCGCCCTCGTGCGCATCTGCCGCCGCCTCGACGGCCTACCCCTGGCGCTGGAGTTGGCTGCCGCCCACGCCCGGCTCGTCCCGCTTGACGACATCGCCCGATACCTGGAGGAGCAGGTGCCCGTCCTGACCCAGTCGCTGCGCAGCAGCCCTGAGCGCCACAAGACGCTGGAGCGGGCCCTCGACTGGAGCTGCGACCGGCTCTCGCCGCCCGAACGGGGCCTCTTCGCCAGCCTGTCGGTGTTCAACGGCGGCTTCACCCTCGCCGCCGTGGAGGAGATGTTCCCGTCGCAGGACGACGGCACCGGCGAGAGCGTCGTCGGGCTCCTGAGCGCCCTGGTCGACAAGTCGCTCGTCCTGCTGGAGGGCCGGGCCGGCACGATGCGCTACCGGCTGCTCGAGACGACGCGGCGATACGCGGCCC
>DATASA010000059.1:0-2198 GCA_036269435.1 Acidimicrobiales bacterium | reverse complement strand
ATCGAGCACGAGGATGACCGAGGCCCGCTGGCGCGGGGTGCGGATGGCGCGCGCCGGCTGGGCGAAGCCGACGATCAGGGCCACGATGGCCGCGATCAGGGCTGCGGTCGGGAGGTGGCGTTGCCAGCCCGGCCGCCGTGGAGCGACCGATGCGAGCATGTCGACGCTGGTGAAGCGAACGGCGGTCTTCTGCCGGGCGCGCTGCGCGGCAAGGTAGGCGAGGAGCAGCCCGAGGGGGGCCACGAGGAAGGCGAGCCGCCACGCCGAGAGGAAGGTCACGGCCGGCCGCCCGGAGCGGTGTGGCCGCCGCCGGCCGCGTCCCCTGGAGCGGTCCGGACAGGGACCCGCAGGGAGGGCCGCACCGGGCGGCGGCGGTGCACGAAGCGGACCACGTCGATGAGCCAGTCGCGGTCGGTCGAGAGCGGCAGGTGTTCGGCTCCGGCTTCGGCCACGCTGCGCCGGATCCGGGCCTGACGTTGCTCCGCAGCGGCCCGGTAGCGTTCCCGCAGGGCGGCGGAGCCGGTCTGGACGTGGAGACGCTGACCGGTCTCCGGGTCGACGACGCCCAGCATGCCGACGTCGGGCAGCAGGAACTCCCGCGGGTCGGTCACGTGCACGGCGATCACCTGGTGCCGCAGGCAGAGACGGCGCAGGGGGGTCGCCCAGTCGGAGGCGTCGAGGAAGTCGGAGACGACGACGATCTGGCCTCTGCGGCGTTGCATCCTGGCGACCCGTTCCAGGCCCGCGCCCAGGCCGGCCGCCGGCGAGGGGCCCACGGGATGGCGGGGCGTGTCATAGATGGCGGTCAGGCCGGCCATCAGCCCGGCCCGCCCCGACCGGGGCGGCAGCCAGACCAGCTCGTCGCCACCGGTGATCAGGCACGCCAGGCGGTTGCCCGACCGGACGCTGAGGAACCCGAAGGCGGCGACGGCCGCGAGCGCCGCCTCACGCTTCTCCCGCTCGGCGGTACCGAAATCCAGGCTGGCGGAGCGGTCGACGACCACGCAGGTCTCGAGCTCCCGGTCGGCGTCGGTCGTACGGACGTGGGGGGCCAGCGTCCTGGCGCTGAGGTTCCAGTCGATGTGGCGGGCGTCGTCGCCGGGCCCGTACGGGCGCGCCCCGGCCGGGTCGCTCCCGGGACCGGTGGCGAGCGCAAGGTAGTCGCCGCTCACCAGCCCCTCGAGCCGGCGGGTGACGTCCAGCTCCAACCGGCGGAGGACCGTCGCCTTGACGGAGAGCGTGGCCGGGCCGGCCGAGGGAGGTCCCTCCGTCGCCGGTGCGGCCGTTCGCGCCCGCCGCAGGCGAGCGGGAAGCTCGGCGATCTTCATGCGGTTGCGCCCCGCTCGGCCGGAGGCGCCCACGTGGGGGTGGCATGCCCCGATGCCACAAAGACCGGCGTTGCGTCGGTGCCACCGTGCTGGTGGGGAGCCACGCGGGGAGCGGGCGTGACCTGGAGGATCCGGGTGATCAGGTCGTCCACCTTCACGGCCTGGGCCATGGCGTCGTAGCTCAGCAGCACCCGGTGGCGGAACACCTCCGGGGCGACGTCGTAGACGTCCTGGGGGACGAGGAACCGCCGGCCCCGCAGGAGAGCCAGCGCCCGCCCGGCCGCAAGCAGACCGAGGGTCGCCCGGGGGCTCGCGCCGAGGGCGATGTTCGACGCCAGCTCGGGAACGCCCCAGCGCGCCGGGTCGCGCGTCGCCATCACCAGGCGCACGCAGTAGTCGGCGACGGCGTGGTGGACGAAGACGGCGTCGCTGGCCGCCTGCAGCGAGGTCAGCGTCTCGGTGGACAGCACCTGCTCCGCTTCCGGGGCGTGCACGCTCATGCGCCGTGCGATCTCGGTCTCCTCCTCGTAGGAGGGGTGCTCGATCGTGAGCTGCATCAAGAACCTGTCTCGCTGCGCCTCGGGCAGGGCGTAGACGCCCTCCGATTCGATGGGGTTCTGGGTGGCCAGCACGAGGAACGGGCTGGGCACCTGACGGGTGTGGCCGCCGATCGAGACCTGCCGCTCGGCCATCACTTCGAGCAGTGCCGACTGCACCTTCGCGGGGGCCCGGTTGATCTCGTCCACCAGGACGACATTGGCGAACACCGGCCCCCACTCGATGTCGAACTCCTCACGGGACGGCCGCCAGATGCGGGTCCCGACGATGTCCGCCGGTACGAGGTCGGGCGTGAACTGCAGCCGGTTGAAG
>DATASA010000058.1:0-13242 GCA_036269435.1 Acidimicrobiales bacterium | reverse complement strand
CTCGGCCATGCCCTTGGCTCGGACCGAGTCGCCCTCGGCCAGGCCCTTGGCCCGGGTCGCGCCCGCCTCGGCGTCGCCCCGTAGCCGGACGGCCTCGGCCGACGCCGCCGCCTCGAGGCGGACGTGCTCGGCCTCGGCCCCGGCCTCGACCTTGACCCGGTTCCCGTTGGCGGTGGCGGCCAGCTCGACCTCCTGGGCCTTGGCCTCCGCGGCCGAGATGCGCGAGTCGCGCTCGGCCCTGGCCAGCGTGACCTTCTGGTACGCCTCGGCGTCGGCGGGCTTGCGGACCTGGGCCTGAAGACGCTGCTCCTCGAGTTGGGCCTGGAGCTCGGCGACCTTGGTCTCCTGTACGACGACCTCCTGGCGGGCCGATGCCTCCGACAGCGGGCCGGCCTGGCGGGTGAGGGCCGAGGCCCGGTCGATCTCGGCCTGGTAGCCGGTCTGCTTGATCTGGCTCTCCCGCCGGGCCTCGGCCTTGAGGGCGTCGGCCTGCTGCTCCTGCTCGGTGGCTTCGCGGTCGGCGTGGGCCTGGGCGATCCGGGCCTGGCTGGCGACTGCGGCGGCGTGGGGCTTGCCCATGTTCTCGATGTAGCCCGTCGGGTCGTCGATCTCCTGGATCTGCAGCGAGTCGACGATCAGGCCCAGCTTCTCCATCTCGGTGCCCGAGGACTGGCGGGTCAGCGACGTCAGCTTCTCCCGGTCACGGATCATCTCCTCGACGGTCATGTTGCCGACGATGGCCCGCAGGTGCCCGGCGAAGACGTTGTGGACCCGGGCGTCCATCTGCCCCTGCTGGTCGAGGAAGCGGCGGGCGGCGTTGGCGATGGACGTGAAGTCGTCGCCCACCTTGAAGATCACGACGCCCTTGATCCCGAGGGGGATGCCCTGGTGGGTCACGCAGTCGATGGCGAGCTCGGCCTCACGCAGGTCGAGGGTGAGCCGGCGGACCGTCTGCACGCCGGGGACGACGAGCGTGCCCTTGCCGGTGACGATCTTGAATCCCAGGCTCTCCTGCACGGAGTCGCTGGCGACGTGCTCGCGCAGGCCGGAGATGATCAGCGCCTCGTTCGGCTCGGCCACCCTCCAGCACGACTTGAACAGGACGACCAGAAGGACGAGGACGACAGCCACTGCGATGAGGATGGTCATGGAAACCTCCGAAGGGTGAAGTGCTACATGCGGGCGACGACCACCGTGCGAGGGGGGTAGTACTCGACCACCACGATCCGACTCCCGGTAGCCATGGTCTCGCCCGCGTCGGAGGCGTAGGCGTGGAACGCCTCGCTGCCGCCGCGGACGGGGATCATGACCTCGCCGATTTGCCCCGGACCGATCGTCCCGGTCACCCGGCCGATCTTTCCGACCATTTGGTGGTCCGGCAACGGTCCCTCCCGTGCACCGTGCGTGCGCTCTCAGTGTCGCACTGTCGTGTCGCTATCGCGTTGTAGCGTCCAGCAGGGTGACGGACGACGCGCTCCTGGCGATTCTCACCGAGACGGTCGCCGCCGTGCGCGCCGCACTCGACGGTCTGGACGACTGGGGACCGGCCGGCACCCGCCCCGGCCAGTACCGCTCCGACATCGCTGCCGACAAGGCCGCCCTGACCGTCCTGCAGGCCGCGGGCCTCGGCGTGCTCAGCGAGGAAACCGGCCCCCACGACCTCGACCGGGAACTCGTCGTCGCCCTCGACCCTGTGGACGGGTCGACCAACGCGGCGCGGGGCCTGCCCTGGTTTGCCACCAGCCTGTGCGTGGTCGACGCCGAGGGCGCCAGGATGGCCCTGGTCGTCAACCAGGCGACCGGGGAGCGCTTCGACGCCGTCCGCGGTGGGGGAGCGCGCCGCAACGGCGAACCGACCGGCCCCACCGCCTGCACCCGCCTCGACGACGCCGTCCTGGGCATGACCGGCTACCCGCCGGCGGACCTGGGCTGGCGCCAGATGCGCTCGCTCGGTGCCGCGGCCCTGGACCTCTGCGCGGTGGCCTGCGGCCACCTGGACGCGTACATCGACTGCAGCGGCCACGCCCACAGCCCGTGGGACTACCTGGGGGGAATGCTCGTGTGCGTGGAGGCGGGGGCGTCGATCGCCGAGGCCGCGGGTCGCGACCTCATCACGCTGGGCTGGCGGGACCGGCGGGTGCCCGTCGCCGCGGCCACGCCCGAGCTGCTGGCCCAGGCCATGGCTGCGCGCAGCAGCTTCCCCGTCCCGGCCACCGCGGCGTAGGCCCGGCCTGTTGGCCCGCGCCCGCCGGACGCAGAGCCTGTTCTTCGCCGGGTACAAGCGGCTGCCGGAAGGGCTGCGCACGTTCCTGATCCGCCGGGCGACCCCGTCGTTCCACGTCGGGGCGATCTGTGTCGTCGAGCAGCCGGACGGCCAGATCCTGCTCGTTCGCCAGTCCTACCGGCGCGGCGGATGGGGATTCCCCGGCGGCCTCCTCCGGCGCCGTGAGGAGCCGGCCGACGGCGCCCGCCGGGAGCTCCGCGAGGAACTCGGCATCGACGTCGAGCTCGACGGCCTCCCCGTCGTCGTCATCGACGCGGCCATGCGCCGGGTCGACGTGATCTTCCAGGCCCATCTCGCCGCCGGCTCGCCCCGGCCGGAGGCGACCACCCACTCGCCCGAGATCACCGACGCCCGCTGGTTCGCACCCGACGCCCTCCCGAGCCTGCTGCCCGAGGCGACGGCGGCCCTGGTCCAGCTCGGCCGGACCTACCCGCCGACCTGAGGCGGATCAGCCCATCAGGACGTCGTCGCCGCCGGTCGAGCCGTCGCGCTGTCCGGCGAAGGGCACCCGCCGGCCCGGCCCCCGCCGAAGATCAGCCCCTCGCTGTACCGGCACCACCGTCACCGTCCCGAGCTCTCCCGGATGGGCTCGGCCCCCCCGACGGCGGCCCGTAGACTGATGTGCCATGACGAGATCAGGACTCGAGCTCGCCCGGAAAGGCTCGCAGGTCCAAAAGACGAAGCGGTCGTGCTGCGGTTCTCGACACTTTGGCGATCGCCGAGTTATGCACTCTGGAAGCGGTGCGCAAGGAGGACAATCCGCCTGTACCCCCTGTGACGTCGACTTTTCGGGCGCTTAGCTCAGCTGGTTAGAGCACATCCCTTACAAGGATGGGGTCGGGGGTTCGAGTCCCTCAGCGCCCACAACCACACGTCCGCCCCCCACGGTGGTCGTCCTCGGACTCCGTCGTCGGGATGCTCGCCCGTCAGTGTTGCTCTCCACGGGCGCCCACTTCCTCGTCGTCGCCGGTGCATCGGCTCTCTTCCCTCAGGTCCCGGCTGCGCTGCCGCTGGCGGTAGCCGTAGGCCGCCTCGCGGGCGATCTCGTCGCTATCCAACCCGGAACCGATCGCGCCGCCCACGGTGGCCATGGAGGCCGCCAGCCAGGCGATGGCCGCATAGTCCTTCCACCCGACGGCGTGACCAAGGCTCTCTTGGAAGATCGACGAGCGGACGAGGAGAACCTCACCGAGAAAGCTCAGGACGAGCACGCCCGCGTACAGGCATAGGACGCCAGCGGCCAGGCTGACGGCCGTCACCACGTTGTAGAGCGCGGCAAGCCGGCGAGCCCCCCTGTCCGATGGCCGTTCCCAGAGGCGGTGCTTGGCGATCAGCCAGGCGACCATGGCCACGACCGCGAAGAGGTTGGTCAGCGCCAGCCTGAGCGGTCCCGCCCGGTCGGCGATCCGCCACAGAAAGGCGCTCACGACCACATAGGCCGCGGTCGCCAGAGCACCGGCGAACGCACCCGAGAGCTGTGGAACCAGCCGCCAGGGCCGGTTGGCCCGTACCATTCCCGCCAGTAGCCGTACCCGAGCGGCCAGGCCCGAGCCCTCGAAGCGGATATCGCGCTCCGACGGCTCAGCAACTCGCCGGAGAGAACGAGGGCCGCGTTTCACGACCTCCGGTGCGTCGTTGCCGACGAGCTCCCCGGTGAGCATGACGACCATCTCGGCCAGGCGTTTTCCCAGACTGTGCGCACCCAATCCGGGCAGGGAGACGAGGGCGATGCCACCTTCCGGGTTGGCGGTTGCGATCACCACCCGCGTGTGGACCCGCTGCGGCTGGTCGGTCAACGCGACGGACACGGCGCGGCCCGGTTGACGCCCGTTGCCAACGAGGTCAGGACTCAGGCGTGTCACCGCCTGTTCGACGACGACGAGGCGCTCGCTTACAACGTCCACGTCCCAACGCCCGGCGGCGGGCAGGCCTCGGGCGAGTGCCTCGGGCAGCTCGGGGGCGACACGCTGGGCCAGTTCGGCGGGAAACCCCGGGTCGGCGACAAGCGTCAATCGGCGGTGCGGGCGGGCAGCCATGTCGGTCGACGTAGTGCGTCCCTGCCCATCCCCGCACGCGTCTACGCCTGCGGTCGCTCGCGTCGACAAGGCGAACCCGACCGGTGTGACGGAGAGCGAACGACGACCGGGGGACGTGACGCTGGCGACGTTCTTCCTCGACAAGCCGGGAGTCGCTCGAATTCTGGCCGATGGGATGTCGATCAGCGCTCTCGTGTGGTGTCGTACAGATGTCCCACGCTGTCGAGGAGGTTGGCTGGAATGGAATACCTGTTCGTGATCTGGGAGTCGCCCGAGGTGGCGACCGACGAAGCCCGCCGGGGGGCGGCAATGCAGCAGATGGGCGCCTTCGCCATGGACCTGGCCGGCAGGGGCAAAGTCACCGGCGGGGGCCCGCTGGGGGCCGGCGGGGTCCAGGTCCGGCAGCGGGACGATCGCACGTCAGTGGTCGACGGGCCGTTCACGGAGTCGCGGGAGGTGATCGGCGGCTACTTCGTGGTCAAGGCCGACTCGCGGGACGAGGCGTTGGAGATCGCCGCCCACTGCCCGGCCGCCTCATACGGGGCGGTCGAGGTCCACCCCATCATCCCGATGGGCTGACGCTGTGCGCTTCGTGCTGCTTCTTTCCGCGCCGGCCGACGAGGACGTGTCGGCGTCGGGCGTCGGGCGTCGGGCCGCCCTCCTCGTGCGATGGGTCGCCGATCTCCGCCGCCGCGGCGTCCTGGTCGACGGCGGGGCGGTGGAGGCTGGAGCAGTGGCGGTGCGGTCGTCGGCGGGCGGCCTCACGGTGGTCGACGTGCCGGCCGAGGCCATCGCCCGGGTCCGTTCGTGGCTGCTCGTCGATGCGGACGACGCCGAGGCCGCACTCGCCATCGCCCGGGACTGCCCGGAGGCCGCCCACGCCGAGGTTCCCGTCCTTGCGGTCGGTGACCGGTGACGGCGACCTCCGGTGGCGCCGCGGCGCTGGAGGAGTGTTTCCGGGACGAGTGGCCGCGTCTTGTCGGAGCGGCCAACCGCATGGTGCGCGATCTGGGCGCGGCCGAGGAGATCGTGAGCGATGTGCTGGTCGCGGCCCTCCACCGGTGGCCGTTCACCGGCGTGCCCGACCGGCCTGGCGCGTGGCTGCTCACCGCCACCCGCAACCGGGCCCGGAACCACCTGCGGGACCGGGCCCGGGCCAACGTTCGCGAGCAGCTGGCCGCGGCCTCGACCGCCACGCACGACGAGCCGGGCGCCGAACGCGACGACGAGCTCGCGCTACTCCTCACCTGCTGCCACCCGGCGTTGTCGCCGGAGGCCGCAGTCGCCCTCACCCTGCGACTCGTCGCTGGGCTGTCGGCCCGCGAGATCGCCCGGGCATTCCTCGTCCCCGTGGCGACCATCCAGCAGCGCATCGTCCGGGCCAAGCGGACGATCGCCTCGCTTGCCGACGAGTTGGAGATCGAGGACCTCGACGCCGCCCGCGCGAGGCGGCCCAGCGCCTTCGCGGTGATCTACCTGGTGTTCAACGAGGGGTACGCGGCCACGGCAGGCCCAGCACTCATCAGGCCCGAGCTTTGCGCCGAGGCGCTGCGCCTGGCCCGCCTACTCACCCGACTCCTTCCCGACGACGGTGACGCCATGGCCCTGCTCGCACTGCTCGAGCTCCAGTCGTCCCGCCTCGCCGCCCGGGTCGACGGGACCGGCGACCTGGTGATCCTCGAGGACCAGGACCGCACCCGCTGGGACCGGTCGGCCATCGTCGCCGGGCTGGCCGCGCTGGCCCGCAGTCAGGAGCTTGCGCCACCCGGGCCGCTCGGCCTACAGGCGGCGATCGCCGCCGCCCACGCCCAGGCCTCGTCGTGGTCGGCCACGGACTGGGCCGCGATCGCCGGCCTGTACGACCGCCTGTACACGTTGAGCCCGACGCCCGTCGTGGCCCTCAACCGGGCTGTGGCGGTCGCCATGCGCGACGGCCCCGAGGCGGGACTGCAGACGCTCGAGCCCGTGGTCTCGGGCGGCCAGCTCGAGGGTCACCACCTGCTGTGGGCCACCCGGGCCGACCTCCGGCGGCGGGCGGGCTACGGCGAGTTGGCGGCCGCCGACTATGACCGGGCCCTGCAGCTCGTCGACAACGACGCCGAGCGCCGTTACCTGCGACGCCGGCTGGCTGAGCTCCGGCCCGGCTCCGTCGCCTGATCCCGATACCGCCCCACGTGCAAGGAGGCCTTTGTGCCCAGCAAGTCCATGTCCGTCACCGTCACCCGTCGGCCGTCGGAGGTGTTCGCCTTCCTCGCTGATGCCGAGAACGACGCCCGCTGGCGTCCGTCGGTGCTGGAGATCCGTCGGGTCGACGGCCGGGGCCTGGGTGCGCGTTACCACCAGGTCCTGAAGGGGCCGGGACGCCGTCCCATCGACGCAGACATCGTGGTCGATGACTTCGAGCCCGATACTCGGATCGGGTTCAAGACGACGACCGGGCCCGTCCGTCCCTCGGGCCGCTACGACATCACCCCAGCGGGCGCCGGCTCGAACGTCACGCTCACTCTCAACGCCGAGCTGCGCGGCGCGAAGCGGCTCATGTCCGGGATGGTGGCGAAGAGCATGGCTGCCGAGGTCGCCGCGCTGACCAAGCTCAAGGAGGTGCTGGAGGCGCCGTAGCCCTGCCAGTGCCACAAGACGGTCATCGGCTTCGGGACGAACGCTGAGTGTCACGCGGCCGTCGGGACCTTCGCGCAAGACGCTGCCGTCGTCGATCCTCCTGCGTGACCCCGTCCTCGATCCCGCAACGGGATGCGTGTCGGGGATCCGCAGGAGCGTTGGCGGGGGACGCGTAGAGAGCAAGCCGACAGACCGGAGGTTCTGCTGCCCGTTGACAACGGCGGCCGGAGCGATGAGTTCGCGGCTCGGGTCTCGTCCAGTCAGCGTGGGTGAAGATCTGCTCGAAAGGGCTCCCGTAGCATCGGCGCGGATGACCGTTCCAATGGACCCGATGGCTGAGCTGGAGCCCTTCCGACGCCAGCTGACCGGCTTTTGTTACCGGATGCTCGGCTCCGGTTCGGAGGCCGAGGACGCGGTTCAGGAGACAATGCTGCGCGCCTGGCGGGCGGCGGACGGTTTCGAGGGTCGCGCCAGCGTGCGGTCGTGGCTGTATCGAATCGCCACCAACGTGTGCATCGACATGAGCCGCAGCGTGCAGCGCCGGGCCCGACCGATGGAGATGGGTCCGGCGTCCCGGCCCGACGAGTCGCTGCTGGGCGCACCGCTGTCCGAGTCGACCTGGGTCACTCCGATCCCTGACGACCGGCTCGACCCGGTCGGCTCAGACCCGGCCCAGGTGGCGGAGCGTCGCGAATCGATCCGTCTCGCATTCGTTGCCGCGCTCCAGCACCTGCCGCCCCGCCAACGTGCCGCCCTCATCCTCTGCGAAGTCCTGCGGTGGCGGGCGTCGGAAGTCGCCGAGCTGCTCGACGTCTCGGTCGCCGCGGTGAACAGCGCCCTGCAGCGGTCACGGGCCACGCTCGCAACCCTGCCGCCGGATCCCACGGCGCACGTGACACTCGATGACGACGCCAGCGACCTGCTGGCCAGATTCGTCGACGCGTTCGAGCGCTACGACATCCCACAGCTGGTCACGCTGCTCCGCGAGGACGTGGTGATGTCGATGCCGCCGTTCGCCATGTGGCTGCGGGGCGCAGAGAACGTCGGCCGGTTCATGCTGGAGCCGACCCCGAGCCTGTGCCGTGACTCGCGTCTGCTGCCGCTCACCGCCAACGGGTGCCCAGCGTTCGCCCAGTTCAAGCCGGACCCGGCGGGCGGTCGCAGCCCGTGGGGAATCCAGGTACTGGAGGTCTCAGACGGTCGGATCGCCGGGTTCCACTGCTTCCTCGGCCCCGAGCTGTTCGCCTTTTTCGGGCTGCCCGACCACCTCGCTGCGTAAGCCAGACAGTTCAAGCAGCGCGTCGAGGGCCGGACAGATCCGGTCGACCAGGACATGCTCGCCACGCCGACGCGCAGCGACTTGCTGGCACGCGAGCCCCTCGACGACCGAGAGGTCCGGGTCGTCCCGCCCGGCGAGGACCCAACGCAGCTGGTGTTCACCGACTGCGGAGGTCACGGTCACCCTGCACCACACGCCCATTGCCCAGACAGACGGCGCCGGGACGTCGAAGTCATCGCCGTGTCGATGTCGGCCCGCTCACGCCGGTCGTCGCCACCGCGATGATTTTCGTCTGGGAGCACGGTCTGAGCAGACGACGGAACTCGACGACAGGAGGATCTGATGGCAACGACCAAGACACGAGCAAGCAAGATCGCCACAGTGATCGTCCCGGTGACCGACCAGGACGCCGCAGTCGACTTCTACGTCAACAAGCTCGGCTTCGAAAAGCGGATGGACGTGCCCTTCGGCACCGTCTACCGCTGGATCGAGGTCGGCCTCGGAGGCGAGGCGACCACGATCGCTCTGGCCCCGCCGCCGCAGGACGGTGCAGTTGGGAACCGCGAGACTGGCATCAGTCTGCAGACCGACGACATCGACGCATACCACGCACAACTCCGACAGGAGGGCGTCGACGTCGACGCAGAGGTCAGCCGCATGGGCGATCCGGTGCCGCCGATGTTCTGGCTGCGCGACCCGGAAGGCAACACGCTGATGGTCGTCCAATAGCGGCCCATTCGGGCGAGGCGGGAAGTCCCGGGCGTCGTTCTCCTGCCGGACCGGGTCGTCGTTCCTCCGCTGGGGCTGCGCTCCGGACGGTGCGACCGACGCGCGTGCTGCGGCAGCGGCTCGTCCGCCAGCCGATCCCGGAGCTGTCGGTCGAAGAGCACGCACGGAGGTCCACGTAGTCTGGAACCCGTGACGACCGGCGCGTTCAGCATCGTCTGCGAGGTGGAGCCTGCGACCCGCGCCGACCTCATGCACGTACGCCACCAGATCGGCGTGATGAGCCGGATCGCGTCGTCGTTCCTCATCCCCGACAACCACATCGGCCGAGCGACGGTGTCAAGCATCGCCGTCGCTCACGAGGTGGCGATGATGGGCGGTCGCTCGATCGCGTGCCTCAACGCGAGGGACCAGAACACGCTCGGCTTTCGGCGCGACCTGCTCACTGCCGCCGCCTACGGCGTGGACGAGTTTCTGTTCGTGTATGGCGATCGTCCCGAGACTGGGCGCCGATCGGACGATCTGACAGTTCGTTCCATGATCGAGGAGGCCCGGCGGTTCTCGTCCGAATCGGCACGGACCCCGAACCCCCTCCGCATCGGGGTCACGTCGAAGCTGGCTCCCTTACTGCCCTGGAAGCGGGAGGCGGACTTCCTCTTCGCACAGGTGAGCTTCTCGCTCGACGCCCTGCTGAGGTGGCGCGGGACCGTCGATTTCGACGGTCCCGTCTTCGCCGGCGTCATGGCGCCTCCCTCCGCAGAGATGGCTCGCAAGCTCTCGTCGGAGATCCCCGAGCTCGCTGTCCCCGAGCCACTTGTACGCGCCCTCGACAACGACAGCAGCGCGGGCGTCGACTTCGCCTGTCAGATCGTGAGCGACATCCGGGAGTCGGGCGCGTTCGACGGCGTCCACCTCATCCCGGTTGCCCGGTACCGGGAGATCGCAGCTCGACTCGAGCGGTCCTGAGTCGCCATCGGTGTTGTGGCAGGCCCCTTCGCTGAGGGTCCCGCACCCTGTCCGCCGCGACGGAGGCGGTGGTCCGGGTCACTGGAAGGCGAGCGATCTAGAGCGCCAGAACGGTCCGAGAACTGGACCCATCGCCGTCGTTCGCTGCGCGCCGGCGAGGGCTCATCGGTTGTGCCGGAGGGGGCAGCAGCTCGTCGACGGCCCCGCCATGACGCCGCGCCCGGGGACGCCAAGTGGGCGACCTCGAGCATGAGCGATCCGACGGGGCGCATACCGCTCCTACCGCCGGCGCGAGACGATGGAGCCATGGTCCCTGTGTTGGCAACGTGACGGCCTCCGTGCTGCTGATCATCGGCTACCCCGTGGCGCTGGGCGTGCTCACCCGGCTGCGCCCCGTGCTCGCCGAGAGGCGCGTCTGGTGGTTCGTGGCCCTCGAAGCAGCCACGGCGAGCATCACGGCCGGCTGGTTGCTGCATGGGCGGCACCTCCCGGCTGCCCTCAACGGCGCAGCCCTTGGCGGCTTCGCCATTGCGTGGTTGGTCACCGGGCAGAGAGTCGTCCGCAGCCGACGAGCCTGCTGACCGGCATGCGCAGAGCCAGCGAGGCCATGATGGAGCGCAGACATGGTCTCGTAACAAGAACGACGACCGTGTGCCTCGGGAGCAACGTCCCAAGCGCGGTCACAGTCGCCGTGGCGACGATGCGGCTGGTACGCGGGGAGCAGTCCCGGAGGCGGATCCTCCTGGGGAACCAGTCGTCGTGCCCTGCGGTGCAAGCGGCGAGCAACCGACGACGGTCCAATTGCCGTCGCCGCGATGCTTTGCCGCTTCGGCGGCGACGGCGAACCGGGCCAAGAGGACGTGACAGCATCGACGTCATGATCATCGTGTCTGGTGCCCTGTACGTCGACCCGGCCGAACGAGACGCTTACCTCGACGAGTGCCTGATGGCGACGACAGCGGCGCGGGCGAGCAAGGGCTGTATCGACTTCCACCTCAGCCCAGACCCGCTCGTGCCCGGGCGGATCAACGTCTACGAGCAGTGGGAGTCAGTGGCCGACGTGGAGGCGTTCCGGGGCGGCGGTCCGTCCGGGGACCAGGCCGCTGCGATCAACGACGCCCAGGTGTTCCAGCACGAGGTGGCCTCGTCCGTGCGGCTGTGAGAGGGCTTGGCCACACGGCGGCGACCGGCGGGGCCCCACCCTTAGTCGCCATTTAACTTCACCTCATTCGCTCCTGGGACGATTACTTCCCTAGAACATGACGGTGCCGGGCGGCGCCGTTCGAGGCGAGGAGTCGCGAGATGATTCAGGACACTGCCGCGCAGATCAGTCGGCGTCCACGACGGTGGCTGAGCCCCGCGGTGGGGGTGACGCTGCTCCTTTTCGCTGGAGCAGCGTGCGGGACGAAATCGCCGTCGTCGAGCAGCGCAGGCGTGGCGGCATCGGCGAAGTCCGTGGGAGTCCACGGCCCGGCGCCGAGGACGGGGCCGACGTCCGCGCAAATAGCCGACGTGATCGCACAGGTGAAAGACCGGATCCCGATGTCGTTCCAGCCGAACGAAAGCCACGTCCTCGCTTTCGGCGACGCGGTGTGCACGGCGTTCGACCAGGGAAAGAGTGCGGGACAGGTCAAGGCCCTCGTCCTCCAGGCCGCCTCCCAGCTCCCGGCGATCACCGTTTCGCAGGCCAATGCCGCCTTCGCGGTCGAGACCGCAGTGAACCTGTTCTGCCCTGGCTACTCCGCCGGGCTGGGCTCCTAGAGCATTTCCGACCGGGGAGGATGACGCCGTGTCCCAGATTCTAGATCAGCCGGTGGCCACCGAAGAGCCGGTGTCGCCCGTCAGGCGGACCCGTCGCAGCTTGACGTGGAGCGAATGCATGGTGAGCGACCTGTTCGGTGCATGGGTCATCTTCGGCCTGTTCATCGACGGGTGGGCACACAACCACCAGAAGCCGGAGACGATCTTCACCCCGTGGCACGGAATCCTCTACTCGGGCTTCCTCGTGTCGGCGTGGTGGGCGCTCAGAATGGCCCGCCGCGACCGGCGTCCGGGGGAGAGCATGTGGCGCTCCGCACCCGTCGGGCACTCGCTGGTGCTCCTCGGAGTCATCGTGTTCGCTATGGGCGGCACGAGCGACCTCATCTGGCACACGGTGTTCGGCGTGGAGGTGAGCCTTGCCGCCCTCATGAGCCCGACCCACCTGCTCATGTTGGCCGGGGAACTGTTGGTGATGACCGGCCCGTTCCGTGCCGGCTGGGCCGACGGTCGTCTGCAGACGCCGTCATTTCGGGAGTTCCTGCCGACCCTCCTGTCGCTGATCCTGACCACCGCTCTCATGGCCTTCTTCTTCCAGTATGCGACCCCGTTCCGGCGGGACAACTACGGCACGTGGATCTCCGCCTACACGGGTCTCGTTACCCGCTTCGCCGGCGCAGGGGCAAGCTACCGGGAGGCCATCCAGATCGTCGGGCTGCTCTCGCTGCTCGTGACCAACGTCATTTACATCGGGGCCCTGCTGTTCGTGCTCCGTCGCTGGCAGCCTCCGTTCGGCACGGCCACGCTGCTCTTCGGCTCGGTGACGGCGCTCGTCGGCGGCATCGACGGCTTCCACCGCATGCTGCCACTCCTGGCCGCCGTGCCGGCGGGCCTGGTTGCCGACCTGCTCATCCGACGGCTCGTTCCGTCGCCCCGTCGCCCTGCCGCCGTCTACGCAGTCGCGGCGTGCACCTCGTCGACCCTGTGGCTGGGCTTCTTCGGGGCCTACCAGCTCGCCTACGGCGTCGGATGGACCCCCGAGCTCTGGGGCGGCGCGTTGGCCATGGCGACGATATCGGCCACGGGCTTGAGCCTGCTCGCCTTCCCCGGCGCCCTGCCCACGCCCGTCTCCGCGTGACGCCGGTGCAGGACGTCACCGTGGCAGGCGCATCCGCTCGAGCCGCCTCCCTTCGCTCGCGGTCCGGTCGCGGAGCCGGTCGTCGTTGCTCCTGCGGGACCCGGTCAGCGCGGTCATTACGGCGACCCTCCTGCGGGGCCAGGCGTCGGGTCGGCTCGCAGGGACAGCGGACTAGCGGCTTGCGATTCACGAACGGTCCTCGCTTTCCTCAAGAACTCTTGGACGAGGTCGCTCTTTGCCGACCCGTACAAACTCCGGTTGTTCTCAAACAGGAAGGCGATCTCGCTTTCGCGCCGTCGAATGTCGTCACCGAGTGCCGCCTGCGGAGCTCTCGCCGACAGGCGAGGCCGACCCCGAGAGCGCGAGCGATGTCGTGGACGTGCGCCGCAGTGTCAACACCAGTGCGGCGATCGACAGCGCGACGGTGACCCAGGCG
>DATASA010000057.1:0-16361 GCA_036269435.1 Acidimicrobiales bacterium | reverse complement strand
GGTGAACGTGCCGGTGAAGCTCTACAGCGCAACCTCGTCCAAGGACGTCCGCTTCCACCAGCTCGACGGCAAGTCCAAGTCGCGGATCAAGCAGAAGCGGGTCTCGGTCGCCACCGGCGAGGAGGTCCCGTACGAGGACCTCATCAAGGCCTACGAGATCGCCCCGGACAACTACGTGACCATCACCCCGGAGGAGCTCGACGCCCTCGACGCCAAGGCCACCAAGACGATCGACATCGAGGACTTCGTCGACCTGGACCAGATCGACACCGTGTACTACGAGCGGCCGTACTACCTGGTGCCCGACAAGGGCGGCCAGAAGGCGTACGCCCTGCTGCGCAACGCCATGCGGGAGACGAACAAGGTCGGCATCGCCCGGGTCGTGCTGCGGACCAAGCAGTACCTGGCCGCCATCCGGCCCAAGGACGACGCCCTGGTCATGGAGACCATGCTCTTCTCCGACGAGGTGAACCCGCTGGAGGATCTCGACCTTCCCGGGCCGGACGTCGACGTCACCGACCGGGAGGAGAAGATGGCCCGCTCCCTCATCGACTCGCTCACCACCGACTTCGAGCCCGACAAGTACAAGGACGAGTACCGCGCCCGGGTGCTCGAGCTCATCGAGCAGAAGGCGTCCGGCCAGGAGATCGTCGTCGAGGAGTCGGCCGAGGAAGCGCCCCGCGTCGTCGACCTCATGGCCGCCCTGGAGGCCAGCCTGGCCGCGGTCAAGGAGGGCAAGGGAGACAAGAAGTGAGCCCCTCGTCGGCATCGGCATCGGTCGACGTGGAGGTGGAGGGCCGGCAGCTCAAGCTGTCGAACTTCGACAAGGTGCTGTACCCGGAGGCGGGCTTCACCAAGGGCCAGGTGATCGACTACTACACCCGCATCGCCCCCGCCCTGCTGCCCCATCTGAAGCAGCGGGCGCTCACCCTGAAGCGCTACCCGAGCGGCGTCGACGGCCAGTTCTTCTACGAGAAGAACTGCCCGAAGCACCGCCCGCCCTGGGTCGAGACGCTGGCCGTGTGGAGCGCCCGCAACAAGGCCGACGTCAACTACTGCCTGATCGACGAGCTCGCCGGCCTGGTGTGGGTGGCGAACCTGGCGTCCCTCGAGCTGCACACGTCGCTGTCGGTCGCCTCCGACGTGCAGCAGCCGACCATGCTGGTGTTCGATCTCGACCCCGGCCCGCCGGCGACGGCCGTGGAGTGCGGCCGGGTGGCGTTGTGGCTTCGGGAGGAGCTCGACGGGATGGGCCTGCAGGCGTTCCCGAAGACGTCGGGCTCGAAGGGCCTGCAGATCTACGTCCCGCTGAACACCCCGGTGACCTACGCCGACACGAAGCCCTTCGCCCACGCCATGGCCAAGCGCCTGGAGGAGCAGCACCCGGCCGACGTCCTGTCGGTGATGACCAATGACCTGCGCACGGGCAAGGTCTTCATCGACTGGAGCCAGAACGACGACTCCAAGACCACCGTGTGCGTCTACTCGTTGCGGGCCCGTCCCAGTCCGACGGTGTCGACGCCGGTGACGTGGGCCGAGGTCGAAGGCGTCGTGGCCAGCGGCGATCCGGACGACCTCGTGTTCGAGGCGGACGACGTGTTGGGCCGGGTGGCCGCCGACGGCGACCTGTTCGCCCCCCTGTGCGAGCTGGAGCAGGTCCTCCCCGGACCGCCGGCCCGGGGGTAGTCGGCTTCTTCGGACGAACCGGTGACGCCCAGTGCCAATCCGACGCCTGGGCCCGTCACCAGTTCGCCCGGCCGCGGGCTCAGCGGGAGTCGTCGACGCCCAGCAGGCGGGGGCGGGTGACGGCCCGGGCGCCGCGCATGAGGCCGAACGCCGCCGCCGTCCAGGCCAGGGCGCCGATCCACAGCCCGGCGTGGCCGGCCCCCAGCAGCCCGCCGGTCGACTGGGCATAGGAGACGACGATCAGCGGGAGGGTCACCAGACCGGACGCCTGCTGGGCCGCGGCCGCGCTCTTCACCCGGGCCGACAGCCGCAGGACCAGCGACAGGGCCATGGCCAGGAACGGCGGGACGACCCAGAGCATGAGCACCCACCACGCCGGCGTGGGGAAGAACCACCCGCCGACGTGGGGACCGACGATCAGGTTGACCGACAGCGAGTAGAGGCCGAAGCCGACCAGCGTGGTGAGGTAGCCGGGCAGGAGGCTGGCGATGAGCTTGCCGAGGTAGATCTCCCGCTCCGACGCCGGCGAGTGGGCCAGGAACTCCCCCGTGCCCTTCTCCTTCTCGCCGACGACCGTGTTGGCCCCGATCGCGGTCGAGATCGTCATGGGCACGATCACCGCCATGGGCGCGAACAGGTAGACGGCCAGCGCGTAGCCGGTCCGGTCGGTCGCCGTGGCGCCGCGGATGGCGTGCTGGGCCGACTGCGGCAGGACGTTCAGCGCGGCGGAGACGTTGTGGACCGTGCCGATGTCGCCCAAGTGGGTGATCGTCAGCAGCAGGAACGTCGGGACGACGACGAAGAACAGCGCGGCGAAGACCAGCATCGGGGCCCAGAAGTCGGGGCTGTGAGCCAGCTGGCGCAGCTCGTTGCGGGCGACGGCCCACATCCGTCGACGGTTCACCGGTGCCGCACCCGCAGATACAGCTCCTCGAGCGACGGTTGGTGGGGGACGACGCTGGTCAGCCGGACACCGGCGGCGATGAGCGACGCCACCAGGCCGGGCACCCGGGCCAGGTCGTCGAGCTCCAGGTGGGCCCGGGCGCCGTCACGGTCGAAGGCCAGCACGCCGTCCATCCGGGCCAGCAGGTCCAGGCCGGTGCCGTCCTCGGCGGCGAACCACACGATGGGGTGGGGCCAGTACCGGCCCATCAGCGCGCCCGTCGTCCCGGCCAGCACCGCGGTGCCGTCTTCCATCATCACGACCTGGTCGGCCAGGCCCTCGGCTTCGAGGAGGAGGTGGGTCGACATCACGACGGTGGTGCCGCCCGTGGCCAGCTCGCGGACCAGCTCGAGCACGGCGTGGGAGGACTCGGGATCGAGGCCCGACGTCGGCTCGTCGAGCAGGAGGAGGTCGGGGCCGTGGAGCACGGCGCGGGCCAGGGCCAGCCGGGTCTTCATGCCGGTCGAGTAGCCGCCGACCCGCAGGTCGAGCGACCGGTCGATCCCGAACCGGGCCGCAGCCGCCTCGATGGGCGCGTGAGCGCCGAGGCCGAACAGCTCGGCCGCGTAGCGGAGGTTGTCGCGCCCGGTCAGGCGGTCGTAGAGGGCGGGCTTGGCCGCCACCACACCGCATCGCCGTCGCACCCGCTCCCCGTCGATGCCGCTCGGCTCCAGGCCGAACACCCGGACCGTCCCCGCGCTCGGGCTGAGCGCGCCGGTGACCACGCGCAGCGCCGTCGTCTTCCCGGCGCCGTTGGGGCCGACGAGCACGGTGATCGACCCGGCGGCCACCACCAGGTCGAGGTCGACCAGGCCCTTGCCGGTGCCGAATCGGTACTGCACGGCGGCAAGATCGACGACGGCCGCCCCCACACCGCCCGTGGGAGCGGTGGGCATCGCCCGAACGGGGGTGTGGAGGTGCATCGCGTGGATCGAAGAGATCATCGGCACCCGCGAGCCGGGCCTTGAGCGCCGCGGGGCGCGTCAGACCAGGCGGCGATCGGTGGCCCACCGGCTGAGCTGGTGCCGGTTGGTCAACTGCAGCTTGCGGAGCACGGCCGAGGCGTGCGTCTCCACCGTCTTCACCGAGATGGCGAGCTGGCGGGCGATCTCCTTGTACGAGTAGCCACGGGCCAGGTGGCGCAGGACTTCCTTCTCCCGGACGGTCAGCAGGTCCAGCTCGGGGTCGACCGGGCCGCGGACCTCGGTGGCGAACGCGTCCAGCACGAAACCGGCCAGGCGGGGGGAGAAGAAGGCGTCGCCCTCGGCCACCCGCCGCACCGCCTCCACCAGCTCCGGCCCCGAGATGGTCTTGGTGACGTAGCCCCGGGCGCCGGCGCGGATGACGGCGATGACGTCCTCGGCCGCGTCGGACACCGACAGGGCCAGGAACTTCACCGCCGGGTGCGTCGCGCCCACGGCCTCGATCACGGCCCGACCGCCACCGCCGGGCATGTGCACGTCGATCAGCACGACGTCGGGCTCCCGTTCGCCGATCATCTCGATCGCCGCCTCGACCTCGGACGCCTCACCGACGACCTCGACCGCCTCCCCCAGCTCGGCCCGCACGCCGGACAGGACCAGGCGGTGGTCGTCGACCAGGAACACCCGGGGCCTGTCGCTCATCTGGGCATGACCAGCTCGACCTCGGTGCCTTCTCCCGGCTGGCTGCGGATGACGGCCTTGCCGCCGTGGCGGTCCATCCGCCAGGTGATCGAGTCGGCGATCCCCCGCCGGTCCTCCGGGATGCTGTCGAGCTGGAAGCCTCGTCCGCGGTCGCGCACGAACACCGCCACCTGGTCCGGCTCGACCTCGAAGTACACCGAGACGGAGGAGGCGCCCGAGTGGCGGGCGGCGTTGGCCAGCGCCTCCCGGCTGGCGGACACGAGCGCCACCAGCCGCTCGTCGACCGGGCAGTCCCCCACCTCCACCGTCTCGACCGTGACCCGGTGCAGATCCTCGATCTCGTCGGATACCCGCTGGATGGCCGTCGCCAGGCTCTCACCCGACTCGACCTCCTCCGGCGGACCGTACAGCCAGGCCCGCAGCTCCCGCTCCTGGGACCGGGCCAGCGTGCTCACCAGGCGGCCGTCGGCCGAGTTCCGCTGGATGAGCGCCAGCGTCTGCAACACGGAGTCGTGGATGTGGGCCGCCACCTCGGCCCGCTCCTGCGTGCGGATGCGCTCCTGGCGCTCGACGCCGAGGTCGCGGGTCAGCCGCCACCACCACGGCCCGAACACCATCACCAGGCCGACGGCGATGGCCGCGGTGGCCAGGATGCCGGCGCTCGGCGAGTTGAGTCCCGGCGACGCGACCAGGAACACGGCGACGCCGGCCACGACCAGCCCGAGGCCCAGCACCACCTGGGCCAGTGCCGCGGCCACACCGGCGAGCATGCGCCGGTCGGCGAGTCGGACGAGCGGAGCGGGCGACGACCCCACGTCCGCATGATCCCATGCCTGCGGGCCGGCCGGTACGGTCGACCTCGTGGATCAGGACGCGGCCCGCCAGCTCGTCGTCGAGGCCAACCTGGCCGCGGCCGCGTTCGCCCACCTCACCGACGCCTTCACCGCCCTGCCGTTCGAGGCGCTGGGCCCGGTGAAGACGTTGCTCAAGCGCTACCTGTCGACCGCACCGTGGACCGCGGAGGACGACGACGCCCTGGCCCTCGCCGTCGGACCGGGCGAAGGCTGGTGGCACCGGGAGCTGGACGCGGACGTCAGCCTCGACTTCGGCTGGTCGCACGGGCGCTTCCAGGTGCGGGCGACCACGACCGCCGAGCCGGCGGGCGCCGTTGCGGGGCGACCGACCCCGGAGCTGGACGCCACCTTCGACGGGCCGGTCGTGCCGGAGGCCACGCCCAACCCGCGGACCATCCGCTTCGGCTTCGGCCATGCGGTGCACGACGGCCCGAGCCAGTGGTACGAGTCGGAGGCGGCGGCGGGCGCCGATGCGCGGGTCGCCCGGCTCTTCGCCGACTTCGACCGGGTGGCCAACGTACTGGTCGGGCCCGACTTCGTGGCCGTCGGCCTCCGTCGCCCGGACGACTGGGAGGCGCTCCTGGCGCCGGTGCTCGCCGCGGTCACCGACGAGTTCGCCGATCCCGGCGAGCCGGCCGGCGCCGCGTCCCCGTCCGGGTCCGGAGGCGGACCGCCCTGGTTGGCGCAGGCGCCGCCTGGCGCGGCACGCGCCGACGCAGGCAGGCGGCTCAGCCGCCTCGAGCAGGCATGGCGCGACCTGGGATCGCTGCGGCCGGCCGAGGCCGCCGACCTGGCCGAGGTGGCGGCCGCGGCGTCCGGCTCGGACCAGTTCCACCGGCAGGTGGCGGCCAACCTCCTCCGGGAAGCCGATCCGGCTGCGGCGCGCGAGCACTGGGCCCGCCTCGTCGGGGACCCGGTCCGGGGCGTACGGCGGGCGACGGTGGACGCCATGGTCGATGCCAACCGGGACGACCTCCGGCCGCTGCTGGAGTCGGCCCTCGGCGACGACGACGCCTGGGTGCGCTGGAAGGCGCTCCGCGGCCTGGCCGAGCTCGGCCCCGCGCCCAGCCGTGCCGCCATCTCGGCCACGGTCGACGACCCGGACTTCCGCGTCAGGCTAGAGGCGGCCGCCGCCCTGCGTACCGCGACCGGCACCCCCTCGGGATGACCCTGCAATCGCGCCTCGCGGGCACCGACTTCACGTCGCCGCCCGGAGGAACGCCGACCCTCGCCGATCCGGTGGCCTTTCTCCGGCGGCTGGCGTCGAGTGGCCGGTTCCACCGTGACAGCGGGTTCGGCCGCATCTACCACCCCGGCAGCGTCTCGTTGCGGGAGAACTCGCCGACCGACAGCCTGCACGTCGTCGTCCGCGGCGACCACGTCTCGGCCCACGTCGACCGGGTCTCGCCTCTCGACAAAGCCGCCAGCGCCGACCAGGCCAGCCGCTACTCGGTCCAGCGGGCCGCGGTGCACAACCTGGTCGGGGCCGCCCAGGACCTGGTGCGCCTGCTGCGCGGCCGCAAAGGAGACCACCGCTCCCACCTGGAGTGCGAGTGGGTCTGGGACGCTCCCCGCCGCACGCCCGACCCGAGCCACCTCCTCGACCCGGGGGCGTGGAGCGTCCACGTCGAGGTGCGCGTCGACGGCTCGCTGGACGAGGGCCGGCTGGTCAAGGCGCTGGACGCGGTCCTGGGCCACCGCCCCGCCGACCACGAGGTGCTCGACGTCGTCCAGTGCGACGACGACGCCCAGCTGGAGCGGGCCCGTGCCGAGGTGCTCACCGAGCCGGTGGCCATGACCGACTGGCCGCCGCTGCGGCTGCGCCTGGCCCGCCACCCGGCAGGCGACGTCGTGCTGGTGAACGTCAACCACGCCGCGGCCGACGGCTTCGGCGCGATGTCGGTCCTGGAGGCGATCGCCGAGGCCTACTCCGACGGCGCCGGCGGGCGGGCGCCGTTCGACTTCCTCGCCGGGCACGACCTCCCCGTGCGCCCGGCCTCGGCACCGGTGTCGACGGTCGCCGCCGTGTACCGGGGGGGCGTCGAGCGGGTTCGCGACGCGCTGGCCCGACCGGCGCGCATCGCGCCCGACCAGGCCGTCGACGAGCCCGGCTACGGCTTCCATTTCGTGCGGCTGTCGGTGGAGGACACCCGTCGGGTGGCCAACGTCCACCGCCAGGGCACGGCGCGCAACGTCCTGCTCGCCGGCCTCCACCTGGCCATCGGCGACTGGAACCTGGAACACGGGACGCCGGGTCGGCGGATCGGCGTGCTGGTGCCGGTCGACCTGCGCCCGCCCGAGTGGCCCGCGGAAGTGGTCGCCAACTTCAGCGTGACCGCCCGGGTGTCGACCAGCCGCCGGCACCGCTCCGGCCACCGGGCCGCCCTCAAGGCGATCACCGGCCAGAAGACCCGCAACAAGCGGTTCCGCACCGGCGTCGCGTTGCTGGCCGCCCTCGAGCGCAACGGGCTGCTCGGGCTCTGGGCCAAGCAGTCGCTGGTCGTCCTGCAGCCGCTCACCCGCAACCGCGAGGTGGACACGGCCATGCTGGCCAACGTCGGCTGGCTCGATACGCCGCCCTCGTTCGGGCCCGACCCGGGGGACGCGACCGAGGTCTGGTTCTCCTCACCGGCCCGAACGCCGCGGTGCCTCTGCATCGGGGCCGTCACCGTGGCCGGTCGGCTCCACCTGACGTTGCGCTACCCGCACCGCCTGTTCGGCGCCGACGCCGCCCGACGGTTCGCGGACCTGTACGTCGAGCACATCGTGTCGGTGGCCGAGCGCCGCTGGTGAGCCGTCGGAGGCGTCGAACCGGTCAGTCGTTGTCGACCAGGTCGTCGTTCGACTGGTAGAAGGCGAACTGCTCGGCGAAGCCGTCGAGGTACCGCCATGAAGATCTCAGTCGACCTGGAACGTGCCGCCCGTGCGCCAATAGAAACCGTCCCGGCGCTCCAAGAGCTCCTCCTCGACCAGGTATCGGCGGAGGGCGGCATAGTCGACGTGGAACCGCCCGAGCAGGTAGTTGACCTGCTCCTCCGGATAGATCCGGCCCGGCTCGAACTGGCCGGACAGGAAGTCGAGCACGACCAGGCGCTTCGACCGCGTGGCCGGGATGTGGGTCAGCCGCCCCTCGACCAGGTAGTTGCGCAGCACCTGGGCCTGGTCGGCCGTCGCGCCCAGCTCCTCGGGCCGGGCCTGGGGCCGGTCGGCCGCCGCCCGCTGGGCCGCCTCCTGAAACCGCTCGGTCACCACCCGCAGGCGACCGTCGAGGGCGGCCTCGACGATCCCGCCGCGGATGAGGCGGTCGAGCGCCTTGCGCACCGTCTTCGGCACCAAGCCGCTGGCGGCGGCGACGTCGGCTTCCGACGTCGCCCCCAACACGATGGCCGCGACCACCTTGAGCCGGCTCTCCTCGGCGAGGAGGCCGACCAGGGCTTCCGGGCCGGCGTCGCTCATCGGTTCGACAGTAGCCGTGGTTGTCGAGACCGTGACCGTCGAACGGGTGCTGCGAAGGTCAGGACGGGCGCCTCGCCGAGAGGAGCAGGACCAGCCCGGGAAGCTCGACGCCCTCGGGCGTGCGGAACCGCCGCACCTCCTCCCGGAGCCGGGAGACGACCGCCGCCCGGACGTCGTCGGAGAGGCCGGCGATGACCCGTACCAGCGGGCCGCCGATCGTCGACGTCCGGGCCCACCACGCCTCGAACGACGGGGCCCGGAGGGGACACGTGACCTCCTCGATGGCGATGTCCTCCAAGCCGGCATCGACGAACAGCGCACGCAGGCGCACCGCGTCTGCGAGGGCGAACGGCCCTGGTCCGCCAGGAGGCGGGACCTGCCGGCCGAGCTCGGCGCTCAGCGCGGCCGCGGCCAGGCCGAGCCACGGGTTCTGCGCCGGCGGCCCCCACACGCTCACCGCGACCCGACCGCCGGGCCGGGTCACACGGGCGATCTCACGCGCCGCCGCAGCCGGGTCCAGGGCGAACATCATGCCCTCCCGGCACAGGACGACGTCGAAGCTGCGGTCCGGCTCGTCGATGGCTTCGACATCGAGCATCGCAGTGCACACGTTGTCCAACCCTCGTTCGTCCGCCCGTCGGGCGGCGATGGCGACCATCTCCGCCACCGCGTCGGACACGACGACCTCGCCGTCGCGGCCGACGAGAGCGGCGACCGCGAGGCCCAGCCCTCCGGCCCCGGCGGCCAGCTCGAGGACCCGCTCGCCGGGCCGGGGATCGGTGCCGGCCAGCATGCGCTCGGTGACGCGGGCGACCCGGGCGTCGCCCTCGTCGGCGTGCTGCCCCCACTCCTCGGCGACGCTCGCCCACATGGCCCGCACTCGCCCTCGCACCTCCGACGGGTCGGTCTGTTCCTGCACGCTCATCGGGTCGCGGCTTCCCGGGCCCAGGTGCGGGCGACGTCGATCCCGATCACCTCGGCTGCGCCTGCCGGCCGGGGCCCGAGCACCCGAGCCAGGACCGGACCGAGGGTCTGGGCGAAGAACCGGTCGGCGTCGGCCTTCGACGCCCACATGGTGATGAAGCGGAGCTTGCCGTCGTCGGCCACACCGACGTAACGGGCTTCCATCCCCTCGACGGGCGTGGGCTGGTCGCGGAAGATCATGTCGGCCTGCTCGATCGAGTCAAAGGGCGGGGTGGCCACGGTGATCCACGTCATTGTCCGTACTCCTTGGTCCGGCGGCTGGGCTCAGCCGCAGGGAGAACGTACGAAATCGCGGTCCCGCCGCCATCCGGGGAAACACTCATCTTGGCTACTCATCCGCCCCGGGCCCGCCAGGCCGCGATCTGGCTCCGGGCGGTGAAACCGAGCTTGTCGAGGATGTGCTTCACGTGGTTCTCGGCCGTGCGCTCGGAGATCACGAGCCGCTCCGCGATCTGGCGGTTGCCGAGCCCCTCGGTGACCAGCGTGGCCACCTCGGCCTCCCGGGGGGTGAGCGTCGCCCCGCCTCCGCCGGCCCGCAGTCGCCCGAGCAGGGCCGCCGTCCGGTCGACGTACGCGGCCATCCCGAGCGTCGCGGCCAGATGGTCGGCCTCGCGGGCCGCGGCGACGGCGCGGTCGTGGTCGCCGCGACCGTGTCGGGCCAGCAGCGCGGCGGCGAGGTGGTAGCGAGCCTCGGCGACGAAGCCCGGTGCGCCGGCCCGGGCCGCCTGGTCGGCCGCCGCGCCCAAGAGGTCGACGGCCTCGTCGAGGTGACCGAGCGCGGCCTGGGCGCGGCCCAGGGCCAGGTCGACGGGACCGAAGTAGGCCGCGGCCTCTCCGACCGCGTGCTCGCCGCGAAACGGTTCGAGCCGGCGGACGATCACCGCGAGGTCGTCGAACCGGCCCAGCTCGGCTGCCACGCGGGCGGCGTAGACGTGCCCGGGGACGACGAAGAAGGCGGGCAACGACCACGCGTCGACCGGGCCGGCCTGCTGGAAGCACGACGCGGCCTCGTCGCGCCGCCCGGTTTGGAGGAGGAGCACGGCGTTGGTGATCAGCGCCATGGTCCGAAACCGCGGTGGGGGCTCGAAGGGGCGCCGGGCGAGGGCCGCGGCCTCGTCTCCCATCCCGACGTGGGCGGCCAGGGCGCACTGCAGCGCGAGGAAGACGCCCGCGGCGGGCGCCGGCTCGAGCGGGCGCATCCGCTCGAAGGCCCGACGACCCAGCGCGGCCGCCTCGGCGTAGCGGCCCTGCGCCTGGGCGATGCACGCCGCGGCGCGGTCGAGATGCCACGCGCTCACCGGGCCGCCGACCCGGCTCACCGCCACCTGCAGGGCGGCCAGCTCCTCGGCCGCGGCGGCCAACTCCCCACCCTCGATCATGGCGTCGATGAGCCACAGCTCGCCCCACATGGCGCTGCGGGGGCTGTGCGCCCGCGCCGCCAGCGTCAACATCTCGGCGGCCAGCCGACGCCGCTCCTCCCGCCTCTGCGGCCCCGGGCACGCCTCCTTGCGAGCGTGGAGGGCATCGACCAGGGCCCGGTCGTCGCCCGACGACCGGGCCAGGTCCAGGGCCGCGGCGCTGAGCGACTCCACCCTGTCCTGCTCGCCGTCGTAGAAGGCCAGGTGGCTGCGCTGGGCCAGCAGCCGGGCCCGTAGCACCGCGGAGGCGTCGCCCAAGCCGGCGAGCGCTTCGTCGCACAGCTGTTCTGCCACCACGTTGACCTGTGGGTCGGGCGAGGCTTCGAGCACGAGGGCGGCCTCGGCCAGCAGCGCGGCGCTGCCGGCCGCCCGCGCCGAGTCGGCCGCGGCAACTGCGGCGGCCGCGGCCGCAGCCAGGTCACCGGCCAGGTAGGCGCTGCGACCGAGCGCGACCGAGAGCCGGCCGCGCTCCACGTCCGTCGACCCACCGGCGACATCCAGGGCGAGCGCGGCCCGGTACAGCCGGACGCCGTCCTCGTAGGCGAGGCGGCGGACGGCGTCGTCGGCGGCCCGGATGGCCCACGTGCGAGCGGTGGCGGCATCGCCGTAGGGCGCGACCTGGGCCCAGAGGCGGGCGATGTCGGCGAGATGATCGGACAGGCTGTCGGGGAACGTCGCCTCCGTCGCCTGGGCCACGGCCCGATGGAGCTCGACCCGCTCGACGGTCGTGAGCGACGCCGCGACCGCGTCGCGGATGAGGGCGTGGACGAAGCGGTACTCGCCCGCCTCCTCGACGCGGTCGACGAGTCCCTGGCCGATGGCCTCGTCGACCAGGGCCAGGCACCGGCCGACGCTCGCCCCGAGCGCATGCGAGACGACCGCCAGCGAGAACTCCCGCCCGGCGACGGCCGCGGCCTGCACCAGTCGCCGGGCGCCGACGGAGAGACGGTCGAGACGGGCCTGGGCGAGATCAAGCACGCTGCGCGGGGGCCGGTCCTCGCGCCACGTCCCGTCGGCCATGGCCCGGGCCACCTCACGTACGAACAGCGGGTTGCCGGCCGTGAGCTTCAGCACGGCCTGCGGGTCGGTCCCGAGGCCGTCGCCGACCAGTCGGGCCACCTCCTCGGCCACCTCGCCGAGGGTGAACCCATGGAGATCGAGGCGGTTGGTCGCCGGCGAGCGCAGGAGGTCGGGAAGCACGCCGTGCGCGGTGGCCGCCGCGGCGAGGGGCCGGAAGGCGGCGTAGACGAGCAGGCCCGTCCCGGGCGCGTGGTCGGCGAGATGGCGCAGCACGAGCAGCGACGGCTCGTCGGCCCAGTGGACGTCGTCGAGGATGACGACGAGGCCGTTCCTGCCGGCGGCGCCGGCGACCGCACGCGTCACCTCGTCGACGACCCGGAACCGGTCCTGGGGCGACTCGACGTCGCCGGCGAGCAGGGTGCCCGTGTCGAGCCGGAGGGCGGTCAGCACCTGTCGCCACGGCCAGAACGCGGGCGCACCCTCGGTCTCCTCACAGCGACCCCACACCACGCGGGTGCCGCCGGCCAACGCCACCCCGGCCAGCTCCTGCGCCAGCCGGGTCTTGCCGATGCCCGGCTCGCCTGCGCAGAGCACGACCCGACCGGATCCCCCACGGGCCGCGTCGAGCCACCCAAAGAGCGCGTCGAGCTCGCGCCGGCGTCCGACGATCCCGTCGCCGGCCGCCCGCACGCGCCCACCCGTCGCGCTCACGGGACAAGGATGCCCCGGCCGGATTCCCCGTGCCGTACGGTCGCGGACCGTATGAGGTTTCGGACGGTCATCGAGCTGGGCGGGAAGACGGCCACCGGTATCGCGGTGCCGGCGGAGGTGGTCGAGAGCCTGGGCGCAGGCAAGCGACCGCCGGTGCGGGTGACGATCAACGGGTTCACCTACCGCAGCACGATCGCGGTGATGGGCGGCCGCTACATGGTCGGCGTCAACGCCGAGAACCGGGCCGGCACCGGGGTCGCCGCCGGCGACGAGGTCGACGTCGACCTCGAGCTGGACACCGAATCCCGTGAGGTCGAGGTGCCGGTCGACCTGGCCGAGGCCCTCGACCGCGACCCAGGCGTCCGGCGACGGTTCGACACCAGCGCGTACAGCCGGCGGAAGGAGTTCGTGCGGTCGGTCGAGGACGCCAAGACGCCGGAGACGCGGGCCCGGCGCATCGCCAAGGCGGTCGCCACCCTCCACGAGGAGGCGCCCGGCTAAGACCCGGTGGCGACCTTGGCCTTGAGGAAGGCCACGTTCAGCGCCTCCTGCGCCGGGGCCTGGCTGGCGGCCATGAGAGCGGCGATGTCCTCCTTCGCCGCCTCGTAACCCGGCTCCGGCGACACGTGCGGGTTCTTGTACCGGTGGGCGTAGTTCTGGTTGGCGTTGCTCAGGGCCAGGTGGAAGACGGTCTCCCGGCCCTTGGCGTGGCGCCGGAACCGGCTCCACCGGCGCGACGCCGAGTAGAAGGTCCGGTAGGCGGTGGCCAGCCCGGTTTCGAGCTGCTCGGCCGTCATCTTCGCCGGCTCGAACACGCAGCTGTACATGTTGTAACGCTTCCAGTCGAACGTGGTGATCCGTTCGTCGGCCAGCATCCGGGCGTAGGTGGCCGTCCCCGGGTACGGCGTGAGGATCGAGAAGTGGGCGACGTCGACCCCGATGTTGTCGACGAACACCGCCGTCTCCTCGAAGCAGTCCGGGCCCTGGCTGTCGAAGCCGAAGATGAAGCCGCCCTCGATGCCGGCGCCGGCCTTGTGGACCTTGGCCACCAGCTCGCCGTACTCGCCGGGGCGGTTCTTCTTGTTGCACTCGACCAGGGCGTCGCGGTCGATCCCCTCGAAGCCGACGAACATGGTCCGCAGCCCGCTGCGGGTGGCCAGGTCGAGCAGCTCGGTGTTGCGGGCCAGGCCGATGGAGGCCTGCGCGCCCCAGCGCACCTTCACCCCGGACGACAGGATGGCCTCGGACAGCTCGCCGCAGTAGTCGAGGTCGGCGGCCAGGTCGTCGTCGAGGAAGAAGACGTAGGCGAACTCGCCCAGGTGCTGGCCGACCTTCTTGAGGACCTTGATCTCCTCGAGCACCCGCTCGGGCGGGCTGTGCCGGGAGCCGCGGCCGTTGATGCGGATGACCGAGCAGAAGTCGCAGTTGAAGCGGCACCCGCGGGTGGTCTGCAGCGTGTTGAGCGGGGCGTATCGGTAGATCGGCCACTTGTCCACGATGTCGGCCCACTCGTGGTTCATGGGGACGTCGTCCATGTCCTGGAAGCTGCCCTTGTACAGCCGCTGCAGGCGACCGGCGGCGGCGTCGGCCAGGACGGTGCCGAAGATCGTGTCGGCCTCGCCCGAGACCACCGAGTCGCAGTGGCGCAGGGCCTCGACCGGGATGAGCGACGCGTGGACTCCTCCGAGGACGACCGGCACGCCCCGGGCCCGGTAGGCGTCGGCCAGCCGGTAGGCCTGCGGCGCGATCGACGTCCACACCGTCAGGCAGGCGAGGTCGGGTGTCTCGTCGGGGATCTTCTGGAAGTTCTGGTCGATGACCCTGGGTTCCCAGCCCGCCCGGCGGGCATGGGCGGCCAGCACCAGCAGGGCCATGGGCGGCATACGGTGGCCGAACGTCTGGTGGATCCCGGTGCCGCCCCACTTCGGGATGATCAGGTGGACGAGCGGCTTGGCCCGGCCTGCGGCAGTCACGCTGTCGAGGCTACGCCCATGGGGCGGCTCGGCGTACCGCACGTGGAGTGGCAGCGACCCGGACGGCCCGCCGGCGCACCTGCCGGGGCGGCGGGCCGTCCGTCCGATACGTCGAACCTCGTCAACTTGTAATACGACCTCTGGCTCGGACGGCCGGGGCATCCGCGCGCCGATGCGACCTATCCGGTAAATTCGTGAATGATGAATTCGGACCTTACGTGCAGTTGGTGTGGAAAGGCCATAACCCGCCCGCATCAAAGGGGGCCGATCCCCAGATACTGCAGCGAATCGCACCGTCAACAGATGTATCGGGCTCGGCAGCTCATGAGGTTCGCCGACGCAACGCAGTTCGTCGCTGATAGAGAACTGGCTGCGCGCAGTTTCTTGAAGGGCAGCCCATGCCTCAAGGAGACATTGTCGAACGCCGGCGCCAACGTGGCCGGAATGGTGACCAGCTCGGCCATGCAGGAGGCGTTGTCGAACGCCGGCGCCAACGTGGCCGGAATAGTGGACACCTCCATGCAAGAGGCGCTGTCGAAGTTCGGCAGCTGGGCCGGGATGGTGGACAGCTCGGCAATGCAGGAGGCGTTGTCGAAGGTCGGCAGCTGGGTCGGGATGGCGGACACCTCGATGCAGGAGGCGTGGTCTGACCTGGCGAGAGCAATGCATACGGAGTCCGACCTTGACGTCCTAGGAATGCGGCAACCGCAACCCCAGGGTGAACGTTCCGTCGCGGATTCGGACGGCCTGATCGCGCTACTTGTGCTGCTTTCGTTGTACGTGATCTTCAAAGGGCGCATGGAGAGCGCCCTGGCGACGGGAGTCGAGATAATCCTGGAGCAGATCGGCGTCTTCATCGGAATGGCCGATCAGCTGGAAAAGGAGTCGCCGGCTCTCGGTGGTCTCTTCGCGATAGCCACTACAGCGTCGATCCTTCATTGGTTATTAGGGCTGTTCCGCTCATAGCGCGCCGGCCGCTCGACCCCTGAGTCCCGGAAATGACCGGCCCAGCGAAGTCAAGCAGGAGCTAGGGGCGGACGAGTGATGCATAGCCAATCTGCTGTGCCGTTGCCAGCACCATCACCGACCGCATCATCGACGTCGCCGCGGCATCGCCGGGGGCGCCGACGAACCCGACGGCATCCGGTCCACCGACGACCGGGGCCGGACACTGGGCCCGCGTGGTCACCCGATACCGCCGAGGGAGAACAAACCGCTTCCGGGTCACTGGAGTGGCAGCGACCCGACGGCCCGCCGGCTCGCCTCGACCGGTGGGCGATCTACGTCGAAGATCCGGTGGTGGTGCCCGCCTGACCCGGCCGGGCCATCGGGCGGCTCGGCGTGAACCGCACCCGCAACTCGGTGACGCCGCGGATCACGTAGTGGTCGCGGTAGGCCGGCTCGGAGGTGGCCAGCACCAGCCCGGGAAGTCGCCGCAGCAGGGTCTCGAAGGCGATCTGGCCTTCCAGCCGGGCCAGCGCCGCCCCCAGGCAGAAGTGCGGGCCGCCGCCGAAGCCCAGGTGGCGGTTGGGCGTGCGGGCGACGTCGAGCCGATCGGGATCGGGGAACTGCTCGGGGTCCCGGTTGGCCGCCCCCAGGATGGCGACGGCCTGCTCACCCGCCCGGATGGTCTCGCCTCCGATCTCGACGTCGGTGGTGGCGATGCGGGCGGTCACGTGGACGGGGCCGTC
>DATASA010000056.1:0-10453 GCA_036269435.1 Acidimicrobiales bacterium | reverse complement strand
GCTCCGCCGGCGCTGGTCAACACGGCGTGGATCACCTCCTTCGCCACCTCGACGTTGCGCAACGACTTCAGCGGCTGGGTGGGCTCCCGCCTGGTGGTGGGACCGGCCGACGTGTCGGTCACCGCCTTGGGCCGTTGGGTGGTGGCCGGCAACACCGGGACCCACGCCGCTCGCCTGGTCAACGCGGCGGGCACCGACGTGGCCACCGCCACGGTGAACACCGCCGGGGCCCCGGCCGGCGCCTTCACGTACGCCCCGCTGGCCACTCCGGTGACCCTGTCCGCCGGGGCCACGTACTACCTGCTGTCCCAGGAGAGCGCGGGGGGCGACAGCTGGTACGAGTACAACCTGTCGGCCACGACCACGGCGGTCGCCTCCGACACCGGTGCGGCCTGGACCCAGAACGCCACCCCGGCCGGCATCGTGGCCGGCGGTAGCGGGGGCCAGTCCTACGGCCCGTCCAACTTCCTCTACGCCAGCGTCGCCCCGCCCGCCCCCACCGGCACCGCCTTGGTCAGCTCCTTCACCCCCACCATCGTCCGCAACGACTTCAGCGGCTGGGTGGGCATGCGGATGACGGTGGGCTCGTCGAACCTGTCCGTCTCGGCCCTGGGCCGGCTGGCGCTCGGAGCAGACACCGGGACCCACACCGTGCGCCTGGTCAACGCCGCCACCGGCGCCGAGGTGGCCTCGGTGGCCGTCGACATGAACGGCGCCGCCGCGGGCACCTACGTCTATGCCAGCCTGGCCGCCCCGGTGACCCTCACCGCCAACACCGCCTACTACCTGGTGTCGCAGGAGACCGCCGGCGGTGACCGCTGGTACGACTACGACACCCGCACCGTCACCACGTCCGCCGGCAGCGACACCGGCATCGCCTATGCCACCAACGACAGCCCCAACGCCTTCGTGGCCGGTGGCGGCCCGGGCCAGTCCTACGGCCCGCCCAACCTGCTGTACCTCCCATAGACGGGCGGCGGTTGCCGTCGGAAGGGACCCCGGCTATCGTTAGCACTCGACATACGAGAGTGCTAATACTCCCCTTCGTCCTATGGAGGTCGAACCGACATGAACCTCAAGCCCCTCGACGACCGCATCGTCGTCCGCCCCAACGAGGCTGAGCAGACCACCGTCAGCGGGCTCGTGATCCCCGACACGGCCAAGGAGAAGCCCCAGCTGGGCGAGGTCCTCGGCGTGGGCCCGGGCCGTCGCTCGGAGCAGTCCGGTGAGGTCATCCCGCTGGACGTCAAGGTCGGCGACACCGTGTACTACAGCAAGTACGGCGGCACCGAGATCTCCGTCGACGGCGAGGACCTGCTCATCCTCTCGAGCCGCGACGTCCTGGCTGTCGTAGGGAAGTAGGCCCATGCCCAAGATGCTGAAGTTCGGCGACAGCGCTCGCCGCTCGCTCGAGGCCGGGGTCGACAAGCTCGCCAACTCCGTCAAGGTCACGCTCGGCCCCCGCGGCCGCAACGTGGTCCTGGAGAAGAAGTTCGGCGTGCCGACGATCACCAACGACGGCGTGACCATCGCCCGTGAGATCCAGCTCGAGGACCCCTACGAGAACATGGGGGCGCAGCTGGTCCGTGAGGTCGCCATCAAGACCAACGACATCGCCGGCGACGGCACCACCACCGCCACCGTCCTGGCCCAGGCCATGGTCCACGAGGGCCTGCGCAACGTGGCCGCCGGGGCGTCGCCCCTGGCCCTGAAGCGGGGCATTGAAGCTGCGGTCGCCGCCGCCATCGAGCACATCAAGGGCCAGGCCAAGGAGGTCGACGACCGCTCCGAGATCGGGCAGGTCGCGTCCATCTCCGCAGCCGACACCCTCATCGGCGAGACCATCGCCGACGCCATCGACAAGGTGGGCAAGGACGGCGTGGTCACGGTCGAGGAGTCCAACACCTTCGGCATGGAGCTCGAGTTCGTCGAGGGCATGCAGTTCGACAAGGGCTTCCTGTCGCCCCACTTCGTCACCGACCCCGAGCGCCAGGAGGTCGTCCTCGACGACCCCTACATCCTGCTCATCAACCAGAAGATCAGCGCGGTGGCCGACCTCGTGCCCCTGCTCGAGAAGGTCATGCAGACCAGCCGCCCGTTGCTCATCGTGGCCGAGGACGTGGAGGGCGAGGCCCTCGCCACCCTGGTCGTGAACAAGCTGCGGGGCACCTTCAACTCCGCCGCGGTCAAGTCCCCCGGGTTCGGCGAGCGCCGCCGCAACACGCTGCAGGACCTCTCCATCCTCACCGGAGCCACCATGCTGTCGGCCGAGGTCGGGACCAAGCTGGAGAACGTCACCCTCGACCAGCTCGGTCGGGCCCGCCGGGTCACCATCACCAAGGACGACACCACCATCGTCGAGGGTGGGGGGGACCAGGCCGAGGTCGACAACCGCATCGCCCAGATCAAGCGCGAGATCGAGAACTCGGACTCCGACTGGGACCGGGAGAAGCTGCAGGAGCGGCTGGCCAAGCTGGCCGGCGGCGTGGCCGTCATCCGGGTCGGCGCGGCCACCGAGGTCGAGCTCAAGGAGAAGAAGCACCGGATCGAGGACGCCCTGTCCGCGACCCGGGCCGCCATCGAGGAGGGCATCGTCCCCGGCGGCGGCACCGCCCTGGTGCGGGCCCGCGAGGCGGTCGACGCCCTCAAGCTGGAGGGCGACGAGGCCACCGGCGCCCAGATCGTCGCCCAAGCCCTGCAGGAGCCGCTGCGCTGGATCGCCATGAACGCCGGCCTGGAGGGCATGATCACCGTCCGCCAGGTCGAGCGGGAGACGGGCTCGGTCGGCCTCAACGCGGCCACGGGCGATTTCGAGGATCTGGTCAAGGCCGGGGTCATCGACCCGGCCAAGGTCACCCGCTCCGCCCTGCAGAACGCGGCGTCGGTAGCGGCCATGGCACTCACCACCGAGTGCCTCATCACCGACGTGCCCGAGGGCGAGCCGCCGATCCCGGTGCCGAACCGGAGCGCGCAGGCCAGTTCGTTCAGCTCCATGCGTCGCTGATCCACCACGAAAGGCCGGCAGCGGGGCGCAACGCCACGCTGCCGGCCTTCGTCGCGCCGCGCCTGAACCCTGTCAGCCCTGGGTGCCTGACGCCTGTCAGCCCTGGGTCACGGTGATGGCGCCTGTCAGCCCTGGGTCACGGTGATGGCGCCGGTCGGGCAGGCCTCGGCGGCGGCGAGGACGTCGTCGATGGGGGCGGCGGTCGGGTCGACGACCCGGGCGACACCGTCGACCACCTCGAACACGCCCTCGGCCTCGTGGGTGCAGGCCTTCGAGGCGATGCAGCGGGCGGAGCTCACCTGGATGTCGATGGCCATGCCAGACGATAGGCGGCCGGGGTCCGTCTAGGCTGGCGTCCTGTGGACGAACGACCGCCGCCCGACCCGACCAAACTGCTCCTTGCCTGGATGGAGTGGGAGCGCGGCGACACGCCTCCCGGCCGGGTGCTGAGCAACCTCAAGATCGCCGGCATGCGGGAGTTCTTGGAGGCCACCGCCGAGGCTCAGGCCGACCTGGCCGCGGCGATCGCCACCGACGCGCTCTAACGGGCGAAAAGGGCGACCCCCAGTGGGGCCAGCACCAGAGCGGGGAGCAGTGAGGCGACCGGCACCTTCTTGACGTCGAGCAGGCGCAGGCCGATGCCGACGACGAGGATCCCGCCGGTCGCCGTCAGCTCCGTCACCATCCGGTCGGTGAGGACCCGGTCGGCGGCGCCGGCGGCGAGGGTGAGCCCGCCCTGGACCACGACGACCGTGAGGACGCTCGCGGCCACGCCCCACCCGAGGGTCGCCGCGAAGGCGACGCTCACCACGCCGTCGAGGGCGGCCTTCACCAGCAGGAGCTGGGCGTGGTCCGGGCCACCGAGGCCGTCACGGATGGATCCGAGGATGGTCAACGGCCCCACGCAGAACAACAGGCTGGCGGCGACGAACCCCTCCGCGAAGCGCCTGTCGTGCCTGTCGTGCCTGTCGTGCCTGTCCTGGATGTCGTCTGCGGCTGCTCCCCGCCGGAACCAGGCCCGGACGGCGCCGCCCACCGCCTCCAGCCGGTCCTCGATGCGGGCCGCCTCACCGATGCCGGCACCCAGGACCAGGGCGACGAGGGGGAAGACGACGTTGCGCGTCCCGAGCGCCTCCTGGACACCGATGACGACGGTCACCAGGCCGACCGCCTGCAGCACGGTCGACCGCAACCGCTCCGTGAGCCGGCCGCCGAGGGCGACGCCGGTCGCCGTGCCGGCCAGGATGGTGAGCACGTTGACGATCGTGCCGATGCCCCGCACGGTGTGACCGTACCCACCCGCCGATAGGGCCGGGTCGCCGGGTAACCTCGACGAATGGCAGAGATCGAGATCGGGATCGGGAAGTCTGGCCGGCGGGCGTACGGGTTCGACGACATCGCCATCGTGCCCAGCCGCCGGACCCGGGACCCCGAAGACTGCGACATCTCGTGGGAGATCGATGCCTTCCGCTTCGAGCTCCCGCTCATGGCGTCGGCCATGGACGGGGTCGTCAGCCCGGCCACCGCCATCGCCATCGGCCAGCTCGGAGGCGTCGGGGTCCTCAACCTCGAAGGGCTGTGGACCCGTTACGACGACCCTGAGCCCCTGCTCGACGAGATCTCCCACCTCGACACGGACAAGGCCACCCTGCGGATGCAGGAGATCTACGCCGAGCCGATCAAGGAGGAGCTGGTCGCCCGGCGCATCGCCGAGATCAAGGAGGCGGGGGTGACGTCGTGCGCCTCGGTCACGCCCCAGCGCACGGCCCAGCTCGCCAAGACCATCCTCGAGGCCGAGCTCGACCTGCTCGTCATCCAGGGCACGGTCGTCTCGGCCGAGCACGTGTCCAAGACGGTGGAGCCGCTCAACCTCAAGCGCTTCGTCCGCGAGCTGGAAATCCCGGTGATCGTGGGCGGCTGCGCGTCCTACAAGAGCGCGCTGCAGCTCATGCGCACCGGCGCGGTCGGGATCCTGGTCGGCGTCGGCCCGGGCCACGCCTGCACCACCCGGGCCGTGCTCGGGCTCGGCGTGCCCCAGGCCACCGCCATCGCCGATGCCGCCGGGGCCCGCATGCGCCACCTGGACGAGACCGGCGTGTACGTCCACGTCATCGCCGACGGCGGCATGAGCACCGGGGGCGACATCGCGAAGGCCATCGCCTGCGGCGCCGACGCGGTCATGATCGCCTCGCCGCTGGCCGCGGCCCACGAGGCTCCCGGCCGCGGCTACCACTGGGGCATGGCCACCTTCCACCCCACGCTGCCCCGCGGCGCCCGGGTCAAGACCACCCGCCGGGGCACGCTCAAGGAGATCCTCACCGGTCCGGCCCACGAGAACGACGGCCGCCTCAACCTGTTCGGGGCCCTGAAGACGTCGATGGCGACGTGCGGCTACGAATCGGTGAAGGAGTTCCAGAAGGCCGAGGTGATGGTCGCCCCCGCGCTGCAGACGGAGGGCAAGAGCCTCCAGATCGCCCAGGCCGTGGGGATGGGAGCCTGAGCAGTCGGCCCCTCAGAAGGTGAGCTGCGTGGAGAACTCCCAGACGAGATAGGCGACCGCCGACGCCAGGAGCGCGAGCAGGACCAGGACGGCGGCGACGGCCGAGTACGCCACCCGTCCGACCGTCCTCTCCGCCCGCCAGGCCTGCACCCCGGAGAGGGCCGCTCCCGCCACTGCGACGAGGGCCAGGGCGAGAAGTGCCAGCAGGTCGGTGTCCATCGGCCCATGGTCGACCCGTCGTTGGGCGCCTTCCATGGGGGCTGGCCCTCACTGTCACCCGGGCGCGCCGGCATTTCGCCGGTGCCGGTGTCGGTCTTCCGGGGTGAGGTCACGTCGATCGACCTCGACTGACAAGGCGGGTGGTCGCCGCCGATCGATGCACCGGCCGGTAGGCTGGGTTATGGCTTTCGACAACGTGCTGGTGGTCGACTTCGGTGCCCAGTACGCGCAGCTCATCGCCCGGCGGGTGCGCGAGGCGCACGTGTACAGCGAGATCGTGCCCCGGACCATGCCGCTGTCGCAGATGCTGGCCCGCAAGCCGGCGGGGATCATCCTGAGCGGGGGCCCGGCGTCGGTCCACGTGCCGGGGGCGCCGTCGATCGACCCCGCCCTCTACGACACCGGCGTGCCCGTGCTCGGCATCTGTTACGGCGCCCAGCTCGTCGCACAGCAACTGGGGGGCGAGGTCGCCCGCACCGGGGTGGCCGAGTACGGGCGCACTGCGCTCGAGCTGACGGCGACGTCGGGGCTGTTCAGCGGCCTGCCGTCCGAGCAGGACGTGTGGATGAGCCACGCCGACTCCATCGTCCGGGCGCCCGAGGGTTTCCGGGTCACGGCTCGCACCGGTGCGGTGCCGATCGCGGCCATGGAGGACGTCGACCGGGCCGTCTACGCGGTCCAGTTCCACCCCGAGGTCGCCCATACCGTCCGGGGCCAGGAGCTGCTCAAGCACTTCCTCTACGACGTGTGCGGCTGCCTGCCCCGCTGGACGATGACGTCGATCGTCGAGCAGGCCGTCGACTCCATCCGGGCCCAGGTCGGCGACGAGAAGGTCATCTGCGGGCTGTCGGGCGGGGTCGACTCGGCGGTGGCCGCCGCCCTGGTGCACAAGGCGGTGGGCGACCAGCTCACGTGCGTCTTCGTCGACACCGGGCTCATGCGCGCCGGCGAGTCCGAGCAGGTGGAGGATACGTTCCGCCGCCAGTTCCAGGTCGACCTCGTCCACGTGAAGGCCGCCGACCGGTTCCTCGAAGCGCTGCACGACGTCGACGACCCCGAGCTCAAGCGCAAGGCCATCGGCAGCACGTTCATCCGCGTCTTCGAGGAAGTGGCGGCGGACTTCGAGGACGCCCGGTTCCTCGTCCAGGGCACCCTGTACCCGGACATCATCGAGTCGGGGACGAAGGACGCGGCCCGGATCAAGTCCCACCACAACGTGGGGGGGCTGCCCGACGACATGCAGTTCGAGCTGGTCGAGCCCCTGCGCAACCTGTTCAAGGACGAGGTCCGCGCCGTCGGCGAGGAGCTGGGCCTGCCGGAGGAGATCGTGTGGCGCCAGCCCTTCCCGGGGCCCGGGCTGGCCGTGCGCATCGTCGGCACCGTCACGCCCGAGCGGCTGGAGATCCTGCGCCAGGCCGACGCCATCGTCATCGAGGAGATCAAGCGGGCGGGGGTCTACAACGAGCTGTGGCAGAGCTTCGCCGTGCTCCTCGCCATCCGCACCGTCGGGGTCATGGGCGACGAGCGGACGTACGCCTACCCGGTCGTCGTCCGGGCCGTCGTGAGCGACGACGCCATGACCGCCGACTGGGCCCGTCTTCCCCACGACCTGCTGGAGTGCCTGTCGAGCAGGATCATCGCCGAGGTCCCCGGCGTGAACCGCGTCGCCCTCGACATCACGTCCAAGCCCCCCGGCACGATCGAGTGGGAGTAGCCTGCCCGTTCCCGGGCCTCTCGGTCGAGCGGACGGGGGCGAAAGGCGGCGGTAGAAGTGGCGGAGCGGAGCAAGCGAGTCGTCCGGGTGTCGGTGACCGCGCTGGTGGCGATCGCGTCGATGTCGCTCGCCGCGCCTGCCGGCGCGGCGTCGCCGACGGGTAGCGCGTGCGCGTACCGGATCAGCCTGAGCCTGTTCGGAGGTCCGGCGACGGTCAGGGGCTGCGGCGAGACGGCCCCGCCGGGCGATCCCAGGAGCGCGAGCCCCGACGTCACGCTGCCGCCGGGCGGCTCTGTCGCCCCCATCGTCTCCGTGGACACTGACGGCGCCCTGGGCGTGTACGGCCCCGCCGTGGTGTTCGGTGGCCGCTTCTCGTCCGATGGCGGCGTCCCACCGTCCGGGGTCCTGCTGGCCCAGGCCGTGGGAACGACGACGGTGCAGACCACGGCCCTCGCGAGTTTCGTCGGCCCCCAGCCGTTCTACGCCACCGCCGTGCTGGCCTCCTGCACGGCGACCGCCGCCTTCCGGACGCTGGCGACGCGTCTGACCGATGCGGTCGTGGTGACGTCCACCGACAAGTTCGGCACCCCGGCGTCGTCGGTGTCGGTGCCCGCGTCCCCACCCGTCGGGTTGACCATCCCCTTCGTCATCAACAACGTCGGCGACCATGGCGTCGTCGTGTTCAACGAGCGGGTCGCCAATCCGGACGGCTCGACGACCGTCAACGCCGTGCACATGCACATGCAGGGCCCGATCGCCGTCGGCGACATGGTCATCGCCCAGGCCCGCTGCGGCGCCTGAGCGGCGGCGGGCGGTACCGCTAGCCCGGGGCCGGGGGTGAGACCGGCGGCTCCAGGGTCATCAGCAGGGCGAGGGCGAAGCCGGCGAGCGACGACATGACGGTGATGCCGGCCCAGAACTCCACCGACCAGCCCACGCTGCTGAACACGGCCAGCACTCCGAAGTAGCTCAGCCACAGAACCGCGGGGACCACCGCGCCGACGACGCGCAACAGCGTGGCCGTCGACACCGATCCGGCCAGGCCCGAGGCGACCAGGTCGGCGGTGATCCCGCCCGCGAACCCGGCCAGGACCGTCTGTCGCATCTCGAAGCCGTGCAGGGCCGAGGACAGGACGGCGACGGTCCCGAACAGGATGGTGAAGGCGCCGCTCGGCACCCGCCACCGGCGCAGGAGGAGCAGGGTGGGGCCGAGCAGCACGAGCGTGGCGATCAGGATCGACGCGAAGCCCTGCAGCTCGAGCTTCTGGCTGACGAAATCGACGTTGTCGAGCCCGAACCGGAGGTCGAGGGACCGGTACGCCCGGCCCGTCGCCGCATTGGTGAGGAACGGCGAGAACTCCATGAGGAAGAACGACAGGTGGCGGTGACCAGCGTGATCGACAGCAGCGCAGGCAGGAACCGGGCCAGCGGGGGCGACGTCTGCGAGGCGTCGGACCAGGCGGCCCGGAACGGGCTGGACAGGATGAGCAGGCCGCCGGTGAACAGGACGAGGTGCGACGGGCTCAACAGGGCTTCGAGGTTGACCTCGATCCCGAAGATCAGGTGCCAGACCATGTCGGCCAGGCCGCCGATGGCGAACGTCGCCGCGCCGACGTAGCCGAGCCCGTACCCGACCGGCACGCCGCGGTGGCGCTCGTAGCGCGACCACAGCCACGTCGCGGTGGCGAGGAAGCCGGAGTACAGCAGGGCGTGCCACGGGGTGAAGAACGACTCGGGCTTCTGGTGGTTGTGGGCCCAGCCGTCGACGAAGAGGCCCAGGATCAGCCAGCTCGTGCAGGCCACGGTGATGGCGTCCTCGCGACGGGACAGCCGGGGCCGGTCGACCGAGACGGTCATGCGACAACCCTACGGCGGCACCCTCCGGCGCGAGGTTCGCCACCGACAAACCGGTCGTCGGTACCCTGGAAGGACCGTGCCGACGCCCGATTTGCTCGCCAACCTGAACCCCGTGCAGCGGGAGGCGGTGACCCACCCGGGCGGCCCGCTGCTGATCGTCGCAGGGGCCGGCTCGGGCAAGACCCGGGTGCTCACCAGCCGGGTGGCGTGGCTGATCAAGGACCAGGGCGTGTCGCCGTTCGAGATCCTGGCCATCACGTTCACCAACAAGGCGGCCGACGAGATGAAGGGGCGGGTCGCCGCCCTGGTCGGCCCGGTGGCCCGCAAGATGTGGGTGTCGACGTTCCACTCGGCCTGCGTGCGCATCCTGCGCCGCGACGGCCACCACCTGGGCTACTCGTCCTCGTTCACCATCTACGACCAGGCCGACGCGGAGCGGCTGACCGGCTACGTCCTGCGCGACCAGAACCTCGACCCGAAGCGGTTCCCGCCCCGGAGCGTCCACGCCGCCATCAGCGCGGCCAAGAACGACCTGGTGACGGTCGACTCCTACGCCGAGCGGGCCCGGGGACCGTTCGAGAAGCGCATCGCCGAGGTCTATCGGGAGTACCAGCGGCGCCTCGTCGACGCCAACGCCATGGACTTCGACGACCTCCTCGTGCGGGCCGTCGAGCTGCTGCGGGCCCACCCCCACGTGCTGACCTACTACCAGACCCGGTTCCGCCACGTCCTGGTGGACGAGTTCCAGGACACGAACAAGGCCCAGAACGAGCTGGTCGTGCAGCTGGCCCGCAAGCACCGCAACATCTGTGTGGTCGGCGACAGCGACCAGAGCGTCTACCGCTTCCGGGGTGCCGACATCCGCAACATCCTCGAGTTCGAGGAGAACTTCCCCGACGCCACCGTCGTCGTGCTGGAGCAGAACTACCGGTCGACGTCGACCATCCTCGACGCGGCCAACGCGGTCATCGCCAACAACGCCATGCGCCGGCCCAAGGCCCTGTGGACCGAACAGGTGGGAGGCGAGCTCATCCGGCGCTACTTCGCCGAGGACGAGCACGAGGAGGCCAACTGGGTTACGGGCGAGATGGAGCGGCTCCACGAGTCGGAGAACCAGCGCTGGGGCGACATGGCCGTCTTCTACCGGACCAACGCCCAG
>DATASA010000055.1:0-3779 GCA_036269435.1 Acidimicrobiales bacterium | reverse complement strand
CACCGACCCGTCGTCGGCGACGATGACCTCGCGCACCAGCCGGTGCACGCCGCACAGCAGCTCGACGATCGGCGTCACCACGCCGGCGATGGTTGCCGCCTCGTCCCGGGCCGGGATGCACACCGAGACCGACAGCCCGGCCGTGCGCAGCGCGCCGGCCAGGGCCGCGGCCCCGGCGACGGCGTCGGCGTCGGCGTCGGCGTCGGCGTCGGCGGATGCGTCGCAGGCGACGAGGGTCATGCCCGGGAGCCGGTCAGGGCGAGGAACTCCGAACGGGAGCGGGCGTCGTCGCGCAGCAGGCCGTGCAGCGACGACGTGACCGTGCGGGCACCGCCGGCGCCGACGCCGCGCAGCGACATGCACAGGTGCTCGGCCTCCAGCACGACGCCCACGCCCTTGGGCGCGAGCCGGTCGGCCAGCCAGTCGCCGATCTGCACGGTCAGGCGTTCCTGCACCTGGAGGCGGCGGGAGAAGTGCTCGACCACCCGAGCCAGCTTGGACAGCCCGACGATGCGGTCGGCCGGCAGGTAGCCGACGTGGGCCACCCCGGAGAAGGGCAGGAGGTGGTGCTCGCACAGGGAGTGGAAGGGGATGTCGCGGGCCAGGACGAGCTCGTCGTAACCCTCGTCGTTCGGGAACGTCGTGGCGACGAACGGCGTGGGGGTCAGGAATTCCTCGTACGACAGCGCGACCCGGCGCGGTGTCTCCCGGAGGTGGTCGCCCGTCGGGTCCTGTCCGAGGGCGACGAGCAGGTCGTGGACCGCCTGTTCCGCGGCCACGAGGTCGACCGGGCCCGCGGCCGGGACGACGCGCAGCGCCCGCTCCGCCCCCGCCCCTGCGTCGTGTGACGGAAACTCTGCGGTGTTGGTCACGATGCCTCCCGAACGCCCTCTAAAGCGAGTCAGATTATACTTTACACGCTAGACTGAGAAGCACGATGTCGCCCGGAGATCTCGACCGCCGCCTCGCCGCCCTGGCCGCGCTGGGCGAGCCGCTCCGCCGCACGCTTTACCACTTCGTGGGGCGCCAGGACCACGCCGTGAGCCGGGACGAGGCGGCCGAAGGCACCGGCATCTCCCGCTCGACCGCCGCCTTCCACCTGGACCGGCTGGTCGACGACGGCCTGTTGCAGACGGAGTTCCGCCGCCTGGGCGCCCGCCGGGGACCGGGCGCCGGGCGCCCGGCCAAGCTGTACCGCCGGGCTGCGGACGAGATCACGGTCAGCCTCCCGGACCGCCGCTACGACTTCGCCGCCGACCTCCTGGCGGCCGCGGTGACCACGGCGACCGACACCGGCGTGCCCGTCGCCGCCGCGTTGCGCGACCTGGCCCGTCGCCACGGTACCGACCTGGCGGGGACCGTCGCCGGTGCCGGACTGGAGGCGGCCGCCGTCGCCCTCGCCGACGATGGCTACGAGCCCCACGTCGGCCCGCGGGAGATCGTGCTGGCCAACTGCCCGTTTCACACCCTGGCCTGCCGGCACGCCGCGCTCGTCTGCGGGATGAACCTCGACCTGCTCGACGCGTTCGCCCGGGCCGTGCCCGGCAGCGGGCTCGAGGCTCGGCTGGCGCCGTCCGAACGGCACTGCTGCGTGCGCCTGGCCCGCCGGGCGGCGGCCGGGGCCAGCAGCGACGCCGGGGCCAACGGCGACGCCGGGGCCAGCAGCGACGCCGGGGCCAGCAGCGACCCCGGGGCCAGCGGCGACGCCGGGGTCAGCGGCGACGCCGGGGTCAGCGGCGCACCGACGCCGTAGGCGCCACCCGCGGCGCGCTGAGCCGCCCCGGGAGCTCGGCACCGCCGAGGTAGGCGGCCAGTCCGGGCGTCGACCGGACCGCTCGGTCGGTGCCCACGGCCAGCGCCTCGGCCCCGGTGCCGCCCAGGATGTCGAAGGGGTGGGCCGAGCCACGGAGCAGGACGGCCTTGGCCAGCACCTCGGCCGCCCAGGCCGTGGCGGCCACGACGGCGACGTGGTCGAGGTCCGAGTCCGAGGGCAGCCCGGTCCGGGGGTCGATCAGGTGGTGGCGGGCGTCGGAGCCGGCTCCCCAGCGCCGGCGCAGCGTGGTGGAGGTGGCCACCGCGCCGGTGGCGAGGCCCAGGATGGCGACCGGTTCGGCCGCCAGCTCGTGCTCGACCGCCACCGTCCACCCGTCTCCTTCCGGGCCGGTGCCGGCGACCGCGACGTCGCCCCCGAGGTTCACGCAGGCGCCTTCTGCGCCCGCGGCCAGCAGGTCGGCCAGGACCAGATCCGCGGCCAGCCCCTTGCCGATCCCGCCGGGGTCGAAGCCGACACCGGCGGGCAGGCGCACCGTGTCGCCGTCGACGACGATTCCCGCCGTGCCGATCTCGAGCACGCTGTGGCCGGGGGCGACGTCGGGCCCGAGCGTCTCGAACGACCGGTCGTAGCCGGCGCGCAGGACCGCGCCGAGCACCGTGGGGTCGAAGGCGCCGCCCGACAGCCACCACCCCTCGACGGCCCGCCGCACCAGCTCGGCCGTGTCAGCCGACACCGCGACGACGTGTCCCGCCCGCCGGTTCAGCTCGCTGACCTCGCTGTCGGGAAGGAAGCGGCTCCATCGCCGCTCGAGCCGGTCGACGTGGGCCTGAGCCCGGTCGAGCAGGCCGTCGTCGGGCCGGCCGCCCACGATCACGACGTGGGCGTCTGTGCCCATGGCCCGGAAGGCCCGCTCAGCTACCACGGCTGGTCGTGCTCCGACTGCGGGAGGGCGTGGCCGGAGTCGCCGACGAGGCGGCCGCGGGCACCGTGGTGGTGGTGGTGCTGGGCGTGGTGGCCGGGGCGGCCGTCGTGGGGCTCGTCGTGGTCGCGACACGGCCGCTGCCGGCTGCCGTGGTCGGGGCCGCCGTGGTCGGGGCCGCGGTGGTCGGCGCTGCGGTCGTCGGCGCGGCGGTGGTCGTCGGCGTGGTGGCTGAGGCCGCGGCCTCGTCGACCGTCGGCGACTGGTTCGACAGGCCGTTGCCCACGGCCAGGTAACCGGTCAGGCCCAGGACGGCGGCGGCGCTGGTGACGCCGGCCACCCGGCGGGCGGCGTGGGCCGGGTGCCGGCGACGGGACGGAAGGTCCGGAGGCTGCTTCATGGTCACCATGATCGGCCGCCCGCCTGACAGAAGGCTGGGAACGCGCTCGGCGTTGGGTCCGGATCGCGGGGCCGGCTCACACCGTCGAGGGCTCGGAGGAAGTTCCCAGGAAGGGCACAGGCCGGCCGGAGCCTGGCTGTGCACGGTGGAGCCCATGGACAGCAAGCTCTGGTGGTACGCAGCGCGGGCCAACGGCCTGGTGGCCTGGGGCCTTCTTGCCGCGAGCGTGTTGTGGGGCCTCGCCCTCAGCACGAACGTGGGGCGGGGGCGGCCCCGCCCGGCCTGGCTCCTGGACCTGCACCGGTTCCTGGGAGGCGCCGGCCTGGTCTTCACCGGCATCCACGTGGTCAGCATCGTGCTGGACAGCTACGTCCACTTCGGGCTCCTGGAGGTGCTCGTCCCGCTGACCGGCGACTGGCACCCCGTCGCCGTGGCGTGGGGCATCGCCGCCCTCTACCTGTTCGTCGCCGTGGAGGTGACGTCGCTCCTGCGGGCCCACATATCCCAGCGGGCGTGGCGGCTGACCCACTTCGCCAGCTTCGCGCTCTTCGCCTTGGCGACGACCCACGCCCTTTCCGCCGGCACCGACCGGGCCGCGCCCCTGATGCGCTGGGGGATCCTCGGCGTCACCGCGGTCGCCGCGGGGCTCACGGCCCTGCGGGTCGTGCAGGCCCTGGCGGCCGGGT
>DATASA010000054.1:0-22102 GCA_036269435.1 Acidimicrobiales bacterium | reverse complement strand
ACGTCGGTCGACGGGTCGACCGGCAGGCGGGCCTCGTCGGGCAGCACGGGCGCGTCGTAGAGGACCGCGCCGTCGTCGCCCAGGCGGTACCAGAGCGGGAACGGGACGCCGAAGAAGCGTTGGCGGCTGATGAGCCAGTCGGTGTTCAGCCCGTTGACCCACGACTCGTACCGGGCCCGCATGTAGGGCGGGTGCCAGCGCAGCTCGCTGCCCCGGGCCAGCAGGCGCTCGCGATGGTCGAGGGTGCGGATGAACCACTGCCGGCTGCTCAGGATCTCCAGCGGCTTGTTGCCCTTCTCGAAGAACTTGACCGCGTGCTTGATCGGGCGGGGCTCGCCGACGAGGTCGCCCGCCTCGCCCAGCAGCTCGAGGATGCGGGCCCGGGCCGGTTCCATCTTCTTGCCGGTCAACTCGTCCCATGCCGCCGACGCCGCCACGCCGTCAGGCGGATCGGCCTGGATGCGGCCGTCCCGCCCGACGATGGTCCGCGTGGCCAGGTCCAGCTCTCGCCACCAGGTCACGTCGGTGACGTCGCCGAACGTGCAGATCATGGCCACTCCCGTGCCCTTGTCGGGCTCGGCCAGCTCGTGGGCGACGATGGGCACCGCCACGCCGAACAGCGGCGTGCGGGCGCGGGCGCCGAAGAGCGGCTTGTAGCGGTCGTCCTCGGGATGGGCGACCAGGGCGACGCACGCCGGGATGAGCTCGGGCCGGGTGGTGTCGATCTCGATGGGCGTGCCGTCGGGACCGTCGAAGCGGATGCGGTGGTACGCGCTCGACAGCTCCCGGTCCTCGAGCTCGGCCTGGGCGATGGCGGTCTGGAAGTCGACGTCCCACAGGGTGGGCGCGACCCGCTGGTAGGCCTGGCCGCCGGCGAGGAGGTGGAGGAAACCGAGTTGCGACGCCCGCTGGGCCGCGGCGCCGATGGTCGTGTAGGTCATCGACCAGTCGACCGACAGGCCGAGCCGCCGCCAGAGGTCCTCGAACGCCTTCTCGTCCTCCACGGTCAGCCGCTCGCAGAGCTCGACGAAGTTGGGCCGCGAGATGGCGAGCGGAGGCGACGGTGGCTTCTCGGGGGGCTCGAACGACGCCTCGTAGGGGAGGGCGGGATCACAGCGGACGCCGAAGAAGTTCTGGACCCGGCGCTCGGTGGGCAGGCCGTTGTCGTCCCAGCCCATGGGATAGAAGACCTCGCGGCCGCGCATGCGCCGGAACCGGGCCACCGCGTCGGTGTGCGTGTAGGAGAACACGTGGCCCACGTGCAGCGAGCCGCTGACCGTCGGCGGCGGGGTGTCGATGGAGAAGATGTCCGACCGCGACTTGGACCGGTCGAACCGGTAGGTGCCGTCGGCTTCCCACCGCTCGCCCCACTTCTGTTCGAGGCCGTCCAGGGACGGTTTTTCGGGGACGGCGGGTGCAGGCACAGAGTTACGGTAACCGGGTGATCCGCCTGCATGACACTGCTTTGGGACGGCTGGCCGACGTCGAGCTGCGCGACGCGGGCAAGGTCTCGATCTACGCGTGCGGGCCGACGGTCTACGACGCCCCTCACATCGGCCACGGCCGGATGGTGCTGGTGTTCGACGTGCTCCGGCGCTACCTGGCGTGGTCCGGCCTCGACGTGCGTTTCGTTTCCAACATCACCGACATCGACGACAAGATCATCAACCGGGCCAACGCGGAGGGGCGGTCGTCGTCGGAGGTCGCGGTCGAGTTCGAGGCCGAGTGGTACGCCGCCGTCGACCGCCTCGGCGTGCAGCGGCCGACCGTCGACCCCCACGCAACCGCGTACGTCGCGCAGATGGTCGAGCTGATCGCCGGGTTGGCCACCGCGGGCAAGGCGTACGAGACGTCGGACGGCGTCTACCTGGAGGTCGACACCGTCGCCGGCTACGGCCTGCTCGCCCGCCAGCCGCTGGACTCGCTGCGAGCGGGTGCGCGGGTGGACGTCGCCGAGCAGAAGCGGTCGCCGCTGGACTTCGCCCTCTGGAAGAGGGCCAAGCCGGGGGAGCCGACGTGGCCGTCCCCCTGGGGCGACGGGCGACCCGGTTGGCACACCGAGTGCGTGGTGATGTCGCTCGACCTCCTCGGGGAGGATTTCGACATCCACGGCGGCGGGATCGACCTGGCCTTCCCGCACCACGAGAACGAGCGGGCGCAGGCCGTCGCCGCAGGGTGCACGTTCGCCCGCCGCTGGGCCCACAACGGGCACGTGCAGATGGGCGGCGAGAAGATGTCGAAGTCGCTCGGCAACGTCCGCAACCTGACCGACCTGCTCGACGTGGTCGATCCCCGCGCCTACCGGCTGGTCGTCCTGCAGTCCCACTACCGGGCGCCGGTCGAGGTCACGGCCACGACCCTGGAGCAGGCCGCGGACAGGCTGGCCGGCCTCGACGCGTTCGCCCGCCGGACTGCCGATCTGCCCCCCGTGGCGGCCAGTGCGGACGCGCTGGGCCGCTTCGCCGCGGCGATGGACGACGACCTCGACACGCCGCGCGCCATGGCCGAGCTCTCGGGACTGGTGCGGGCTGCGAACACCGCGCTGGACGCGGGCGACGCCGCCACGGCCGGGCCGCTGGTCGCGGCGGTGGGCGAGCTGACGACGGCCGTGGGCCTGGTCCTGGTCGGCGGGGGGGAGGCCGTCCCACCCGAGGTCGCGGCCCTGGTCACCCAGCGCGAGCGGGCGCGTGCGGGGCGCGACTTCGCCGCCGCCGACGCCGTCCGGGATCGCCTCGACGGGCTCGGATGGGTGGTCGAGGACACCCCCCGGGGGACCCGGGTACACCGCAAAGACACCTAGAGACAGAGCCGTTCCCGACTGGTAGCTTCGCCGCCGGGGAATTCGCTTTTGCACGGCATGACCGCACGACTGGGCAGTCCCCCATGCACGTCCAACGCGAGAAGGGGGATCGCCACCGTGGCGACCGGAACCGTCAAGTGGTTTAACGCCGACAAGGGGTATGGGTTCATCCAGCAGGCCGACGGCAACGACGTCTTCGTGCACTTCAGCGCCATCCAGAAGCCGGGCTACCGGAGCCTCGAGGAGGGCGAGCCCGTCGAGTTCGATGTCCAGACGGGCCCCAAGGGATTGCAGGCCGCGAACGTCCGCCCCCGGGCCTAGGGCTTCCCAGCAGCGGTAGGTGAGGCGCCGCCTCGCGGGGCGGCGACGTGGCGGGCGGCCACCTCTGCCGCCTGGCTTCGCCACGATCTGGACCACGGTCGCCCTCGACCTTGTCGGCTTCGGGATCATCCTTCCGGTCCTGCCGCTGTATGCGGAGCGCTTCGGCGCGCGACCGGCGACGATCGGCGTGCTCCTGGCGTCGTTCTCGGTGGCCCAACTGCTGTTCGCACCCGTCTGGGGGTCGGTGTCCGACCGGATCGTGCGCAAGCCGGTCCTGGTGCTGTCCCTCGTCGGGACCGCGTTGGGCAGCCTGCTCACGGGCCTGGCCGGCAGCCTGCCGCTGCTGTTCCTCGGGCGCATCGTCGACGGGATGTCGGGGGCCAGCGTGTCGGTCGCCCAGGCGTCGGTTGGCGACCTGGCTCCGCCGGCCGAGCGGGCCCGGCTCTTCGGCCTGCTCGGCGCCGCCTTCGGCGTGGGCTTCGTCGCCGGCCCCGCCCTCGGGGCGCTCGCCGCGCTCGGGGGCCGTCGTCTCCCGTTCCTGCTCGCCGCCGGGGTGGCCGGCCTGAACGCGATTGCCGCCGCCCGCCGCCTGCCGGAGACCCACGCGGGGCGGGGGGGACGCGACGTCGACGTCGACGTCGACGAGGCGGCCCGGGCCGCGGTGGCCCCGGAGTCGATGTCGCCCGGCCAGCCGTCGGTTGCGACGGCCGGCTCCGGGCTGACCCGACTCCTCGTGGTCGCGTTCTTCTCCCTCGTCGCCTTCAGCGCCTTCGAGGCGACCTTCGCGCTGTTCGGCGAGAAGCGGCTGTCGTTCGGGCCCGCGTCGACCGGTGTCGTCTTCACCGCGGTCGGCCTGGTGCTGGTCGTCGTGCAGACGACGCTCGTTCGCCCCATGGTGGCCCGGCTGGGCGAACCGACCACGCTGCGGGTCGCCCTTCTCGTGAACGGGTGCGGGCTGGCCCTGCTGGCCGTGGTGCACTCGTGGCTCGTGCTGGTCCCCGCCCTCGTGGCCCTGGTCGTCGGCCAGGGCCTGGCCCAGCCGTCGATCACCTCGGCCGTGTCGGGGCGGGCGCGGCGGGGCCAGCGGGGGCGGGCCCTCGGCTTCCAGCAGTCGGCCGGGGGCCTGGCCCGGGTGGTGGGACCGGTCGCCGGCGGGCTGGCGTTCCAGCACGTCGGCGCCGGGTCGCCGTTCCTGGCCGGCGCGGTCGTCATGGTGCTGTGCGCGGTGGCCGTGCGGAAGTAGACGCAGCGTCGCCGGACGACCGGGCGCCGGTCACTACGCTGGCCGCGGTGGATGAGAGCGCCGGCGCGCCCCGGCAGGCGGAGGCGGCCAACGCCGTGGACGCGGACCTCGACCGGCTGGAGGCCCTCGAGCAGCAGGTCCGGCAGCTGGCCAGCCGGCTCGCCGGCTGGGTGGAGACCCAGCTCGTCCAGGCGCTGGACGACCGCCGCAACGACTTCCGGGCGCTCCGTTCCGAGCTGCAGGTCGTCGTCAACGAGCAGCTGGCCGACCTACGTGCCGAGACCACCTCCGTGCTCGCGGTCGCCACCCACCGCATCGACGTCGGCCAGCAGCAGCTCAACGAGCGACTGGAGGCCCTGGCCCTGCGGGCGGGAGAAGCGGCCGCCGCCACCGGCGCCGCGTCAGCCGCCGGCACCCAGGTCGACGAGCTCCGGCGGGAGCTCACCGCCCGCTTGGACGGTTTGGAGGCGGCGACGGCCAAGGGCCCGGCGAACGGCGGCCTGGAGCAGCGGGTGCGCCAGGCCATGAGCCGGCTCACCGAGTCCGTCGAGGCGCAGCTGGCCGAGTTGCACGCGGCCCGTCAGGCGGACGCCGAGACCCTGCGCCGCGAGGTGGCCGGCGCGCTCGATGCCCGGGTCGGTGAGGTCGCGTCCCGCTCGGGTGCGGGGCTGGCGTCCGTCCAGGAACGGCTCGGCCAGCAGGTGGCCGCCCTGGTCGAGCGCATGGACGACGTGGCCCGCCAGGCCGCGTCGGCGGCCGAGGGGCTCGCGGCGTCGACGGCCGAGACGGCGGCGGCGACGGCCCGGACCGACGCCTTCGAGCAGCGGGTGAAGTCGGCGATGGGCCGGATCACCGATTCGGTGGAAACCCGCCTCTCCGAGGCGACGGCGGCACGGCAGGAGGAGCTGGACCGGCTCCGCGCCGACCTGGTCCGCCAGACCGACGGCGCGACCCTGGAGGTGGGGCGGGTCAAGGAGGCGGTCGCCGAGATCCGGACGCAGGCCGCGGCCCAGGCCGACCGCACCGAGGCCCTCGAGCAACAAGCCAGGGCGGCAGTGGCCCGGCTCACCGAGACGGTCGAGGCCAAGGTGGCCGAGCTGGCCCGGGCCACCACCGTGGAAGGCGACGCGCTGAGCGCCGCGCTGCGGTCCGAGACGGGCGAGCAGCTGCGTCAGGCACGGGCCGACATCGGTGCCGCGGTCGACGCGGCCCAGAAGCGGCTCACGCAGTCGCTCGACGCTTTCGACGCCCGGCTGGGAGCGGTGGCGGAGCAGGCCGCGTCCGTCGTGGGCAGCGTGGAGGTGCTCGACTCGACCGTCGCCTCGGACGGCACGCGGCTCGAGGCCCTCGAGCTGCACACGCGCCGGACCGACGCCAAGCTCACCGGGCTGGTCGAGGAGCGTTTTGCCGTCCTCGCCTCCGACCGCGGCGCCGAGCTGGAACGGTTCCGTGCGGAGCTGCAGGCCGGCCTGGCGAAGGAGCTCGGCCAGCTCCGCACCGAGGTCTCGGCGGCAGTCGACGGCACCCGCCGGGAGCTGGGCGCGGCCAACACGCGTCTCGCCGACCAGGCGTCGGAGCTTCAGGCGTCGATCGCGGCATCGGCGGCGCGGGCGCGGGCCGAGCTGGCCGCGGCGATGGAAGCGGCCCGGGCCGAGCTGGCCGCCGACGCGGACACGGCCCAGGTTCGCCGGGACGAGGCGGCGGCCGCGACGGCGGCGCAGCTCAGCGCCACCCGGGGCGAGATGGCGGCCCTGGTCGAGGCGGCGCGCGCCGACCTGGCCTCGGGGTCGGCGGCGATCGAGGAGCGCCAGGCCGCCTTCGCCGCGGACGCGGCCGAGGCCGCCGCGTCCATGGCGGCGCTGGCCGAGCTGGCGGCGACGGTGGCGTCGCTCGGGCGCAAGGCGGACCGCGGCCAGGAGCGGGACCGCAAGCTGGCCGAGCGGCTCGACGAGCTGGCCGGCGCGCTGAACCGGGCGGGCTCGGCCGAGTCCGCGGCCCTGGCGCCGCTGCGCAGCGACATCCAGACGCTTCGGGCCCAGGTCGCCGAGCTGGCCGCGGCCCCGGCGCGCCGCAAGGCGACTCCCGTCCCCCCGCCCCCGGCCAAGGTGACGGCGGCGGAGAAGGCACAGGCCATCGCGGCCCGCAAGGCCACCATCCCGGCCAAGAAGACCCGGGCTCCGGTCAAGGCCGCAGTCCGGCCGGCCGCCCGTCGTCCGGCTCGCTAGCCGATCACGTCGATCAGTAGACGATCACGGATCAGTAGACGATCACGGACCGGGCCAGCTCGCCCGACTTCATGGCGGTCAGCGCGTCGTTGACCCCGGCCAGGTCGATGCGGCGGGAGATCAGGCGGTCGAGCTGCAGCCGGCCGTCCCGGTAGAGCTCGACCAGCGCAGGGACGTCGCGGCGGATGTCCGACGACCCGTACCAGCAGCCCTTGATCGTCCGCTCGGCCAGCACCAGGCCGAGCATGGCCGGGACCGAGACCACGACGTCCATCCGGGGGATTCCGACGAGCACGGTCTGGCCGCCGCGCCGGGTCATGTCCAGTGCCTGGTCGATCGTGCGGCCCTGGCCCAGCGCTTCGAACGCCACGTCCGCGCCCCGCTGCCCGGTCAGATCCCGGACCGCGTTGACGGGCTCGACGTTCGACGCGTCGACGGTCGCGGTGGCGCCCATGTCCTCGGCCATGGCCAGCTTGGCCGGGTTCACGTCGATGGCGACGACGAGCTCGGCCCCGGCGATCCGGGCCCCCTGGATCACGTTCAACCCCACCCCGCCGCAGCCGATGACGGCGACCGCGTCCCCCGGCCGTATGTGCGCGGTGTTGAGGGCGGCGCCGACGCCGGTCAGGACCGCACAGCCGAGCAGGGCGGCGACGTCGAGCGGGACGTCGGCCGGGATGCGGACGGCGCTGCAGGCCGGGATCACCGTGACCTCGGCGAACGTGCCCGTCCCGCACATCTGGAACAGCGGCGCGCCGTCGAGGCGCAGCCGGGGCGTCCCGTCGAGCAGGCCACCAGCCAGCAGGACGACGTCGGACGCCTGGCACAGCTGGGGCTGGCCCCGTCGACAGAAGAAGCAGTTGCCGCACTGCGGCACCCAGGACACGACGACGTGGTCGCCGGCGACGAGATCGCTCACCCCCGGCCCCACCTCCTCCACCACGGCCGACGCCTCGTGGCCCAGGACGGCCGGTGTCGGGATCGGCAGCGTGCCGTCCTGCATCGACAGGTCAGAACGGCAGACGCCGCACGCGGCCACCCGGATCCGGATCTCCCCCTCGCGAGGCGCCTCGACCTCCACGTCGTCGCGGACCACCAGTGGCTGGTCCAGCCCGGTCAGCACCGCGGCCCTAACCACCGCGCGCCTCGCGGTCCTCGCGTTCGGCGGCACTGATCCCGTAGGAGATGACGATCGACGGTGCCAGCAGCACCGAGCCGACGGCCAGGCAGCCGATCACGCAGGTGACCATGGCCGGGCGGAACGTCGTCGCCGCCCCGACGACGAACACGACGATGGCGACCAGCCAGAGGCTGTAGCCGATCCGCTTGCCGGCGGCCACGGCCCGGCCGATCCGGGCCCGGCGTGCCAGCACGGGGTCGGAGGGGTCCGGCGCGGCGGCGGGGTGTGAAGCCACCGCCAGATGGTGGCATGCCGGCGGCGCCGGCCACCCGTCGACCCATCGCCACTACGCCAGTCTTGCCGGGACGGGCTGACAAATGTCACCGGACATTCCTGTTCCCGCGGCACTACCGGGCCGCAGCTGCGGAGCGCAGCATGGGCCCATGACCCACCCTTCCGTCACCGCATCCCGACCGGCCGTCGAGCTGCACGCGCTGGAGAAGTCCTTCGGACATGTCCACGCGGTGCGCGGCATCGACGTCTCCATCGCCGCCGGTCAGACCGTCGCCCTTCTCGGCCCGAACGGGGCCGGCAAGTCGACGACCATCGACATGGTCCTCGGGCTCACCCGCCCGGACCGCGGCGGCGTGTCGATCTTCGGCGTCACGCCCGGCGAGGCGATCGAGCGGGGCCTCGTCGGGGTCATGCTGCAGACCGGCTCGCTCATCCGGGACCTCTCGGTGCGGGAGTTGCTGACGATGATGGCCTCGCTGTACCCCGCCCCGCTCGACGTGGACGAGGTTCTCGACCTCGTCGGCGTCAGGGACGTGGCCGACCGACGGACGCAGAAGCTGTCGGGCGGCCAGGCGCAACGGGTGCGTTTCGCCGTCGCACTGGTGTCCAACCCCGACCTGCTGGTGCTCGACGAGCCGACGGTGGCCATGGACGTCGAGGGCCGACGAGGGTTCTGGGCGACCATGCGACGGCTGACGGGGGGCGGCAAGACCGTGGTCTTCGCCACCCACTACCTGGAGGAGGCGGACGCGTACGCCGACCGCATCGTCCTCATGTCGAAGGGCAAGGTCGTCGCCGACGGGGCGACGACCGAGATCAGGGCGATGGTGTCGGTGCGGACCATCCGGGCCACGCTCGGCGGCGTCGACCTCGAGGCCCTCCGGGCGCTGCCCGGCGTCTCCGGCGCCGAGCGCCACGGCGACGCGGTCTCGCTGCTCTGCACCGACTCCGACGTCGCCATCCGGGCCCTGCTCGAGCGCTTCCCGTCGGCCCACCACATCGAGATCGCCGGAGCCGGGATCGAGGCGGCGTTCCTGCAGCTCACCGGCGACCCGGCCACCGAAGCCCCTGACGCCACCGCCCCTGAAGCCCAACACGCGTCTGCCATGGAGGTCGGTCGATGAACATCAGTACGTACACCCGCTACGAAATCCTGCGCACCGTCCGCAACACCAGGTTCTTCCTGTTCTCGCTGGTGTTCCCGCTCGTGCTGTTCCTGCTCGTCGCCGGGCCCAACCGCCACGCGCAGCTGGGCGGCATCCCGTTCCCCGTGTACTACATGTCCGGCATGGCGGCCTGGGGCACCATGGCCGCGGTGATCGCCGGCGGCGGCCGCATCGCCGCCGAGCGGGCCGTGGGCTGGAACCGCCAGCTCCGGCTGACCCCACTCGCCCCCCGGGCCTACATCGGTACCAAGGTGCTCACCGGCTACGTGATGGCGCTGGCGAGCATCGTGCTCCTCTACAGCGCGGGCACGTCGATCGGCGTCCGGTTGTCCGTGGCCCGCTGGGCGACGATGACCGCTCTTCTCCTGCTCGGCCTCGTCCCGTTCGCGGCCATGGGCATCGCCCTGGGGCACGTGCTCACCGTCGAGTCGATGGGACCGGCGATGGGCGGCATCACGTCGCTGCTGGCCCTGCTGGGCGGCGCGTGGGGGCCGATCGCCGACGGCGGCGCCCTGCACCGCGTGGTCCAGCTCCTCCCTTCGTACTGGCTGGTGCAAGCGGCCAAGTCGGCGGTCAACGGCGGGGGTTGGCCGGCCCGGGGCTGGCTGATCATGGCCGGCTGGACGATCGCGCTGACCAGCCTGGCGGTGCGCGCCTACCGCCGGGACACCGAGCGGGTCTGAGACCGTCGTAGGCTGAGGAGCGGCCATGGCGACGAATCGCCCCTGGGAACGGGGACCAGGCCCGGCATCGACCGAGTGGGACCGCAACCGTCAGCAGTGGGCCCGCGGATGGCGGCGGTACCTCTTCCCCGGCGTGTTCCTGCTCTACCTCGGCCAGGCCGTGGCCGGCATCTCCAAGCACTCGTCCGGGTTGGCCGCGGCGGCAGGGTACGCGGTGCTGGTCGCGTACTGCGTGTGCTACCTCGTGGCGCTGCCCGCGAGCTGGGGCGGCGACCGGCGTCGGTTCTGGACCATGTACGGCGCCATGGTCGCCCTCACGACGGCCGAGCTGTTCGTCGCCCACGAGGACGCGCTGGTCATGGTCGTGTTCATCGCCGTGCTCACCCTCGGCGGGTTCCGGCGGTACGCCGTGCCGGTCATCGGCGCCTTCACCGTGGTCGCCCTGTTCCTGCCCCCACTCGTGCCGTCCTGGCACACGGGCATCGACACCAACGCCGGGTTCAGCGTCCCGATGGTCGCCCTGGCCATGTACGGGTTCTTCAGCATCGTGCGGGCCAACCGGGCCCTCAGCGAGGCCCGGGCCGAGATCGCCCGGCTCGCGGCCGAGAACGAGCGCAGCCGCATCGCCCGGGATCTGCACGACCTGCTCGGCCATTCCCTCACGTCCATCACGCTCAAGGCCGGTCTGGCCCGCCGCCTCGCGGAGCGCGATCCCGACCGGGCGGCCGAGGAGATCGCCGACGTGGAGGAGCTGGCCCGCAAGTCCCTCACCGACGTCCGAGCCGCGGTGGGCGGCTACCGCGAGGTCACCCTCGCCGGGGAGCTGGCCACGAGCCGGGAGGTGCTGCGGGCGTCGGGCATCACCGCCGAGCTGCCGCCGGCGACGGATGTCGTCGACCCGGCCAACCAGGAGCTGTTCGGCTGGGTCGTGCGCGAGGGGGTCACCAACACCGTCCGCCACAGCCGGGCCACCCGTTGCACGGTCACGTTCGGCCCCGACTGGATCGAGCTCGTCGACGACGGCCGTGGCGGCGCTGGTGGTGGCGCGGACGCAGGCCACGGGCTGTCCGGCCTGCGCGAGCGCGTGGCCGCGGCGGGCGGCACGGTCCGGGTCGGGACCGGTGCGGCGGGTGGCTGGCGCCTGCGGGTGGACGTCCCGGCCGTGCCGGCGAAACCGGCGGGCCGGCCGGTGGCGGGGCCGCCGGTCAGCGCGTGACCCGGCCCCCGCGCCGGTGACGATCCGGTTGCTCGTCGCCGACGACCAGTCGCTGGTGCGCTCGGCGCTGGCGGCCCTGCTCGAGCTGGAGGACGACTTCTCGGTGGTGGCCCAGGTGGGCCGGGGCGACGAGGTGGTGGCCGCAGCGCGCGCCTCGGAACCAGACGTCGCCCTCCTGGACGTGGAGATGCCGGGCCTGGACGGGCTGGCCGCGGCGGCCGCCCTCATCCAGGAGGTCCCCCGGTGCCGGGTCCTGATCCTCACCACCTTCGGGCGGACCGGCTACCTCCGCCGGGCCATGGAGTCCGGCGCCCTCGGCTTCCTGGTGAAGGACGCCCCCGCCGAGCAGCTGGCCGACGCGGTGCGCCGGGTCGCCGCCGGCGAGCGGGTCGTGGACCCGGCCCTGGCCGCGGCCACCCTGGCCGGCGGGGCGTCGCCCCTCACCGGCCGCGAGCGCGACGTCCTGGTCGCCGCCCGCGACGGGGCGACGGTGGCCGACATCGCCGGTCGCCTGTTCCTCTCGGAGGGGACGGTGCGCAACTACCTGTCCGCCGCCATCGCCAAGACCGGCGTCCGCAACCGGGTCGAGGCGGTCAGGGTCGCCGACGATCGCGGCTGGCTCTAGGCGCGCGCGGGCGCGCCAGGACCCGCTCGGGTCAGACGTTGGCGGGAAGGAGCGACGCGAAGCTCTGGAAGAACATGAACAGCACGATGAGAAAGATCGGCGTGCCGACCAGGTACGAGGTCCAGCGCCGGCCCGACCACCGACCGACGGCCCAGGCCGCCAGCCACACGCAGGCGGCGATGATGCCCCATGCGATGGCCGGACGGGTGGTGGCCCCGGCGCCCGAGAGCCCGGCGGGCGAGTCGCCCGCGGCCAGCTCCTGGCTACGGGGCGGGGCGGGCGTCGTCGCCGCGCCGGCCGGAGGGGTGATCGGTGCGCTCATGAGCTTGGCCGTGACGATCAGGCGCTCGGCCGCGCTGTACTTCGGGTTGCAGGTGGTCAGCGTGAGCCGGTCGTCCGGGGTGTCGTCGAGCACGGAGATCGTCTCGGGCGTGACGACCTGCTTGGCCATCCACTCGTATCGGAACGTGCCGGCGCGGGTGGTGATCATGATCTCGTCACCGGGGCCGAGCTCGTCGATCCGGTTGAAGGGGTGTCCGTACGTCGTACGGTGCCCGGCCAGGGCGGCGTTGCCCTTCTCGCCCGGCATCTTGGTGTCCGGATAGTGGCCGACGCCCTCCTTGAGCTCCTCGACGCCGACCCCTTCGACCACGATCTCATCCAGGCCGATCTTGGGGATGTTGATGACGGCGGCGCACTGGGCACAGACGTCCTCGGCGGGCGCCAGCGGCTGGGCGACGGTGGTGGGCGACGTCGCCGCGGCCGGCACGGTCGGTGGCTTGGCCAGCTCGGCCGCGAACTGCGAGCGCAGCCGTTTCTGGTCGCGAGCGTGGGCCAGCCCGGTGCCCCAGAGCTGGTACGCGACGAACAGCAGGATGAGGACGCCCGTGGCGATGAGCGTCTTGCCCGTCCCGCGGATCACGCGCCGAATCACGCCGCCGAGGCTACTGCCTGCCCTGCTTGGACCATGGTTCACCCCCGCCGGTACCGTGGAGTGGTCTCCATGCCCCTCGCCGTCCGTCTTCGCTCCGCCGTGTCGCTGCTCGGCCGGTTTCCCGCGCTGGCCGGAGTCGACCTCGACGTGGCCGCCGGGGAGGTCGTCTTGGTCCGCGGGCCCAACGGCGCGGGGAAGTCCACGCTGCTGCGGGGCTGCGCCGGCCTGGTCGCGTTCACGTCCGGCGAGGCCGAGGTCCTGGGCCACGACCTGCGCAAGGACCGCAAGGCGGTGCGGCGGCGGATCGGCCTGCTCGGCCACGCCACCTTCCTCTACGACGACCTGACCGTGGCCGACAACCTCCGCTTCTCGGCCCGCGCCGCAGGCGCGTCGCCGGCGTCGGCCACCGAGGCCATGGCCCGGCTCGGCCTCGACGGGCGCCTGCGGGACGTCACGGTGGTCAAGCTGTCCGCGGGGCAGCGGCGGCGGGTGGCCGTCGCCGCCGTGGTCGCCCGGCGGCCCGACCTGTGGTTGCTCGACGAACCCCACGCCGGCCTCGACGCCGCAGGCCGCGACCTCCTCGACACGCTCGTCGGCGAAGCTGCCCTGCGTGGCGCCACCGTCCTGCTTGCCTCCCACGAGCTCGACCGGGCGTCGGCGATCGCCACCCGGACCGTCGTCATGGCCGGCGGCCAGGTGACCGGCGGCGCGCTGTCGCCCCCCGCCGACCCGGCCGTCGGGCAGCCGGAGCGCCGGGAACCCGCCGTGGCCGTGCCGGCCGAGACCGCCGTCCCCGAGAACGCCGGGCCCCAGACCGCCGTGCCCCAGACCGCCAGGGCCGGCCATGTGGCGTGACGCCGCGCTCGTCGCCGGCAAGGACCTCCGGGTCGAGGCCCGATCGAGGGTCGGCGTCAACCAGGTGGCGCCGTTCGCCCTGCTCGTCCTCATCGTCTTCGCCTTCGCCCTGGACTCGGACCGGGTCACCCTGGCCCGGGTCGGGCCCGGCCTGTTCTGGGTCACCGTTCTGTTCTCGGGCCTGCTGGCCATCCAGCGGTCGTTCGTGATCGAGGCCGACGACGGCGCCCGCGACGGCCTGCGCCTGTCCGGGCTCGACGGCGCCGGCATCTTCCTGGGCAAGGCCGCGGCCATCGCCGTGCAGCTCGCCGCCCTCGAGGTGGTGCTCGCCGTCGGCGTCGTCGTCCTCTACGGGGTGAGCCTGCACGGGCCGGCCATCCTGCTGTTGACCAGCCTGTTCACCACGATCGGCCTGGCTGCGGCGGGCACGGTCTACGGCATCATCGCCGCCGGCCTCCGCGTGCGCGACACCCTTTTGCCCCTGCTGGTCCTGCCCGTGCTGGCGCCGGTGCTGCTGGCCGCGGCCCGGGCCTGCGACGCGGCCCTCGCCGGTACCCCCGGCGACGGCTGGCCCTGGGTCCGCCTGCTCTTCGTCTTCGCCACCATCTACGTGACGTTCGGGGTCGTCGCCTTCGGCCCCCTCCTGGAGGAAACGTGAGCACCGTCACCCTGGACAAGCCCGGCGCCACCATCGGGACCCGGACCACCCGCATCCTCGGGTGGGCGACCGCGCTGAGCCTGGCCCTGACCGCGGTCATGGCCCTGGTCGTATCGCCCCCCGACGTCAACATGCAGGACTCCGTCCGCCTCCTCTACCTCCACGTCCCCACGGCGTGGCTGGCCATGTACGTGTCGTTCGGCGTCACGACGCTGGCCAGCGTCCTCTATCTCTGGAAGCGCACCCGCTCCCGGTTCTGGGACCTCGTCGCCGGGGCGTCGGCCGAGATCGGGGTCCTGTTCCTCGGCCTCACCCTGCTCATCGGCTCCATCTGGGGCCGGATCACCTGGGGCGTGTGGTGGACGTGGGACGCGCGCCTGACCACGACCGCGGTGCTGTTCGTCCTCTATCTCGGGTACCTCGCCGTCCGCAAGGTCCCGGCCACGCCCGAGGTGGCGGCCAAGCGGTCGGCCATCGTGGCCGTCGCCGCCTTCCTCGACGTCCCCATCGTCCACCAGTCGGTCGAGTGGTGGCGGACACTGCACCAGCCCGCCACGTTCCTCGACGAGCGCCGGCTCCTCGACCCCCAGATTCACGGCTCGATGGCGTGGACGCTGTTCCTGGGGGTCATCGCCTTCACCCTGCTGTACTGCTGGCTCCTGGCCCACCGCTTCAAGCTGGCCGCCCTGGAGGACCGCTTCGCCGACCGCCAGATGCAGGTGGCCATCGAGGAGCGCCGGGCCGAGGCCGACGACACAGCCACGGGACAGGGCCTCGGCGGGGCCGGAGCGACGTCCCGGCCGGAGCCCGAGGTGCTGACCTCGTGACCGACGCCGGCTACATCTTCGCCGGATACGGCGTCACCGCGGCCGTCCTGGGGACCTACGCGGCGTGGGTGATCCGGCGCCGCAAGGCATTGGCCCGACTGCTCCCGCCGGCAGACAAGTGATCGACTCCCGCCGCCGTCTGTGGTTGGCCGGGGTGGTCGTGCTCGCCGCGCTCGGGTTCCTCGTCTACCAGGGCCTCGGCAACGCCACTCTGTACTTCCGCACCGCCGACGAGGCCGTGGCCCAGCGGGCCAAGCTGGGCGACCGCCGGTTCCGCATCGAGGGCGACGTCGTCGACGGCAGCGTGCACCAGGTGGGCAACGACGTGTCGTTCGTCCTCACGTCGAAGAACGTCGAGGTCCCCGTCCGCCACCAGGGCGACCCCCCGGAGCTGTTCCGCCCCGGCATCCCGGTCGTGCTGGAAGGCCACTTCGAGGGCGACCACTTCGCCAGCGACCGGATCCTGGTCAAGCACTCCGAGACCTACATCGCCCAGAACCCCGACCGCGTCAAGCCGGGCGGCCCATGAGCACGACCGAGGACCGCAGCGAGCAGATGATCAGCGAGGACCGCAGCGGCTCGGTGACCAGCGGGGATCGACGGGCAGCGTGAACGCGGTCCTCGGTACTGCGGGCGTCACCCTGGGGCTGGTGGCGTCGATCCTGGGCATGGCCACGCTCGCCCTCGGGCTCCGTCGCCACAACCCGGGCATGCTGCGGGCCGGCCAGCGCTACACCTGGCTGGTCCTGGGCGGGGCCCTGGTGGCCACCGCGGCCATGCAGCTGGCCCTGCTCGGACACGACTTCTCGTTGACCTACGTCGCCGACAACGGCAGCCGCAGCACGCCGCTGCTCTACACGGTGACCACGATGTGGTCGGCGCTCGAAGGCTCGATCCTGCTGTGGGCACTCGTCCTGTCCGGCTACCTGGCGGTGATGGCCCGGCACTTCCGGAACCGGATCGCCGACCCGATCGTGGCCTGGGCCACCCTCATCGCAATGGCCGTCTCGACCTTCTTCTTCGGCCTCATGGCCGGCCCGGCGAACCCGTTCAAGCTGGTGTCCGGCCCCATCCCGGTCGACGGGCCCGGCCCCAACCCGCTGCTGCAGAACCACCCACTCGTGGCCTTCCACCCGCCGATGCTGTACCTGGGCTACGTCGGGTTCACGATTCCGTTCGCCTTCGCCCTGGCCGCGCTGATCACCGGCCGGCTGGGCGAGGGGTGGCTCGTCGAGACCCGCCGTTGGACGTTGTTCGCCTGGGGGTTCCTGACCGTCGGCATCGTGCTCGGGGCGTGGTGGTCGTACGCGGTCCTCGGCTGGGGCGGGTACTGGGCGTGGGACCCGGTGGAGAACGCGTCTTTCCTGCCCTGGCTCACCGCCACCGCCTACGTCCACTCGGTGATGGTCCAGGAGCGACGGGGGATGCTGCGCGTCTGGAACCTGTCGCTGCTGGTCGCCACGTTCTCGCTGACCATTCTGGGGACGTTCCTGACCCGCTCCGGCGTGCTGAACTCGGTCCACGCCTTCTCCGACTCGACGGTGGGGCCGGCCATCCTGGGCTTCTTCGCCCTGGTCGTCGCCGTCTCCATCGCCCTGATCGGCTGGCGGGGCGACATCCTCCGGTCGCCCGGCTCGATCGACGCCCCCGTCTCCCGGGAAGGCGCCTTCCTGGCCAACAACGTGGCCTTCGCCGCCTTCGCCTTCGTCGTCCTGCTGGGCACGGTGTTCCCGCTGCTGGCCGAGGCCCTCAACGGTGACCAGCTCTCCGTCGGCGCCCCGTACTTCAACCGGATGACCGCACCGATCGGCTTCACCCTGCTGTTCCTGATGGCCGTCGCCCCGGCCCTTCCCTGGCGGAAGGCGGCGACCGAGACCCTCCATCGACGGTTGGTCTGGCCGGCGTGGGCCGGCACGCTGACCGTGGTCGCGTGCGTCGTCTCGGGCCTGCGCGGGCTCGGCCCGCTGGTGGCTTTCGGCCTGGCCGCCTTCGCCGGAGCCGCCGCCCTGCGCCAACTCGGGCTGTCGGCCCGGGCTGCCCGTCGCGCAGGGCAGCCGCTGTGGCGGGCGGTGATGGGCCGGTCGAACGGCGGGATGGTCGTCCACATCGGCGTGGTGGTGCTCGCCGTCGGGTTCGCGGCCAGCTCGGCCTACGGTCACCGGGCCCAGTTCCGGCTGTCGCCGGGCCAGTCGGCCCACCTCGCCGGGCACAGCGTCACGTACCTGGGCACGTCCACCGTCAAACACGCCAACAAGACCACCACCGCGGCCAGGGTGCGGGTCGACGGCGGGAAGGTCTACTCGCCGGCCTTGAACCAGTTCCCGTTCGGCTCCGAGGCCATCGGGACGCCCTCGGTCAAGACGGGGCCCCTGTCGGACGTCTACCTGACGTTGGTCGTGACGCCCGACGAGACCGGGACGGTGGTGATCGGGGTCAACGTGCAACCGCTGATCGCCTGGCTGTGGACGGGTGGCGCCATCATGGGCTTCGGGACGTTCCTGGCCGCCTGGCCGGGCCGTCGCCGCCGGTCCAGCGTCCCCGCCGCCGACGAGCCCGTCCCTGCGCCCGACAGAGTTGTTCCCGAGCCCGCGGTCGTGTCCTCGTGAGCCGTCGCCTCGTCTGGGTGGCCATGGGCCTGGTGCTCGTCGTGGCCCTCGCCGTCGGCGGCCGGGGCCGATCCGGGCCGCCGACCGAGGACCAGCGGGTCGCCCACCTGTCGGCCCAGATCCGCTGCCCGACGTGCCAAGGATTGTCCGCCGCCCAATCCGACGCGCCCGCCTCGGAGGCGATCCGTGACGAGATCCGCCGGCGGGTCCAGGACGGCGAGACCGACGGCCAGATCAAGAGCTACCTGGTGAGCCGCTACACCACGTCGATCCTCCTCAGCCCGGGCCACAAGGGCCTCGGCCTGGTGGTCTGGGCCCTCCCACTGCTGGGCATCGCCGCGGCGGTGGGCGGGCTGGCGTTCGTCCTGCGACGGAACCGGGTCCGGCCGGGCCGCAGGGTCTCGGCCGCGGACCAGGCGCTCGTCGAACAGGCCCTGAAATCGTGAGCAAGCAGCTCGAGGAGGAACGGGACTTCCTGCTCGGCTCGCTGCGCGACCTCGAGCGCGAGCACGCGGCCGGGGAGCTCGCCGAGGACGACTACGTCGCCCTGCGCGACGAGTACACGGCCCGGGCCGCGGCGGTGCTCCGGGAGATGCAAGGCGGGGGAGTGCCCCGCCCGACGGCTGCCCGCCGGCCCACGGCGCCGCCACGCCCCGGCCGGCGCAAGCGGTCGGTGCTGGCGACGATCGGGGTCGTCGTGATCGTCGCCGCCGTCGCCGGGGGGGCGGTCGCCGCCTTCTCCGGGCAGCGCCAGTCCGGGGCGCCGATCACCGGGTCGCTGCCGAACAGTCCCGAGGGTCGCATGGCCCAGGCCCTGCAGCTGGAGACCGACGGCAAGCCGGCCGACGCGCTGAAGATCTACGACGGCCTGCTCAAGGACGACCCCAAGAACGTCCAGGCCCTGGCGTACCGTGGGTGGCTGCTCGAGCGGGCCGGGTTCCCCGACATGGCCATGACGTCGCTCGACCAGGCCGTCGGCATCGATCCCAGCTATCCGGACGCCCACTTCTTCCGGGGCATGGTCCTCTACCAGGACCGCAAGGACCCGGCGAGCGCGGTGACGGAGTTCCGGCTGTTCCTGTCGAACAACCCACCGCAGGAAATGGTCAGCCTGGTCGAGCAGGAGCTGAAGGCGGCCATGACCGACGCCGGCCAGCCGCCCGCGCCCTGACCCGTTCGGCGAAGCGACGTCCGGGGCACACTGACGGCATGGGACTCATCGCCATCATCATCAGCATCGTCATCACCGGCGCCATCTTCGGGGCCCTCGGGCGCCTGGCCATCCCGGGGCCGAACCACATGAGCATCGGCATGACGATCCTCGTCGGGATCGGCGGCTCCTTGATCGGCGGCATCGTCGGTGGCCTCCTCGGCGCCCCCGCCGCCCTCGTCTTCATCCTCGAGGTGCTCGGCGCGGCCCTGATCGTCTACCTGATGCAGCGGCGGGGCCCCCGCACCGTCTAGGAGCGGCCTTCCAGCGGCCGCCCGGCGGGCCAGACGTACGGCAGGTCGGGCGGCACGTCGGTGAAGCGCTCGCCGTACCAGGCCGGGTCCTTGTGCAGCAGCGACGACCGGTGGCTGCGGTGGAAGTCCTCGTCGCCGAGCCATGGCGGCAGGGCGCCGGCCGCGGCCAGCTCGGCCTGGTCGCGGACGCTCGGAATCCCGAGGGTCGCCACCTCGGCGCGGATCTTGACGTCGCAGGTGTCGGTGTGACCCCGCCGGCACCACTCCCGGCAGATGGCCACGCCGTAGGCGGCGAGGGCCTCCTCGTAGCCCCGCCACATCTTGGCCGCGGGATGGTGGCGCCAGCCGTAGCCGGGGACGATCAGCGCCCGCAGGATCTGGAGCACCTCGACCCGCTGCTTGCCGAGCCGGCGCAGGTCCAGGACCGCGGCGCACGCGGCGAAATCGTCGTAGGGAAGGAACGTCTGCATCGGCCTGCGCTCGCGCGTACCCAGGCCCCGGCCCGCCTACGCTGGCCGTCCAGGAACCCGTACCAGAGGAGCTTCTCATGGCCGACCGCACCGCTTCCGCCAGCTGGCAGGGCGACCTGTTCGAAGGCGCGGGAACGGTTTCCGCAGTGACCAGCGGGCTGTTCAGCGATGCAGGCGTGACCTGGGCCTCGCGCACCGAAGCGCCCGGCGGGAAGACGAGCCCCGAGGAGCTGCTGGCGGCCGCCCACGCCGCCTGCTTCTGCATGGCCCTGTCCAACGAACTGAGCTCCCGGGGCCACCGGCCCGACCGTCTCGAGGTGCAGGCCACCTGCACGTTCGTGCCCGGCAAGGGGATCACCGCCATGGTTCTCGACGTGGGCGCCGGCGTCCCGGACACCACCGAGGACGCCTTCCGCGAGGCACTGGCCGCAGCGGAGGAGTCCTGCCCGGTGTCCGCCGCCCTGCGCGGCAACGTCGACATCCAGGTCGACGGGGCCCTCGACTGAAGGTTCCCCGCGCCGATCTACTTCGAGGTGCAGAAGGGTCGGTGGGCCCGCCGGGCCGCGCACCACGGCGCCCCGCACTCGGTGCAGCGCTCGCCGAGGACGTGCGTCTTCCACTGCTCGTCGTCCAGGTCGGCGCGACAAACGGGGCAGGTCCGGGTCGGCGGGGGGTCGGCCATCCGGGGACGCCTACGCCCGGTGACGCTGGGTAGAGGTCGGGCGGTACGCAGATCGAGGAGTGCCCGATGACCACCTCCCTGGCGACGTTCGTCTCACCGTTGCACCAGCTCGGCAACCTCCGTCGATGGAACGACGAGCGCGGATGGGACCTCCCCGAGAGCGCGTTCGAGGCGGTCGACGTGACCGCGGTGACGCACGACTCGCCATTCGTCGTCGACGTCCTGGCCGTGTACCTGCCCTCGACAGGAGCGGTGACGGGCGTGCAGCGGACGTGTGAGCAGCTCTGGGACATCGCCTCCCAGCGCCAGCCCCGGTCCTGGTGCTGGGACGAGCGCAAGGTGGGCCCAAAGCCGGTCCGCCTCCTCCACGGCGGCGGCGACGGGGACGAGCACGAGCCCGGGATCCGGCGGGTGACGGTCGACCTGGCCGCCCACTGGGACCGCCGAGCCGGCGTCCGACCCCTGGACGTGCGCGGCGAGCGCTCGGCGTCCGCCGAGATCCTGGCTGCGGCGGCCCACTTCCCGGAGTGGGTCAGGTCCATGGACGGGGACCGGGTGCCGTTCGTGTGCCTCGCCGGCTATCAGGTCACCGTGCCGGTCTACGAGACCTGGCGGCACGTCGTCTGTCTGAGCTGGAGCCACTTCAACCGCCGGATCAACCTCAGCGACAACTGGGCCGACTATTTCCAGGACCGGTTCGCGTCGCCGGTGCTGGTGGGCCCGTCCGCTGTCGCCGATCACCGATCCATGAAATGACGATCGGAACGGTTGGCACAATTTGGTCGTATGGCCCTCACATGATGCGACGCAGGAGTGCTGACAGAGGTCGGCCTCGCGCAAGGCCCTACCAACAGTGTCGGCTCCCGCCCGGCCTGGCGCAACAGGATCTTCGGGCAGGTCAGGGACCTCTCGGCTCGGCATTGACCCCAAACGGGTGCTTGCCGGATGCTGTTTTGCGCACCTAGTCATAGGCTCACCTAGCCCAAAGACACTTCTTTACAGCCTTCATGGCCGGTGTTAGCAATGCAGAGCGCCCCGCCCTCCGGGGTGGCGCGGCGTCGAATGGAACTTTTCTGTAGAGGCGCGCTCCTACAACCAAGGGGGTTTTGTCTGTGCCTGCCACCAAGGCTGCACCGCCCGCTGAGACCGTGATCCACATCCTCTGGATCAACGCCGGTCTGAGCTGTGACGGTGACTCCGTATCCCTCACCGCAGCCACGCAGCCGAGTATCGAAGAGATCGCCCTGCAGGCCCTTCCCGGCCTGCCCAAGATTGCGGTCCACTGGCCGCTGATCGACTTCGAGTGCGGGCCCGTCGGCGGCGCCGACGACTTCATCGAATGGTTCTTCAAGGCGGAGCGCGGCGAGCTCGAGCCGTTCGTGCTCGTCGTCGAGGGATCCATCCCCAACGAGGCCATCAAGGCCGAGGGCTACTGGTGCGGGTTCGGCAACGACCCGGCGACCGACCAGCCGATGACCACCAGCGAGTGGCTCGACCGCCTCACCCCGAAAGCCACTGCGGTCGTCGCCGTGGGAACCTGCGCGACCTACGGTGGCATCCACGCAATGGCCGGGAACCCGACCGGCGCCATGGGCGTCCCCGACTACCTGGGCTGGGGCTGGAAGTCCAAGGCCGGCATCCCGATCGTGTGCATTCCCGGCTGCCCGGCCCACCCGGACAACATGTCGGAGACCCTGCTGTACCTGCTGTACATGGCCACCGGCCAGGCGCCGATGATCCCCCTCGACGACGCCCTGCGGCCGTCCTGGCTCTTCGGCCAGACCGTCCACGAAGGCTGTGACCGGGCCGGCTACTACGAGCAGGGCGACTTCGCCACGGAGTACGGCTCGCCCAAGTGCATCGTGAAGCTCGGCTGCTGGGGCCCGGTGGTCAAGTGCAACGTCCCCAAGCGG
>DATASA010000053.1:0-24538 GCA_036269435.1 Acidimicrobiales bacterium | reverse complement strand
CGACGTGACCGTTCCCGATGACTGTGATGCGCACTATCCACCCGCTCCCACTCGAAGATGTGTGACGATGGGAACACTACCATCTATTTGCTTGGGCAAGCAATGAGCGAGCTACACTGCGCTCGTGCGGCAGCCGGAGCCCTTGACACCCGACGAGGAGTTGCTCTGGCGATCGCTGATGCAACTGCTCATCCGCATCCCGCGGGTGACCGAAGAGGATTTCGGGCACGACAGCAACCTGGGCACTTCCGAGTACGTGGTGTTGATGCACCTCTCCGAGGCGCCCGAGCACCAGTTGCGCATGTCCGAGTTGGCCTCGAGGACGGCCCTGTCGCCGAGCCGGGTGACGAGGGTGGTTGATGACCTCGTCGACGCCGGCCTGGTTGTGAGGTCTCGGTCAACCAGCGATGGCCGCGGCAACGTCGCCACCTTGACCGCAGCCGGCATGTGCCGTCGTCAGGACGCTCATGAACCACATCTGCGCCGGGTTCGAACCCGGTTCCTCAGTGGCTTGCCGGCCGCGGATGTCGCCGCCGCAGCACGCGTGCTCTCGCGGATGCTCGACAACCTCAAGGAATCGACCGGCGAGATCGGTGGCACCAACAGGAAATGATGGGCGCACCCGTCCGATTTCGACGAGCGTCCCTCCCGCCGCGTCGGTGCGGCGGCCTGCTACCGCGCCACGCCGGCCGGAACGGACGGACCGGGTCGAAGGGCAGCGTCGGCGGTTTCGACGTGGATGTGGGGGACGATCCGGTCGAGCCACCTCGGGAGGGTCCAGTTGCGGCTGCCGGAGAGGTGCATGAGCGACGGGACGATCATCGTGCGGACGATGAAGGCGTCGATGAGGATGGCCGACGCCAAGCCGATGCCGAACTGCTTGATGACGCCCGGGTCGAGGATGAATGCCCCGAACACGAGGATCATGATGGTCGCGGCGGCGGTGATCACCCGGCCCGTCTCTGCCTGCCCGACGGTCACGGCGACGTTGTTGTCGCCGGTGCGGAGCCATTCCTCGTGAATCCGGCTGACGAGGAACACCTCGTAGTCCATGGACAGCCCGAAGAGGATCGAGAACAGCAGCACGGGCACGAAGACCTCGACGGGAGCTTTGCTGGACACTCCGAACAGCGAGTGGCCCCATCCCCACTCGAACACCGCGTTCATGATCCCCAGCGCAGCGCCGACGGACAACAGGTTCATGATCGACGCGATCAGCGGGATCAGCAGGCTACGGAACACGGCCATGAGCAGGACGAACGCCAGCACGACCACGACGCCCACGAAGAGCGGGAGCTTCGACGACAGGATGCGGGAGAAGTCGGTCCCGATGGCGGTGGCTCCGCCCACGAGCACCTTGACCCCGCTGCCGGCCTCGGCCTTGGGGATGACGTCGCTGCGGAGATGATCGAGCAACGTCTCCGTCTGCTGTGACTGGGGGCTGCTACCGGGGTACACGGTGGCGATGGCCACCGTGCCGCTCGGGCTCGGAGTCGCCGGAGTGACCGAGACGACGTCGGGTTGAGTCTTGACGGTGTCGACGATGGCCTGGAACTTGGCCACGTCGCCGTTCGAGGGAAGCTCGGCCACCAGAAGGAACGGCCCGTTGAAGCCGGCGCCGAAGCCCTTGGCCAGAAGGTCGTAGGCGACCCGGGTCGTGGTGTTGGACGGGTCGCTGCCGGCGTCGTCGAGGCCGAGATGGAGGGTGAAGTAGGGCAGGGCGATGAAGACCACGACGAGCAGTGCGACCACTGCGGGCACGGCTGGCCGGCGCTCGATGGCCTTGGCCCAGCGGTGCCAGAACCCGGTGACCTCTTCGGGGACCGGGCCCTTGTCTCGCAGCGCGGCCCGCTGCCGCCGGCTGAGCACCTTCAGCCCGAAGAAGCCCAACAGCGAGGGGAGCAGGGTGAGCGACGCGAGCATCGTCAAGGCCACGGTGATGGCGGCGGTCACGGCCACGCCGTACAGGAAGGAGACGCCGAGCGCGAACTGGCCGAGAAGGGCGATGCACACGGTGATCCCGGCGAAGAAGACGGCCCGGCCCGCGGTATTGATGGCGTGGACGGCGGCGTCCTCGACCGTCCGCCCGCCGCGCAGGCCGGTTCGGTGGCGGGTGACGATGAACAGGGCGTAGTCGACGCCGACGCCGAGGCCGATGAGGATCCCGAGAATGGTGGAAAAGCTGGCCACCGAGAAGACATGGGTCAGGAGTCCGGTGAGCGAGTAGCCGATCAGGATCGCGACCAGGGCGGTGATGAGCGGCAGGACGGCGGCGAACAGCGCCCCGAAGGCGAACCCCAGCACGATCAGGGCGAACAGGATGCCGAGACCGGTGCTGCTGGAACCGTTCTGCATCTGGGCGCCCTCGATGTCCTGGCCTCCCAGCGCCACCTGCAACTGTGGCGTCGCGCCGGCCTCCGCCGTCTTGATCACCTGTTCCACCACCGGCTTGGTCAGGTCGGTCGACTGCTCGTCGAAATGCACGGTGGCAAAGGCGATCGTGCCGTCCTTGCTGATCTGCGACGCGCCGGCCGAGGTGAAGGGGCTCGTCACCGATCCCACGTGGGGCAAGCCGGCGACGGCAGTGAGGACCTGCTCGGCCTGCGGCTGCACGGACGGGTCCGTCAGCGTGCCCGCCGTGGCGTGGAGCACGATCTGGTCCGAGGTCCCCGAGGCCGACGGGAACTCCTTCTGCAGCAAGCTCAGAGCGGCCGCCGACGGCGTGTTGGGAAGGGAGAACTTGTTCGAGAACGCGGGCTTGGCCGCCCGGTTGACGGCGAACAGACCCACCATGGCCACCAGCCAGACGGCCAGGACCACCTTGCGGCGCCGGAAGCACCACCTCGCCAGCTCGCCCAACGCGGACCCACCCCTTCGTTCCCGTACGTACTCTTACCGATCGGACGGTAAGGGTACTCTGGACCGGGCGAGAGGAAACAGCACGTGAGCATCGACATGAGCGGCGGTCGGCGGACCAGGTCCGACTCGCGGCAGCGGATCGTCGCGGCGGCGGTCGAGCTCTTCTCCAGCCAGGGGTACGCGGGCACGTCCATTCGCGACATCGCCGCTGCCCTGGGGATGACGAAGGCGTCGCTCTACTACTACTTCGAGTCGAAGGACCAGATCCTCGACGCGGTGACCGAACCTCTCCGTCGGGAACTCGAGGATCTCGTCACCCGGGCGTCGACCCCGCCGCCGCCGGCCCCCGCTGACCTCCTTGCGGAGGTCGTCGACGTGCTGTCGCGCCATGCCCTGCTCATCACCACGCTGTTCGACGACCCGTCGGCGTTTCGCAACCAGCAGGCCAAGCAGGGCTTGCGGAAGTTGGCGCCGATCCTGGCGAGCTCGACCGAGCCCGATGCCCTGCTCCGGGCCCGCTGCGCCATGGGTGCGGTGCACGCCGGCGTCCTGGGCACGGCCGCCGTCGACGCGCGCCTCGCCGCGCGTCTTCGCGGGGACCAGGCCGTGCGGTTGCTGGCGGGAGAAGACCACGCTCTCGATGAGGAGCTGCGGGAGGCGGTCGTCCGGGCGGCGTTGCGGACCTTGGGTTGACCGAGGGACGCCGACGACGATCAGTCGTCTCAGGCGTCGCCGCAACCAACTCCTACGGTGTCCCCATGGCGCGTGCGAGAACCAACGGGATCGAGCTCGAGTACGACTCCTTCGGGGCCGCTTCCGATCCCGCGCTCCTGCTCATCAGCGGGTTCGCAACGCAACTGATCGGCTGGGAACCGGAGTTCTGCCGGCTGCTGGCCGACGAGGGCTTCTACGTGGTCCGCTTCGACAATCGGGATGTCGGGTTGTCTTCACGGATCGACGCAGATGTCGACCTCGACGCGCTGTTGGCCGGCGCGCTGCGCTCGGTTCCGTACGGCCTGGAAGACATGGCGGACGACGCGGCCGGCCTCCTCGATGCACTCGGCCGGGAGGCCGCGCACATCGTCGGATCGTCGATGGGGGGGATGATCGGTCAGACGCTGGCCATCCGCCATCCGACCCGAGTCTTGAGCCTGTGCTCGATCATGTCGACGACCGGCGACCCAACCGTCGGCCAGTCGACGAGCGAGGCCATGACCGCACTGATGACGCCCGCGGCGGCGAGCCCGGCGGCGGCAGCGTCGCGTGGCGTGGAAGTCGGTCGGGTCATGAGCCCGGGGAAGTATTTCGACGAGGACCGAGCAGCCCGGCGAGCGCGGGAGGCGTACGTCCGGGCTCACGGCCCAGGCGGCGCCGTGCGCCAGCTCGCGGCCGTCGGCACGCAGGTGGACCGCACCGAAGCCCTGGCCGGCGTGCGCGTGCCGACCCTGGCGATCCACGGCGCCCTCGACCCCGTGTTCCATGTCAGCGGTGGTGAGGCGACGGCGAGGGCGGTGCCCGGTGCCCGACTGCTCCGGATCGAGGACATGGGACATGACATCCCGGAACCGCTGTGGCCACTGATCGTCAGCGAGATCGTCACGAACGCTCGACGGGCAACCGCCGGCGGGTAGCCGCGCAAGACGGCGAGCGGAGGTCGCCCAGGAAGGCCGAGCACCGTTCGCCGGCGTCGTGGGCTAGACCGATGGCCATGACGCGAAATCGGAAGCTGCTCGTCGCGATTCTGGTGCCGGTCGAGGTCGTCTCTGCCGTGCTCGCCTGGCGTGACCTGGCCGGCCGATCCGATGGCGCGGTTCGAGGCACGAAGAAGTTCTGGAGGATCGTCGTCGTCGTGAACCCGGGAAACTCCCTTCTGTACTGGCTGTTCGGTCGACGTTGACCCGCGGAGCCGGTGCGCGCGGGTGGGCGCTCGGCTCGGGTAGGAAGCCATCCGGCGATCACTCGTTGGCGACCTCGAGGAGGACGTCGGCGTGGCACGGCCCGTCGAGCGGGCAGTAGCACGCAAGGTCGCGCCCGATCAGCTCCCGCTTCACATCGTCGACACTGACGGCCAACCGGCCGTGGAACAGATCTTCCCGGTAACGACGAACGGCCTCCGCCCGCCCGAGCGCCAACGGGTGCGGGTTGCCCCACTTGGTCGGTCGGGTGACGATGACCACCTCGGACGGAAGGCGGGCTCCCTTGCGACGTGATCGCTGGAACCGCGCCGGCACAACGTCTAGCGCCGCCCGTCGCTCGGCGGCGTCGGCGGCGTCGGCGGGTTGGCGCGCGGCCGGGTGATCTCGAAGAAGCCGGGTTCGCGGGACACGACGTCGAGGGCGTCCCACAACCGGAGGGCGGCGTCGCCCGTCGGCGCCGGGCTCATGACCGGGCCCTTGAAGCCGTGCGCCGGATCACTCCCCACGACGACGACCGGCGTCTGGGTCTTGGGCCCGCCGAACGCGTAGGCGACCTTCATCGCCTCGACGATCGGCGCGTCCCAGGCCTCGTCGTCGGCAGCCCGCAAGAGATCCGCGTCCAGATCGCACGCCTCGACGGACTCCCCCAACAGGGCTTCGTCGGTCCGGGGCGTGTCCACGAAGAAGCGGCGGCCCCACTCGGCATACAGCGTGTCGACCGCCTCTTCGCCGGACGCGGCCCGGACGGCCTCGAAGATGCGCAGCACCCGGTGCGAGAGGGCGTGGGCTTCGATGGCGAAGGCGCGCAGATGCTCGGGCACGCTCGGCGAGACGCCGTAGTCGTCTCGGAGCTCGATGCAGAACGAACGCCACGTCAGCGAGAGGTTCCGCTCGGCCTGCACCTCGGTGAGCCATCGGGACGTGATCCATGTCCACGGGCAGCTCGGGTCGACGAAGACCTCGACACCGGTCACCCGGCGGAGGCTAACCGCAGGCGTTCCACCGAAGCGGCCCGAGGTCCGGCGCCGAACCCGTCACACGAAAACGAGGCGCAGCAGAACGACGCCGATGCCGAGGGCTTCGGCAGCGGCGCGTGCGGCGCGGTCCACCGGCTCATCGCCGCAGCGGGGGCCGCCATCGGCTCACCGTCGGGGAATTGAGAGGCCGCCGGCGCCTCAGTTGCGCGACGCTGCCGGGCGTGCGCACACGGCGGGAGGCGGCGACGTTGCTCGGCTACGCGGGGCGGCGGCTGGTGCTGGCCCTGGCGGCACTCGAGCTCGCCAACGCGGCGATCCCGCTGGCGATCATCGACGCCATCGGCGCGCTGGTCGGGCGCGTGGCCTCCCACGCCGCCGTCGCATGGCCCCCTTGCCGTCCTCAGCCTGTTGCTGCTGGCCCAGCAAGCGGTCGGCCCGGTGCGAGCCGCCGTCGCGTACACGGTCACTCGGGGCGTCGACGGCGTTCTCCGGGCCCGGGCCATGGAGGCGGCCAACCGGTCCCCGGGCATCGCCATGCTGGAGGACCCGGCCATGCTCGACCGCCTCGCCCTTGCCGGTGGCCACATCGACAACTTCTGGGACGCCAGCCCGGGGGGCGCGGCGGTCGCGCTCGTGTCGGTCGGCGGGCGGTACCTGCAGGTCGCGGGGGCGACCGTACTGGTGGCGAGGGTGTCGGTGCCGATCGCCGTCGTGTTGGCGACCGTCCTGGTCATGGCCTACAGGCAGTGCCGGCGGTGGGACCGCGTCCGGATCGGGGCCGTGCGGGCGTCGCAGGCGGGCGGGCGCGCGTCCCGGTACACGTCCGGCCTGGCCAACACGCCGCCGTCCGCGAAGGAGGTGCGGCTGTTCGGCCTGCTCGAGTGGCTGGTGGCCCGCTTCCGCGGCCAGTGGGATGCGTTGGTGTCCGCCCGCCTGGCGGCCGGCCGGTGGGCCATCTCGCGCATGGTCGCGTTGATCCTCGGCCTGACGCCGGTGGCGGTCGCCGCGTTCGTCGTCCTGGCCCGTCGTGGGCTCGACGGGGCGACGGGGGCCCGCGGCCTGACCGTCGCCCTGCAGGCGGTCGTCGCCATGTTCGTGCTGCTCGACCAACGCTCCGACGACGGCTATCAGCTCGACTTCGGGCTCGAGTCGCTCGCCGCGCTGCGCGAGGTGGAGGCCGGCGTGGGAGACGCGACCTCGGCGGGCGGCGGCTCGGACGCGGCCGGGTTGCCGGTCACCGCGATCCGCTTCGAGGAAGTCGACTTCGCATACCCGGGCGGACGCGAGATCCTGAAGGGGCTGGATCTCACCATCGCCGCCGGCTCGTCGTTGGCCATCGTCGGCGGGAACGGCGCCGGCAAGACGACGCTGGTGAAGCTCCTCGCCGGCCTGTACGAGCCCGACGCAGGCGCCATCACGGTCGACGGCATTCCGCTGAGGACGTTCGACGTCGCCAGCTGGCGACGCCGCCTGGCCGTGATCTTCCAGGACTTCGTTCGCTACGAGCTGTCGGCCGCGGACAACGTCGGGCTGGCCGGCGTCGGCGGCCACCCCGAACGCGAGCATCGGGCCGACGCGCTCGACACGGCTGCAGCCCGAGCGGGAGCGTTCGACGTCGTCGCCCGGTTGCCTCTGGGATGGCAGACGCCGCTGGGCCGCCAATATGCGGGCGGCGCCGACCTGTCGGGTGGGGAATGGCAGCGAATCGCCCTGGCCCGCGCCCTTTTCGCGGTGGAGTCGGGCGCCGGCGTGCTGGTCCTCGACGAGCCGACCGCCAACCTCGACGTCCGGGCCGAAGCCGAGCTGTTCGACCGGTTCCTCGAGCTGACCACGGGCCTCACGACCATCCTCATCTCGCACCGCTTCTCGACCGTCAGGCGGGCGGATCGGATCTGCGTGCTGGAGCACGGCCGGGTGGTGGAGGACGGGAGCCACGAGGAACTGGTGGCGGCCGACGGCCGGTACTGCCAGCTCTTCCAACTGCAGGCGACCCGCTTCCGTGACTGACCGGCGCCGGGTTCTGCACCTTCTGGCCGATCTGAGCCGGCGGGCCGGCGTGCGCCGTTCGGTGTTCGCGGTGACGACCTCGCTGGTGTCGGGCGTGACCGCCGTCGTCGTCAGCCTGTGGCTGAAGCTCATCCTGAACGGCGTGGCCCGCGGGGAGGGCGGTCTGGTGACCGCCGCCGCCGTCGCCCTCGGGGTCACGGTCGTGGTCCAGAGCGCCACCGCCACCCTCGCGCTCAGGTTCCTGGCCGAGCTCCAGTTCGCGTGCGGGCGCCAACTCGTGTGCGACATCATGCGGGCGGCCAGCGGCCCGGGCGGCATCGAGCACTACGAGCGACCCGAGTTCGCCGATCGGATCGTGCTCCTCAAGCAGGAGCTGAACTACCTCTCCGGCTTCCTGCCGATCCTGGGTGAGGGTGCGGCGTTGGCCGGGCGGATCGGCCTCACCGCCGTGCTGCTCGCCGGCGTGCACCCGGCCCTGCTGCTCCTGCCGATCCTTGCCGTACCGTCGGTGTACGCCGGTGGCGTGGCCGAGCGCGTCGTGAACCGGGCCAACGTCGCCACTGCGGAGAAGCGCCGGCGCGAACAGCACCTGTTCGACCTCGTCACCACGGCCTCTCCGGCCAAGGAGGTGCGGATTTTCGGCCTGGGCGACGAGGTCGTGCGACGCGAGCGAGCGGCGTGGGCCGAGACGACCGACGTGATCGCGCGCGCCCAGTTGCGGGCGGGCCTGGTCCGCTCGTCGGGGTGGCTGCCCTTCGCGGCCGGCTACCTCGCCGCCGTCGCCTTCGTGCTCGAACGGGCCGGCAGCGGCCGGGCGACGCCGGGCGACGTCCTGCTCGTCATGATCCTGGCCGGGCAGGTCAACGGGCAGGTGGCACAGCTCCTGAACGTCTCCAATCGCTCGGCCAGCGCGCTTCGGGTCCTGCGCCGGTACCTGTGGTTGCGGGACTACGCGGCCGAGGCAGTCGCCCGGCTGCGGCCGGAGTCGCCGGCGCCCGTGCCGTCGTCGTTGCGGACAGGGATCGAGCTGTGCGACGTGTCGTTCCGGTACCCGCAGAGCAATCGCGACGCGGTGCTGTCCGGGTTGAACCTACGGCTCGAGGCCGGCAGCACCGTCGCCATCGTCGGCGAGAACGGGGCCGGCAAGACCAGCCTGATCAAGCTCCTCTGCCGCTTCTACGAGCCGACGTCCGGGGTGGTCACCGTCGACGGCGTGGACCTGCGCGCGTTCGACGTGGACCGCTGGCGCGAGCGCCTCTCCGGGGGGTTCCAGGACTTCGCCCGCCTGGAGCTCCTGCTGCGGGAGTCGGTCGGCGTGGGCAACGTCGCCGTCGTGGACGACGCCGAGCCGGTGCGCGCCGCGCTCGGGCGCGTCGGCGCCGACTTCCCGTTCGAGCTCGACTGCCAGCTCGGGCGACAGTGGGTGGGCGGCGTCGACCTGTCCGAGGGGCAGTGGCAGAAGGTGGCCATGGCCCGGGCCATGATGCGGGCCGCGCCCCTGCTCCTGCTGCTCGACGAGCCGACGTCGGGCCTCGACGCCCACGCCGAGCACGAGCTGTTCGAGCTCTTCGCCGGCGTGGCGTCGACCATCGCCCGCCGCAGCGGCGCCATCGCCGTGTTCGTCTCTCACCGTTTTTCGACGGTGCGCATGGCGGACCACATCGTCGTGCTGGCGGGCGGGTGTGTCGTCGAACAGGGCGACCACGACGCCCTGGTGGCTGCCGGCGGCTTGTACAGCGAGCTGTACGCCATCCAGGCCCGGGCCTACGAATGACCCCGGACGACACGTAGCCGGGGTACCGGCGTCGGACGACGCCACCTCGAGCGACGCGGCGAGGTCGGCCTCCAGCAACGTCCGCAGCTCGTCGTCGGGTCGGTCGAGCCAGGACGTGGAGGCGGGCCGGTTACTCCTGAAGCTCGTCGAGGCTGTCGGCGGTCCGCTGCTCACCGGCGTCGAGGTCCCAGCCTTCCTCGCCAACGCGAGGCTCGCCTGGTGGAACGTCGATCCCGACCCCGTCGGGGTCGTCGGCGCCTCCGTCCAGAACGGCCATGCGCTCGGGGTCGTCCAGGTTGACGCCGACCTCGTTGACCTCGGTCTCATCGAGGAGCAGCTGCTCGTCGAGCGATGTCTCCGCCATCGATCCGTCCAGTTGACCCGGAGAGGACCCTTCCTCATCGTCGGCCGCCTCGTCCCACGCCTCGAACGTCTCGGTTTCGAGCGGCTCGTCAGGCGACCAGTCAGGGCCCATGACCCGGAGCCTATGCCCCTGGAGCGCCTCGTGAAACGGTAGGGAGCGCGGTCACATCGTCCACGGCGGGGGATTGGCCACGTCACCGGTGGGCAGGACGGAGGCGTCGGCGGGTGCTCCTCAGGCGGTCATGGCGAAGCCGAGCTCGGTCACGGCCGTGAGCGAGAACTCGGGATCGGCGTCGAACGGCTGGAGCGACACCGAGGAGTAGTCGCCGAAGGAGGCGAGCGCCTGCACGCTGTCGTCGTCGCACGGGTTGACACCGGTCGGGGAGACGTCGGAGAGCGACTGCAGGTCGGCGACCTTCACCCCGGCGGCCGTGGCCAGGTTCGCGGCCCGCTGGCGTCCGTCGGCCACCGCGTTCTTGCGGGCGGTGGCGAGGAGCGCCTCGCAGGTGGAGCTGGCGAACCGGGCGCCGTTCGAGTCCGACCGACCGAGCACGTCCTCGACCGCCCGGACGATGTCCTTGCCGGCCGTGTCGAGACCGGCCGCCTTGGTCGCGACCTGGACGACCGTCGTGACTCCGTAATCGGAGGACGTGACGACCTGGACGTCCTTGCGGTCGATCTTGAGCTTGGCCAGGGCATCGAACACCTTGGCCCGGTCGGCCGCGCTGGGGCCGCCGGTCGGGTCGGCGTCCTGCGACCCGAAGATGACGACGACGTAGGCCTGGTCGGCCTTGGCCTTGGCCGTCGACGTGCCCGCGGCCCACAGCAGCGGCCGGGCCTGCGGCGAGGCCGGCGCGCCCGCAATGGCATAGGTGACGCGGACGGCGACCGACAGCTTGACCTGGGCCGGGGCGTCGAAGCTGTCGAGGTCTCCTGTCACGAGGGTCGGGCAGCCGCCGTTCGGGACGGGCAGGCCGTTCTCCTGGGTGATGGCCACGACGCCGCCCAGGGTGAGGTGGCCGGCGTCGGCCAGGGCCCGAGCCTGCAGCTGGGCCTGGTCGACGGCCTGGCGGCGAAGGGGCGCGCTGGCCGGCTCGCAGTCGGCGAGCGAGAACGCGGCCCCGGAGGAACGGGCCCGGCCCAGCGTCTTCTCCACGGCCTGGACGATGCCCGGGCCGCGAGCTGCGAGCTGGTCGACCGGCACGTTGACCTGGACCCGCGGCTGGCCCGTGCGGGAATCCGGGTCGAAGGTCACGTCCTTGGCCGCGACGCGCAGCGCGGCCAGCGAATCCACGACGGCCTTGCGGTCCTGCGGCGACACGCTCTCGTTCCCGATGCCGTCGAGCGTGGGGGCGAGCGACGGCACGACCACAACCGACGCCTGGTTCGCTGGGGCCGTCCCGGCGGCCACGCCGCGAACGGTGAGGCCGGGCGTGTCCCCGATGGCCGGGTTGGCGGACAGGCTGAGGCCGTCTCCGGTGCTCACGAAGCCGCTGGACGACCCGCCGCCGATCGACCCGAGGCCGGTCGACCCGCCGCCGGACGACCCGCCGCCGGTCGACCCTCCGCCGATCGACCCGGTGGTCCCGCCCGGGTCCGGCGACGAAGGCGAGGCCGGGGCCGTGCTGTCGCTGGGCGCGCCGGCGCTCCTGTCCGTCGGTTCGGAGCTCGAGCAGCCGGCGGCGAGCCCTCCCAGCACCGTCAAGCAGAGGACCGTGCTGATCCAGCGTCCGCCGTGCGCGTTCAATTCGCTCTCCTCGGTGTGGCCCGTCCGTCAGGCACTCATCGACCGGACACGGCCGGGACTTGAGCGCCGGGGACGGACGCGGTCGGCCGGCGGCGGCGCTCAGGCCTGATCGACGTTTGCCGTCTGGGCTACCGACGGCGGCGGGCGGTGCATCGTGAGGCCCGGGCCCGTGCCCTATTTCTCCCGAGTTCCGTCATACGTTCCCGCGGGCTGATCCGTAGACGAGGCAACCGGAACCGCTTCACCCAATCCGAAGACTTCGCTCCTCAGCGAAAGGAAGAGAGCACATGCCCATCAAGACAAAGGCTTCCATCGCCGCGCTCGTCGGGGCACTCGCCCTCGCCGGAGCGGCGTGCGGCAGCAACAGCTCGAACAAGTCCAGCGCCTCGGCGAGCGGGTCGACCTCGGCGCAGACCAAGGACATGGTCACCGCCATCCCGAGCCTCAGCGGCGTCGGCACCTCGGTCGCCATCGACGCCGGCACGGCCGGCGCCCTGAAGAGCCTGGGCGTGGCGCTCGCCCCGTCCGGCAACGCCACGTTCGACGCAGCGACGTCGACCATCACGTTCCCGATCACGTCCGGCTACGCCGAGATCCACAGCGACCCCACCTTCAAGCCCGGCTACATCCTGGGCTCGATCGAGCACCAGGGCAGCGGCTTCACGCTGACCGCCGGCTCCACCAAGGTCGAACTGGGTGACTTCGTGGTCGACCCCGGCAACTCGATCCTCTACGGCACCGTCGGCGGCGTCGGCGGCACCCCCAAGGTCCCGCTCCTGACCCTCGACGGCACGAACGTCAAGGTCGGTAGCGACGCCCAGGGCAACGTCACCCTCGACGGGACCGTCGCCAAGCTGACCGACACCGCGGCCAGCGCCCTGAACAAGGCCTTCAACGTGACCGCCCTCAAGGCCGGCCTGCCCCTCGGTACCGTCCACCTGGTGGCCAAGGGCAGCCCGTCCACGTACGACGCCACCGCCGACAAGACGGCGCGCATCACCCGCCTGGCCGGTCAGTCCACGTCGGTGAAGCTCGACCCGGACACCGCCAAGGCCCTGGCCTCGCTGAACGTCGCCGTCGCCCCGGTGGGTACGGCCAAGTTCGACAGCGCCACGTCCACCGTGTCCTTCCCGATCACCGGTGGCTTCGCCGCCATCCACTCGGACCTCGCCTACAAGCCCGGCTACATCGCCGGCAGCGTGATCCACGAGGACAGCGGCCTGAAGTTCAGCAGCGGCAGCAAGTCCCTCGAGGTCACCGACTTCGTGGTCGACCCCGGCGCTTCGATCCTGACCGCCACCGCCGGTGGCAAGTCGGGTATCCCGCTGCTCTCCCTTGACGGGACCGCCGTCAAGGTCAGCATGGACGGCTCCAACGTGGTCCTCGACGGCACGGTCGCCAAGCTGACCGCCCCCGGCGCGGCCGCCTTGAACGCCACCTTCGGTGTCACCGCCTTCAAGGAGGGAATCCCCCTGGGTACCGTCCACCTGGTGGCCTCCGCAGGCTGAAGTCCCCCCACCGCCCGGTCGGTCCGCCAGTCCACGCTGGCAGACCGACCGGGCTTTTTCGCGTTCCGATCTACGTTGCGGGCGTGGACCTGGTGGCGGGGCACGCCGACTCGACGTGGCGGCTCTTCGTCGAGGCCCTGGTGACGATCCTCGTGATCATGGATCCGATCGCCAACGCCCCGGTGTTCCTGGCCCTCACCTCCGACTTCGACGCCGCCCGGCGACGGCGTGCCGCGCTGCAGGCCACGGCCGTCGCCGCCGGCGTCATCGTCGTCTTCGCCCTGTTCGGCCAGGCGATCCTGGCCCTGCTCGGCATCTCGCTCCCGGCCCTGCAGGTCGCCGGCGGGCTGCTGCTCGTCCTCGTCGCCCTCGAGCTGCTGCGACCGCCGCCCGGCGGCGCCGTCGACGCCGGCCGCCCCGGCCAGAACCCGGCGCTGGTCCCGCTCGGCACGCCGCTGCTGGCCGGACCGGGCGCCATCGCCGCCACCATGGTGTTCATCCGGGCCGCCGACTCCGCGGCACAGGTGGTCGCCGTCGTCGTCGCCCTGCTCGTCGCCCTGGCTGCGGTCTATGCCGTCCTGCGCTTCGCCGGCGGCCTGGCGACGATCCTGAAGCAGAACGGCATCGACCTGCTCTCCCGGGTGGTGGGGGTGCTCCTGGCCGCCATCGCCGTCCAACTCGTCGCCGCCGGGATCCAGGAGTGGGTCCGCCACGGGGTCTGACCCGGGATCACAACCCGCCGTCCGCCGCCCCGGCGGGTTACGTCACCGGGCGGGGCCGGCGGCGGAGCACGGTGGCCGCCAGGGCGACCAGCCACACGAAGGCCAGGACGATGAGCAGGTTCCGGGCGTAGTTGTGGGGCTCCGAGGTGGGGTTGTGGGTCGACAGGCCGTAGGCCCGGACCAGCGGGTACGCGAAGAGAGCGACGATGGCGCTCACGGCCAGGGCGGCCTGGACCGCGGCACGGGGGCGCCGGGGGACGGCCCGGACCACCAGCACGCCCAGCACGATCACCACCGGCGCGACGAGAAGGTCGTGCAGGAGGGCGCCGGCGACGACGAAGCGGGCCAGGTTGGCCGGGCGCGTGTCGATCCGGTGGGCGAAGATGCCGCGGAGGCCGACGCCCAGGATGACGGCCCAACCGACGGCGGCCGACACCCAGAAGAGCGGACCGGCGCTCCCCTCGGCCCGACCCGGTTCCAGGGGGAGCTCCGGCTCGCTCACAGGACGGTCACCTTCGTGACCCACTTGGTCTGCAGGACGCCCGGGCGGTTCGGGGCGATGAGCCGGCACGGGAAGCCGTGGTCGATGGCGAGCGGCTGGCCGTCGAGGTGGGTGGCCAGCATCGTGTCGTGGTCGTCGGCCTGGTCGGCGTTGAGGGTCGAGGTGCGGTACGCCCCGTTCGGCTCCAGGGACTCGACGACGACCGTACGTCCGCCCTCGGCGCCGGCCATGGCCAGCAGGTCCCGCACCCGCACCCCGCTCCAGTGGGCCGAGTAGCTCCACCCCTCCACGCACGCGATGGGCAGCTCGGCGGCGTGGACAGGCAGGGCGGTGAGCTGGTCGAGCGTGAGCGACACGGGTCGGGCCACGCGGCCGGTGACCTCCAGCCGGTAGGCGGGGGAGCGGGCCAGGTCGACGACCCCGGCGTTGGCCGCCCCCCGGTTGACCGGGCGGCCCTGCGGACCGATGTCCGGGTCGCGGGGGGCGAGCAGGCTGAGCCGGCGCAGCGGGTGGAACGTCTCGCCGACCGTCGTCAACGTCAGGAGGCCCGACGCCCCGGCGACCGTCAGCAGCAGGCCCCTCCGGGAGAGGCCGCCGCCGGGCACGGTGGCGGCCTCGGCGACGGTGCCCAGCACGGGGTCGGCGGCGGCCAGGGCCGGGCGGCGCGACGGCCGCCGCAGCGACCGCCGGGCGATGGCCCACTTGGCGCCGACGTGGGCGACGATCGCACCCATGGTCACCCAGGCCATCCAGAAGTGGGACGCCCGGAACGAGAACTTCCAGGGATACCACTGGGCGATGTTGGCCACGCCCGAGAACGTCATGAAGATGCCGCCGGCGACCAGTGGGAACAGGCCGATGCGCTCGACCACGTGGCTCAGGCGCTTGGCCACCGGGAAGGCGACGAACCGGGGCCAGACGAGCCACAGCTTGGCGATCAGGACGGGGATGGAGGCGATCCCCGACGCGACGTGCAGGCCTTGGGTGAACCGGTACAGGCCGGCGGGACGGGGTTGGATGGGCAGCCACGACACCGGGTTCTGCTGGATGTGGGAGTACAGGCCGGTCAGGAAGCAGATCGAGAACAGGATCCCGAGCGACGACCCGAGGATGGCGGCCAGGCGTTCGTCGCGCAGCGACGAGGCGTAGGCCCGCTGGTGCAGCGGCTCGTCGGGGTCGGTCGTGAACCGCCGGATTCGCTCGGGAAGGACGACGCTCAAGGCGTCAGGCCGCCTGGAGCTCGGCGAACCAGCGGCCCGAGGGTGTCTCGAGCACGGTCCGGACGCCCAGGCCGGCGTCCCGGGCGAGCCCGGCGATGGCGTCGGCGCCCACGACGGCCCAGTCGAAGGATTCGCTGCGGTGGCCGTCGCGCTCGAACCACGCGGTGACCTGACGCCAGCCCGTGCCCGGAGGCTGGACCTCGGCGATCACCCGGCCGCGGCGGGCGGTGAGCTGCCGGCAGCGGGCCAGCAGGCGGGCCGGGTCGCCGCCGATGCCGACGTTGCCGTCGAACAGCAGGGCGGTGGCCCACCGGCCCTCTCCGGGCAGGGGCCCGAAGAGGTCCCGCTGCAGGACGGTGGCTCCCCGGCGGCGGGCCAGGGCGACCGCCGACGGCGACGAGTCGACGCCGAGCGCGGGGACGCGGCGTGACGCCAGGCTGACGACCAGGCGCCCCGGCCCGCAGCCGAGGTCGATCACCGGGCCGTCCACCGTCGCCAGCAACGCCGCCTCCTCGGTGGTGGCCGGGTCGTGCCAGCGGCGCAGGTCCAGTTCGAGGGCCTCGCCGGTGTCGGCCCGGAGCACGACGGGCGCGACGTACGACGGGTGGGACGGTTGGGGGCCGGCGCCGGCGTGGGCCCGCCGGTAGTCGGCGCTGAGCAGCGACATCAGCCGGCCGCCACGGGCGCGTCGACCAGGCCCAGCCGGATGGCCAGGTCCCGGGTCCGGCGGGCGGCGCCGGAGGCGGTGACCGCGCCGAGGTCGGCGGCGACGTCGAGGTCCACCAACGTCGGCAGGAGGCGGACGTCGTGGTCGAGCGCATGCAACCGCGCCAGCTGTTCGGATCCTGTCCGCCGGGTGCTCATCGGGATGCCTGCGAACACCCTAGGGTCCGGACGCCGCAGCGCGATGGCCCACCACCCGCCGTCGGCGGCGAGGCCCAGCGCGGCGCTGCTGTCCTCCAGGCTCCCGAGGGCGTCGTCGAGAAGTGCCGGGGTGGCCTGGGGCGTGTCCATCCCGATCTGGACGCCGGGCCCACCGGCGGCGTCCCAGGCCGCGGCCAGTCGGGTGTCGAACCCGCCGGCGCACTGGGCCACGACCTCGAAGCCGGCCGGCAGCCACGGCCCGGGCTCGCCGTCGAGGGCGACCACCCGTCGCTCGGCGCCACAGGCGGCCACGGCCTCCAACGTGTCGGCGAGGGCGGCCTCGGCCAGTGCGGCGGCCTCGGCGGGCGTGCAGGGGGGGCACAGACGCGTCTTGACCCGGCCGGCCTGCGGCGCCTTGGCCATGACGAGGACGTGGGAACCGCTCACGAAGGATGTTCGGCGCCGGCGGCGGCGCCGGACGATCTCGGGGAGCGGTCGCCCGTCGCCAGCACGCGGCTCATGTCCCGTACCGCCCGCAGCGTCCCTCTGACCGTGCCGGTCACCTTGGACCGCCCCGACCGAGGCGCGTAGGGCACGGGCACCTCGTCGATCCGCCATCCGGCGGCCGCGGCCCGCAGGACCATCTCCAGCGGCCAGCCGAAGCGACGGTCCTCGATTCCGAGGGCGAGGAGGCCGTCGCGGCGGGCGGCCCGCATGGGCCCGAGGTCCCGGAGGTTGCGCCCGGTCCGGCGACGCAGCTCGGCGGCCAGCAGCCGGTTGGCGAGCCGGGCGTGGACCGGCCAGGCGTCCGCCGTCGTCGGCTGCCGGGCGCCGAGGACCAGGTCGGCAGAGCCGGCGAGCACCGGGCCGGCGACGCGGGGCAGGTCGGCGGGATCGAGCGAGCCGTCGCCGTCCATGAAGCAGACGACGCCGTCGGGCGGCTGGGCCGCCTCGAGGCCGGCCCAGCATGCGGCACCGAACCCCCGCTCGGGCGCGTCCACCACGATGGCGCCGGCCCGGCGGGCGATGTCGCCGGAGCCGTCGGTGGAACCGTTGTCGGCCACCACCGCGATGTAGCCCGCCGGCATGGCCGCCAGCAGGGCGGGGAGGGCCGCAGCCTCGTTCAGGACGGGAATGACGACGTGAGGCATTTCGTGCAGTCTGCCCACGTCCGGCCTTACGAGGCGATGAGAAGTGCTCACGATTCGATGAACTCCGCGGTGGCGCCGGTCGGGCTGAGGAGGCGTGGGGCACAATCGACCCGTGTCCCCGACCGCCGCCCCGCCCCGGATCCTGGTGGTGGACGACGACCTGACGGTCTCGGAGGTGGTCACCCGCTACCTCGAGCGTGAAGGTTTCGTGGTCGACGTGGCCTACGACGGTGCAATCGCGCTGGAGCGGGCGCTGGCCGATCCCCCGGAGCTGGTGGTGCTCGACCTGATGATCCCGTCGCTCGACGGCTTCGAGGTGTGCCGCAGGCTGCGGGCGACGGCCCCGGTCCCGGTGATCATGCTCACGGCTCGGGGCGACGAGGCGGACCGCATCGTCGGCCTCGAACTGGGCGCCGACGACTACGTGTCCAAGCCGTTCTCGCCCCGGGAGCTGACGGCGCGGGTGAAGGCCGTGCTCCGCCGGGCCGCGGGCCCGCTGGCGCCAGGAGGGACCGGGCCGACCGTCCTGTGCGCCGGATCGCTGGAGGTCGACACCGTCGCCCACGAAGCCCGCCGGGAGGGCGAGCTGGTGGCCCTCACCGCACGGGAGTTCGACCTGCTGGTGCACCTCATGCGTCATCCCCGCCGCGCCTTTCGACGCGAGGAGCTCCTGGAGCAGGTGTGGGGCTTCGCCTACGGCGACACGTCGACCGTCACGGTGCACGTCCGCCGCCTGCGAGAGAAGATCGAGGCCGACCCGGCCCGCCCGCGCCACGTCTGCACGGTGTGGGGCGTCGGCTACCGGTTCGAGCCATGAGGCCGGAGCCGGGTCGGCGGCCGCCCCGATCGCGTCCGGTCGCCATGGCTGCGGTCGCGGTGCTCGGCGTCGCCGCCGCGGCGCTGATCGCGCTCCGGGGCAGCATGAGCGCCAGCAACACCGCCGCCCTGCTCGGGTGGGCCCTCGGGTCGGCGGCGGTCGCCGGGGTGGTGGCCGCCGCGCTCCTGCGGGTGCTCCGCCACGCCCGCCTGGCCGTCCAGGCGGGCATCGCCGCCCTGGCTCCCGTCCTGGCCGTGACCGTGTCGCTGGTCGGGTCGGCCACCACGATGTTCATCTCCAGCCACGATCTGCGGGCGCTGCTGGTGGTCACCGTCGCCGCCGGCACCGTCGGCCTGGTGACCGCCCTGGCGCTGGGCGAGCGGGTGGCGGCGGCCAGCACCTCGCTCGGCCACCTGGCCAAGCGGATCGGCGACGACGGCGCCCCGTCGCCGACCGCGTCCGGTTGGGCGACGGGCGCGGGCGCGGGCACGGCGGCGGCGGCTACGGCGCGGCGGGGGCCGAGCGAGCTGGTCGGGCTGGCCGCCGAGCTGGAGGCGGCGCTCGCCCGGCTGGCCGAGACCCGCGAGCTGGCTGCCGCGGCCGAGGACAGCCGTCGCCAGCTCGTCGCCTGGGTGTCCCACGACCTGCGCACGCCGCTCGCCGGCATCCGGGCCATGGTGGAGGCGCTGGAGGACGGCGTGGTCGACGACGCCGACACCGTCGCCCGCTACTACCGGACCATGGGCCGCGAGACCGACCGGCTGGCCGGGCTGGTCGACGACCTGTTCGAGCTTTCCCGGATCCAGGCCGGCGCCCTCAACCTCGACCTGGAGCAGATGCCGCTCGACGAGCTGATCTCCGACGCCGTCGCCGGCGTCTCGGTCGCCGCCGGGGCAAAGGGGATCGACGTGCGCGGCGAGGTCGCCTCGCCGGCTCCGATGGTGGAGCTGTCCATCCCGGAGATGGCGCGGGTCGTGCGCAACCTGCTCGACAACGCCATCCGGCACACGCCGCGGGGCGGGACGGTCTGGGTCGACGCCGCCCTCGACGACGACCGCCAGGCCGCGCTGGTCTCCGTGCGTGACGCGTGCGGCGGGATCCCGGCGCCCGACCTGCCCCGGGTGTTCGAGCTGGCCTACCGGGGCGACGCGGCCCGCACGCCGGGCGACGGCGGTGCCGGCCTGGGGCTGGCCGTGGCCCGGGGGCTGGTCGAGGCCCACCACGGCGAGATAAGCGTGCGCAACGAGGGCCAGGGCTGCCGCTTCACCATCCGCCTCCCGCTGGCCGCATCGCCGGCCCGATGAAGGTCCTGGTCACCGGCGGGGCCGGGTTCATCGGCTCGCACGTCGTCGACCGCCTGCTCGCCGGCGGCGACGACGTCCGCGTCGTCGACAACCTCGCCGCCCACGCCGGTGGCGTGCCGGCAGACCTCGACCCGGCCGCCGAGCTGGTCGTCGCCGACCTGGCCGACCCGGGTGTGGCCGAGGCCGCGGTGGAGGGGGTCGACGCGGTGTGCCACCAGGCCGCGAAGGTGGGGCTGGGCGTCGACTTCGGCGACGTCGGCGCCTACGTACGGGACAACGACACGGCGACGGCCCGCTTGCTCGAAGCCCTGTGGCGCCGCCGCTACACCGGCCGGGTCGTCCTGGCCAGCAGCATGGTGGTCTACGGCGAGGGCCGGTACCGCTGCGAGCTCCATGGCGACGTCCGCCCCGCGCCTCGCGCCGAAGCCGATCTCGCCGCCGGCCGCTTCGATCCGCCGTGCCCGGTGGCGGGCTGCACCCGGCGGACGCAGTGGGCGCCGCTCGACGAAACCGCCGCCGTCGATCCCCGCAACACCTACGCGGCCACCAAGCTGCACCAGGAGCACCTGTGCGCCCTGTGGGCGCGTGAGTCGGGGGGCAGCACCGTCGCCCTCCGCTACCACAACGTGTACGGGCCCCGGATGCCTCGCGACACGCCGTATGCAGGGGTGGCGTCGATCTTCCGCAGCGCGCTGGCGTCGGGGCGGGCGCCGCAGGTGTTCGAGGACGGGGGCCAGACCCGCGACTTCGTCCATGTCGCCGACGTGGCCCGCGCCAACGTCCTGGCCCTGACCGCACCGCTCGACCGGTCGTTCCTGGCCCTCAACGTCGCCAGCGGCCGGCCCCACACCGTCGGCGACATGGCCCGGGCCCTCACCGCCGCGGTGAGCCCCGGCCTGGCGCCCGTCGTCACCGGCCAGTGGCGGCTGGGCGACGTGCGTCATGTGGTGGCCTCCCCGGCCCGCGCCACCGAGACGCTCGGTTTCGTGGCCGAGGTCGACTTCGCCACCGGCATGGCCGAGTTCGCACATGCCGTCCAGCGGGCCTGAGGCCGCCGGCCGGCCGGCGTCGTGCGGGTTCGCCGTCGCCGCGGTCGCGGCCACCGCCCTGGCGGTCGTCTTCGCCAGGTCCCAGCCGCTCCGCAACGCCAAGTGGGAGCTGTTGGTACCCCTGGCCGCCTGGGGTGTCACCTGGGCCGTCGCCGTGCTGTGCGCCCTGCGGTTGCCGAAGCGGGTGGCCGTCCCCGCGGTGTTCGCGGTGGCCGTGGCCCTGCGCCTGGCCGCTCTGGCCGGCCCGCCGGTCACGTCGGACGACCTCTACCGGTACGCGTGGGACGGGCGGGTCCAGAGCGCGGCGGTCGACCCCTACCGGTACGAACCGGCGAACGACCGCCTGGCCTCGCTGCGGGAAGGGTGGCTGTGGCCCGACGCCGCGGGCTGCGCGCGGCTCCAGCGCGACCCCGGCTGCACCCGGATCAACCGGGCGGGGGTGCACACCATCTACCAGCCGGTGGCCGAGGCCTGGTTCACCGTCGTGTACAAGGTGTCCGGGATCGGCGCGAGGCACAAGGCGTGGCAGGTCGCCGGGCTGCTGGGCGACGTCGCTCTCATCGCCGTGCTGCCGTCGGTGCTGCGGGCATGGGGTCGCGACGAGCGGTGGACGGCGCTCTACGCCCTGTCGCCCGTGACCGTGGTCGAGGTGGTCAACAACTGCCACGTCGACGGCCTGGCCGCGCTGTTCGTCGTGCTGGCCCTGCTGGCCGTCGCCCGCCGAAGACCCGGTTGGGCCGGGGCGCTGATCGGCCTGGCCACGCTGGTCAAGCTCTACCCGGCCCTGCTCGGCCTCGCCCTGCTGATGGCCGCCGGCCCCAAGGCCCGGGCGTGGATCGTGCGGGTGACGGGGGCCGCGGTCGGGGTCGTGGTCGTGGCCTACCTGCCCCACGTCGCCGTGGTCGGCCGCGACGTGATCGGGTACCTACCCGGGTACCTGCAGGAGGAGCACTACACCGAGGGGGCCCGGTACCTCCTGGCCAGCGTCCTCGGCCTGTCGCCCGGGCCGACCGGGGTGGTGGCTTTCGCGGGACTGGTCGCCGTCGCCGCCTGGGTCGTGGTGCGGCGGCCTCTTGCGCCGCGCGCCGCGGCTGCTCTCATGGGTGGCCTGTTGCTCGCGGTCACGCCCGTCCAGCCCTGGTACGCGGTCACGCTGGTCGCGGTCGCGACCGTGGCCGCGGCGCCCGCCTGGGCGGCGATCGCCGTCGCCGGGTACCCCTACTTCTTCGCCGTCATCCTCGACTCGCCCCGGGCGGTGCTGATCGGGCGGGCGTCCTACGGGCTGGCCCTGGCCACGGTCGCGGTAGCCGCGCTCCTCCGCTCCAGGCGGCCGCCGGCGGAGGTGACGGTCTGACGGCGGATCGCGCAGGCGTCCCCCCGGCGGTCCCGGCTACGCTTGGGCCGGTCATCGCAGGGTCCTGTGGTGCAGCTTGGAGTGCACGCCGCCCTGTCAAGGCGGAGGTCGCGAGTTCAAATCTCGTCAGGACCGCTAGTTCGAGAATCGCCGTTCACAGTTCGTCCGCAACAATCCCGGTCGGGTAGCTCAGCTGGTAGAGCGCGCGCCTGAAAAGCGCGAGGTCACCGGATCGACACCGGTCCCGACCACGTGCACATCTTCCGCCGCTTCGTCGTCCTGCCCCTGCTCGGGCTCAGCCTCGTCCTGGCCGGCTGTGGCGGCCATGCCACGCTGACCCGCTCCATCGACGCCGCGCCGGTCTCCGGCGGCGCCGGCTTCGACCCGGTGACCATCACCGTGCACAAGGACGACAACGTCGTGCTCAACGTCGGGAACACGACCGCGGTGACCCACGGCTTCTCCATCGAGGGCTACGGGATCCACGACACCGTCGACCCCAACACGCCCATCAAGGTCAAGTTCAAGGCGGGCAAGCCCGGGACGTTCAAGATCTTCTGCCAGCTGCACCCCGGGCATCAGACAGCCACCCTGATCGTCGAGTAGGCCCGCCTCCGGGCGGCCCCATCGACCACGGGCGCGACCGGAGAACTAGCGTTGCCCGGGTGGACGTCTTCGACCGCATCAAGGCCGACGACTACGAGCAGGTCGTCTTCTGCCACGACCGCGGATCGGGGCTGCGAGCCATCGTCGCCGTCCACTCGACCCGTCTGGGCCCGGCCCTGGGCGGTACCCGCTTCTACCCGTACGCGTCCGAGCACGACGGCCTGGAGGACGTGCTGCGCCTGGCCCGGGGCATGACCTACAAGGCCGCCGCCGCCGGCCTGGACCTGGGCGGCGGCAAGGCGGTCATCTTCGGCAACCCCACCCGCGACAAGACCGAGGCGCTGTTGCGGGCCTACGGCCGTCACGTCGACGCGCTGGGCGGCCGCTACCTCACCGCCGAGGACGTCGGCACCACCCAGGCCGACATGGACCTCGTCCGCCGGGAGACCCGGTTCGTGACCGGCGTGAGCCGGGAGCTGGGTGGTTCGGGCGACCCCTCGGCCGCCACCGCCTACGGCCTGACGTGGGCCATGAAGGCGGTCGCCGCCAAGCTCTGGGGCGACACGTCGCTGACCGGCCGCCACGTCGCCGTCGCCGGCGTGGGCAAGGTCGGTGCCGCGCTGCTCGCCCACCTGGCCGAAGAACGGGTCCGGTTGACCGTCGCCGACGTGACCCCGGCCGCGGTGGAGCGCGCCGTCGCCGAGCACGGGGCCGAGGCGGTCGCGGTCGAGAAGATCCACGCCGTCGAGTGCGACATCTACGCGCCGTGCGCCCTGGGCGGCGCCCTGAACGCGGAGACGATCCCCGAACTACGGTGCGCGGCTGTGGTGGGCTCGGCCAACAACCAGCTGGCTGATGGAACGGCCTCGGCTCGGCTCCTGGCCGACCTGGGCGTGCTGTACGCGCCCGACTTCGTCGCCAACGCCGGCGGGCTGATCAACATCGCCGAGGAGCTGGCGCCCGGCGGCTACCACCCGGATCTGGCCCTTGCCGCGGTCCGGGGCATCTTCGACACCGTGACCTCGGTCCTGCAGGCGGCCGAGGTGGACGGGGTGACCACCGCCGAAGCGGCCGACAGGCTGGCCGAGCGACGGATCGCCGCCCTCTCCGCCGTCCACCAAATCCGCCCACCGGGCTAGGCGGCGGGGATGGCCAAAGTGATCGACGAGCGGGCCCGGGCCCGGGCGGTGCCGCCCGCCCGCCACGTCCAGCTCGGCCTGTCGGCGGACGACGTGGTGGGCATGTACCGCACCGTCCTGCTGGCCCGCTTCATCGACCAGCGGGCGTGGAACCTGACCCGCACCGGCAAGGCCCGGTTCTACATCCCGGCCGAAGGCCAGGAGGCGGCCCAGGTGGGCTCGGCGTGGGCGCTGCGGGCCGGCCACGACGTCGCCCTGCCCTACTACCGCGACGTCGGGGTCGTCCTGACCCTCGGAATGACCCCCTACGAGATCTTCCTGGCCGTGATGGCCAAGGCCGACGACCCCAACTCGGGCGCCCGCCAGATGCCGAACCACTGGGGATCGGCCCGCCTCGGCATCATCACGGGCTCGTCGCCCATCGGCACCCAGTTCCCCCACGCCTCGGGGCTGGCCCTGGCGTCGACCATGCGGGGTGACGACAAGGTCACCATGACCTGGTTCGGTGAGGCGGCGGCGTCGAAGGGCGATTTCCACGAGGCGCTCAACTTCGCCGGCATCCACCGGCTCCCGACCGTGTTCGTCTGCGAGAACAACGGCTATGCCATCTCGGTCGGCATGCGCAAGCAGTCGGCGGTGCCGGACGTGGCCGACCGGGC
>DATASA010000052.1:0-4803 GCA_036269435.1 Acidimicrobiales bacterium | reverse complement strand
CGGGTCGAGCGGATCGACCTCTACCAGATGCACTGGCCGGCCGAGGACGGCACCCCGGTCGAGGAGTACTGGCAGGTCTTCACCGACCTCAAGCGCGAGGGCAAGATCCGCGCGGCCGGGCTGTCCAACCACGACGTGCTCCAGCTGGAGGCGGCCGAGCAGGTCGGCCAGGTCGACGCGATACAGCCGCCGTTCAACCTGATCCACCGGGGCGCCGCGGGCGGGGTCCTGCCGTGGGCCAGGGAACATCAAGCCGGGGTCATCGCCTACAGCCCGATGGCGTCGGGCCTGCTGACCGGCGCGTTCACCGCCGCCAGGGCGGCGCGCCTTGAGCCGGGTGACTGGCGGGCAGGCCACCCCGACTTCACCGAGCCTGACCTGTCAGCCAACCTGGCCCTGGCAGAAGCGCTGCGCCCGGTCGGCGAACGGCACGGCGTCACCCCAGCCGCCGTGGCCGTCGCCTGGACGCTGGCTTTCCCCGGAGTGACCGGCGCGATCGTCGGCGCCCGCAGCCCCCGTCAGGTCGACGGGTGGCTGCCCGCCGCGAGCCTGGAGCTGAAGGCCGACGACCTGTCTGACATCGCCGCCGCCGTCCGCGCGACCGGCGCGGGGACCGGGCCCGCGGCGCCGCCGGCGCCGGTCACCGGCTGACCCGGGCGCTATTCGCCACCCGCGACCCCAGCTACTCGCCCGGGTCGCGAGGAGGCGCAGGCGCGGCTGGCGGATTCTAGGCCGGGGCCGCCACCGCGGGGGCGAGGGAACGCAGCCGGGGCAGGATCTCGGTGCCGTAGAGGCGGAGGAACTTCTCCTGGTCCGGTCCTGGCGCGTGGAAGACGAGGTGGTTGAAGCCGAGGTCAAGGTAGGCCTTGATCTTCTCAACGTGCTCGTCTGGGTCGGTGGAGACGATGAAGCGGCGTGCGGTCTGCTCAACCGAGAGATCGTCGGCCAGGCGCTGCATCTCAACCGGGTCCTCCACGCCCGCCTTCTGCTCCTGGGTAAGGCCGAGGGCGCCCCAGAAGCGGGTGGCCTGCATAGCCGTGTCGGCGTCAGGGTCGAAGGAGACCTTGACCTCGATCATCATGTCGATGTCGGCCACGTCGCGGCCGGCCGTCGCAGCGCCCTCGCGCACCGCCGGCAGCAGGGTGTCGGTGTAGAGCTCCGGGGCCTTGCCGGAGGTGGTGATGTAGCCGTCGCCCACCCGCCCGGCGTAGCGGGTCGCCGCCGGACCCGAGCCGGCCAGATATATCGGCACTGGCCGCTGCGGGCGATCGTAGATCGTGGCCTTGTCGGTGCGGTAGTGGGTGCCGTCGAAGGTGACCCGGTCCTCGCTCCACAGCTGCTTGATCAGGCTGACCGCCTCACGGAACCGGGCGAAGCGCTCCCTGCCGTCGGGCCACTCGATCCCCAGCGCGACCTCGTTGAGTGACTCGCCAGTCCCCATTCCCAGGACTACCCGGTCAGGAAACAGGCATCCAAGGGTCGCGAAGGACTGGGCGACGATCCCCGGGTGGTAACGGAACGTCGGTGTCAGCACTGAGGTCCCCATGACGATCCGCTCGGTCCGCGCACCGAGCGCGCCCAGCCACGTCATGGCGAACGGTGCATGCCCGCCGTCATGACGCCACGGCTGCAGGTGGTCGCTGACGAACACCGAGTCAAACCCGCACTCCTCGGCCAGCACGCCGTAGCGCAGCAGCTCCGTTGGCGCGAACTGCTCGTTCGACGCCTTGTACCCCAACTTCAGCATTGGGAAGGTCTCCTCGCATGGATTGTCGCGGCCGGGGAGGCCACGGCGGCCTCCCCGGCGTGCTTGCCGCCTATCTCTAAGACCGGAAGCGGCTGATCACTTCCTTGCCGAGCAACTCGATCTGGTCGAACCACCGGTCGAACTTGAACCGCAGGTCGAAGACCAGGTGCTCGGTCCCGACCTCGGCGAACCGGTGCAGTTCCCTGACCGCGTCGTCTGGCGTGCCCACGATCAGCTGCCCGGACAGGTCTTCCACCGTCTCGAACCGGCCGGACGGCGGCTTCACCGCGTACTTCGCCTTGTTGGCCCAGGCCAGCAGGCCGGGGATGTTCACGTGCTTGATGGCCTCGTCGCGGGTCCGCTCGACCGAGGTGGGCGGGATCACCGCCACTGTCGGCATCGGCTTGCCCGCCTCGTTCGACAGCCCCCGCATGGTCTGCACTCGCTTGTCCAGCGTCGCCATCGAGATGCGGCCAGGCATCCACCCGTCGCAGAACTCGACCGCCAGGCGGGCCGACCGGGGGGTGGCGCCGCAGTACCAGAAGGGGATGCGACCGCCCGCGGGCTTCGGCTCGATGGTCACGTCCTTGAACGTGAAGTTGGCGTCGGAGTAGTCGACGTTGTTTTCGGTGAAGACGCGCCGGAGGATCTCGGCGTTGGAGCGGACCATCTCGACGCGGTCGCGGTCGCCCCACTCGATCGCCGCGAACTCGTGGTCGAAGGTGCCCGCACCGAATCCGAGGATCAGCCGCGGCCCGACGAGCTGCGTGATCGTGCCGGCCATGAGCGCCGTGACGAGCGGGTGCCTGAACGGGATCAGCGAGCCGGTACCCAGTTCGACGCGGTCGGTCACGGCGCCGATCGCGGTCAGGGTGGTGAGCGCGTCATAGAAGGTCCGGTTCGGCTTCTCCATCTCGCCGTGCGGCTCGAAAACGAGGTGGTCGCGAACCCACACCGAGTCGAAGCCCATCTGCTCGGCCAGGATCGCGCCGTCGATCACGTTCGTTCGCGACGCGTGCTCGCCGAAGTGCGGTAGCAGCAGCCCGAATTTCATCAGATGAACACCTCGCTCTTGGCGGCCAGCTTGCCCTGGCCAGGATTCCCGGTGACCTTGCCGTTCGCGAAGACCTCGGCCCCGCGCACGTAGGTCGTCTCAATCGCCGCGCTCACCTGGCGGCCGTCGTAGCAGGTCCAGCCGATCTTCGACAGGACGTCGTCGTTGCTGATCGTCCAGTCGGCGCTCATGTCCGCGATAACGAAGTCGGCGTCGTGGCCCGGGGTGAGCGCGCCCTTCTTCCCGGCCAGTCCGAACTTGCGGGACGGAGCCCACGCCATGAGCTCGACGACCCGCTCCAGGGTGAGCTGGCCCTTGTTGACCGCGTCGAGGGCGAGCGGGTAGAAGTACTGGATCCCTGGCGTGCCGGTGTGGGAACTCCACATCTGCGTCCAGCCGATCTCCTTCTCCTCGCGGGTGTGCGGGGCGTGGTCGGAGGAGAACATGTCGATCGTCCCGTCGCGCAGGCCTTCCCACACCGCCTCGCGTCCCTCGTCGGGCACCCAGTACGACAGCGCGTACGGGCCGAGCCGCTCGACGTCCTCCCAGGTGGACAGGAACGGCAGCCAGTGGTTTACCTCGCAGGTGACGTCGACCCCTCGAGCCTTGGCGGCCCGTACCGCCGCCACCGAGCGCGCGGTCTGCATGTGGGCGAGGTGGACCGGGCAGCCGGACGCCTCGGCCAGCCGCAGCACGACATCGATCGCCGTGTCCCAGATGACGCCGCCGCGGGCCGCGTAGGCAGCGGCGTACCCCTGCGGGGTGTTCTCACCGCGCGCCAGGTACTCGCCCTCGATGTAGTCCATGAGCGACTGGTCGTGCGGGTGGACGATGAACCGCTTCCCGGTGGTCGCGATGATGTCCATCGTCTTGAGCAGGTCGCCGTGGCCGTGCATGCCGGTGCCCGCGGGGTGCGGGTAGGTGCGGCCGGTGTCCACCACCATGTAGATCTTGAAGGCGTTGATGCCCATGGCGGCCATGGGGACCAGCTCCTCGGCCAGGGTCGCGGCCGGGTTGTGGTTGTAGTCGACGATCGACTTCTGCTGGTAAAGGTCGAACACCTCGCGCAGCGTCGCCACCGAGTTCGTCGGCGGGATCAGGTTCGGCATGCCGAAGATGGTCGTCACGCCGCCGGCCGCTGCTTGCAGCGTCGTGGTGTAGATGTCTTCCTTATGGGTCAGGCCTGGCTCCCGGGTGTGCACGTGAACGTCGATCATGCCGGGCAGCACGACCTTGCCGGCGGCGTCGAGCACCGTGGCCGCGTCGGCCGGCGTGTCGTGACTGACCACGCCGACGACCTTCTCCCCGTCGACGAGCAGGTCGGCCTGGACCGGACCGCCTGGGAGGTAGATGGTGCCGCCGCTGACTCGCAGGTTGACGCTCATGCGCTTACCTCCATGGCTTGTTCTTGGCAGTCAAGGTTGGCGCCCCGGGTGATGATGTCCGCCGGGCCCAGGTACCGGTCGAACCAGCCGACTAGCTGCGGCGTGGTCGCCTCCCAGTAGCGGTCGTAGGAGGCGTAGTGGGTGGTATGCCGCTGCAGCAGCAGTTGCTTGGGGCCGCGGGCGGCCTCGTAGAGCGCGACGGCGTGGTCGGTTGGCGTCGTGGCGTCGTCCTCCACGGCGATCACCAGCAGCGGGGTCGTCATGGTGGCGGCGGCCGCGGCAGGCCGGTAGTCGATGATCTCCTGCGCGCACGACAGGCGCACCTTGGTCGGCACCCGGCCGTCGACGTCGGCCTTGACCGCGGTGGCCCGGCGCTCGGGGGTCGGGACCATGATCTCCTCGCGCGGGTTAACGAGCCTGCCACTGCCGCCCGTCGCGGCGCGCTCGGCGCGGTCAGCCCGGATCTCCTTGAGGAAGGCCAGCCACTCGTGCTCGCTCCGCATGCGGTGCAGCCAGTCGCCGCCGTCGGCGACCGGAAGCTGGCTCACGGCCGCCCGGACGCGTGGATCGCCGGCTGCCAGCATGATCGCGTTGCCGCCGCCGGTGCCGCCGCTGCC
>DATASA010000051.1:0-2230 GCA_036269435.1 Acidimicrobiales bacterium | reverse complement strand
CCGGCGAAGGCCTGTGGCAGCGCGTCGGCGTCGGCGATGAGATCGAGGGTCGCCAGCTCAAAGCGCTCGTGGGCCGTCGCGCCGGCGAGGAACTCGATGCGACCCGTCGACAGGTTGTCGACGGCGACCACCTCGTCGCCGCGTGCCAGCAACGCCTGGCACAGGTGCGACCCGAGGAACCCTGCCCCGCCGGCGACGACGACGCGGCTCAAGCGACGCTCATCGGCGCCCGAGGCCCTGGTAGGTGAAGCCCCGGCGACGCATGCTGACCGGGTCGAGCAGGTTGCGGGCGTCGAGGATGGCGGGCGCCGCCATGACGCCCGCGACCTTGTCGAAGTCCAGCCAGCGGAACTCGTCCCACTCGGTGAGGACCGCGAGGACGGAGGCGCCGGCGCAGGCGGCATAGGGGTCGTCGCAGACGTCGACGTCGAGGTGACCGAGGTGGTCGGGAAGCGATTTGGAGACGGTCGGGTCGTACGCCTTGACCGTTGCCCCGGCGGCGATGAGGCGCTCGACGATCTCTATGGCCGGGGAGCTGCGGAGGTCGTCGGTGCCCGCCTTGAAGGTCAGGCCCCAGACGGCGACGGTCGCGCCTTGGAGGGTGCCACCGGCGAGGTCGGCGACGCGGTCGGACAGGAGCTGGAACTGCTGGTCGTTGACGGCGATGACGCCCTTCAGGAGCTCGAAGTTGTAGCCGGCGTCGGAGGCGATGCGGACGAGGGCGTGGGAGTCCTTGGGGAAGCACGACCCGCCCCAACCCGGCCCCGGCTTCAGGAACTCGAAGCCGATCCGCTTGTCGTAGCCCATGCCCAGCACCACGTCGCGGACGTCGGCGCCCACGGCCTGGCACAGGTTGGCGATGGCGTTGATGAACGACACCTTGGTCGCCAGGAACGCGTTGCAGGCGTACTTGATGGTCTCCGCGGTGGCCGGGTCGGTGACCATGAGCGGCGCGTTGAGCGCCTGGTAGAGCCCCGCCACCTTGGCCGCCGCCGCCTGGTCGTCGCTGCCGATCACGACACGGTCGGGATGCAGGCAGTCGTGCACCGCCTGGCCTTCGCGGAGGAATTCGGGATTGGACACGACGAAGACGTCCGGGCGTCCGAGCGCCTGTTCGACGACGAGCGCCGATCCGACCGGAACGGTGGACTTGGTGATCACGATGGTGCCGGTGTCCAGGACAGGGCCGATCTCGGCCGAAGCCTGCTCGATGAACCCGAGGTCGGCGGAGCCGTCGGCGCCCTGGGGCGTCTGGACGCAGAGGAAGACGAATTCTCTCTGGGAGGCGGCCCGGGCGGCGCCCACCACGAAGCGGAGGCGGCCCGCTGCCTGGCCCTCGGCGACGAGCGCCTCGAGGCCGTGCTCGAAGATCGGGATGCGCCCCGACTGGAGGAGCTCGACCTTGGCGACGTCGATGTCGGCGCAGACGACATCGTGGCCCAGATGGGCCAGGCAGGCGCCGGTCGTGAGGCCCACGTAGCCGGTCCCGATCACCGCGACACGGCTCACGGCGACCCCGCCGTCAGGTGCTTGACGAGGCGCTCCAGGGGAATGTGGTGGTCGTCGAGGAGGGGAATGCCCTCGTATCGTAAGGCCGCGTTGTCGAGGACGGAGTTGGCGGGCCGGGGGGCGGGGCGCGGGGGCTGCAACTCTGCGGTCGTGATCGGCTCGACCCTGGCCGGGTCGTGGCCGGCGGCGGCGAGGATGTCACGGGCGAACTGGTACCAGGTGGTGGCGCCGGAGTTGGTGACGTGGAAGACCCCCGGCCGGCGCGCCGTCGCCAGGCGCAGGATCATCCCCGCCAGATCCTCGGTGAAGGTAGGGCATCCGTGCTGGTCGGCGACGAATTTCAGTGTCGGCTGCTCGGTTCCGGCGCCTTCACCATGGCCGGCGGCCAAGCGCAGGACGGTCTTGACCATGTTGGCGCCGTGCTCCCCGCAGACCCACGAGGTGCGCACGACCGTCGCCTTGGTGGTCAGGGCGCGGACCTCGTCTTCGCCTGCCCGCTTGGACCGGCCGTACACCGAGAGGGGGTTGGTGGCATCCCATTCGCGATACGGGGCGGTCGCGGTGCCGTCGAAGACGTAGTCGGTCGACACCGTGACGAGCTTCGCGCCGTGAGCCGCAGTCGCCTCCGCCAGGAGGCCGACACCGGTGCCGTTGACGAGCAGCGCCTCGTCTTCGTGGGTCTCGGCGTCGTCGACCTTCGTGTACGCGGCCGCATTGATCA
>DATASA010000050.1:0-2162 GCA_036269435.1 Acidimicrobiales bacterium | reverse complement strand
CGCCTACCTCCGGGAGGAGCGGGCCCACTACGACGAGGCGACCGCCCGGCTGGAGCCCGTGCGGGTCGAATTGCGCGCCGAGTTCGCTCGCAGGCTCCCGGTCGCCATTGACTCGATCCCGTGGCGACGGGGACCGCATTCGTACCTGTGGAGGACCCCGCCGGGAGCGGACCACGCCGAGCTCTGTCGCTGGCCCCGAGGCGCCCCTCAAGGCGCCGGGTCAGCATGCACTGCGCCCGTGCCCGTGACCGGCGTCGAGGTCGTGCTCGACACGGGCGCGCTGGCGGCCTCGAGCCCCTATTTCCGCTACGGCGTCTGCGAACCCAGCCCGAACGGCAGGCTCGTCGCGTACTCGGTCGATCTCACCGGCGGCGAGCTGTACGAGCTCCGTTTCCGTGACGCCGTGCGAGGCGCCGACCTCCCGGAGCGCATCCCGGGCACCTCGTACGGCTGCGCATGGGCCAGCGGCTCGTCGGACTTCTTCTACGTCGTGCCCGACGCCGCCTACCGCCCGTGCCGGGTCCTGCGCCACGTCGTCGGGACGGATCCGGGCGGCGATGCCGTCGTGTTCGACGAGGCCGACGAGCGGTTCCACGTCACGGTGGGGGCGACGCGCAGCGGGGCCTGGATCGTTGTCTCGACCGCCAGCCGCGACACGAACGAGCAGTGGCTCATTCCTGCGAGCGACCCGACCGCCGCGGCCCGCTGCGTGGAGGGCCGCCGCCCCGGCGTGGAGTACTTCCTGGAGCACCTCGTCCCGGCCGGGCCCGTTCGCCAGGAGGGCTTCGCGATCCTCACCAACGACGGCGCACCCGAGTCCCGGGTGGTGGTGGCGCCGGTCGACCACCCGGAGGCGGCATCCTGGACCGAGGTCGTCGCGGGGACGGACGGCACGCGCCTGGCCAGGCTCGACGTCTTCGCCGGGCACCTGGTCGTGCACTGTCGCCGCGAGGGAGCCGAGTTCCTGACGGTCGTCCGACCGGACCACTCCTCGTACGAGGTGCCGGCCGGCACGCCGGGCGGCACCATCGAGGTCGACTGCCGCGACCCCGAGGGGACGACGCAGCCGGTCGTGGTCACCGAGTCCCTGGTGATGCCCCGCCGCTGGTGGGCGCTGGAGCTTGCCGGTGGCGAGCGGCGGCTGATCCGTGACGACGCCGCCCCGGACCACCGGCCCGGCGACTACACGCTGGAGCAGGCCCGGGTCCGAGCACCCGACGGTGCCCTGGTGCCGGTGACCATCGCCTACCGCTGCGGACTGCCGGCGGACGGTACGCAGCCCTGCCTGCTCGCCGGCTACGGCGCGTACGAGACCTGCGCCGCCCGCGGCTTTTCGGCCGCCGTGCCGAGCCTGCTGGACCGCGGCTTCGTCTACGCCGTGGCCCACGTCCGGGGTGGCGGCGAGTGTGGCCGCCGGTGGTGGCTCGATGGCCGGCTGTCGGCGAAGCACCACACCTTCACCGATTTCGTCGCCGTGCGCGACTTCCTCGTCGCCGAGCGCCGGGTGGCCGCCGGCAAGGTGGTGTGCCGGGGCCTCTCTGCGGGAGGCCTCCTGACGGGGGCCGCCTACACGTTCTGGCCGGAGCGTTGGGCCGGCGTCGTCGCCGAGGCACCGGCGGTCGATCTCCTGAACCAGATGCTCGACCCGTCCGTGCCGCTGACCGTGAACGAGTACGACGAGTGGGGAAACCCCGCGGACCCGGAGCAGTTCGCCTGGATGCGTGCCTACACCCCGTACGAGAACGTCACCGACGCGCCCAGGCCCCCCCTGCTCGTGACCGGGGTCCTGCGGGACCCACGGGTGATGGTCTACGTTCCGGCCCGTTGGGTGGCGGCACTGCGGGCCGCCGACACCCACGGCAACGACATCCTGTTCCGGGCCGAACTGGGGGCCGCGGCCCACCGTGGGCCTTCCGGGCGGTCGGGCTCCCTCGCCTACGAGGCGGAAGTCTGCGCCTGGGTCCTCGATGTGGTCCGCCGGCCACCCGGGTCAGGATGATCCGGACGCACGCCACGAGCCGGCCCAAAATCCAGGCAGGCCCCGCGTCCCTACGCGATCATGTCGCCATGAGCACGCCGCAGGGTTGGCAGACGCACTGGCATCGACACCCAGGCGTGCGCTCCGGCGAGCAGCTCACCCTGGGTGAGCGGGCGGCGGACCG
>DATASA010000049.1:0-1556 GCA_036269435.1 Acidimicrobiales bacterium | reverse complement strand
CCCGAGAACACGCTGGTAGCCTGAGGGGGCAATGAGCCCCACCCAGGACGCGCCCCGCTTCGGCCGGGTGATCACCGCCATGGTGACGCCGTTCGACGACGACGGGGCCCTGGACCTGGATGTCGCGGTGGAGTTGGCCCGATGGCTCGTCGCGCACGGGAGCGACGGCCTCGTCCTGACCGGCTCCACCGGCGAGAGCGCGGTGCTGACCGACGACGAGAAGGTCGCGCTGTGGGAGGCCGTCGCCGACGCGGTGACCGTGCCGGTGATCGCCGGGACCGGCTCGAACGACACCGCCCACTCGGTGGCCATGACCCGGCGCGCCGCCAGCTGCGGGGTGGACGGCGTCCTGGTGGTCACGCCGTACTACAACCGGCCGTCGCAGGCGGGCATCCGCGACCACTTCCGGGCCTGCGCCGAGGCGGCGCGGGACCTGCCGGTGATGCTCTACGACATCCCGGTGCGGTCCGGCCGGCGGATCGAGATCGACACCATGCTCCGGCTCGCCCGCGAGGTGCCCAACATCGTGGCGCTCAAGGACGCGGCGGCCGACCCGCCGACGACGGCACGTCTCATCGCGCAGGCGCCGCCGGCCTTCGAGGTCTACAGCGGCGACGACGTCATGACGCTGCCGTTCCTCGCCGTGGGCGCGGTCGGCGTCGTCAGCGTGGCGGCGCACTGGATCGGCCCGCAGTTCCGGCGGGTCGTCGACGCTTTCCTGGCCGGCGACCTGGCCACCGCGATCGCGGGCCACGCGGAACTGCTGGACTCCTTCGACTTCGAATCGACGCCCGACTTCCCCAACCCGCTGCCGGCCAAGGCCGTCATGCGCGCGCTGGGGTTCGCGGTCGGGCAGTGCCGCCTGCCGATGGGACGGTCGACCTCGGAGCTCGACGCCCAGGCGGCCAAGGTCCTGGCCGCCGTCGGACCGCCGGCCGTCACGGTCGCCTCGCTTGGCTGACCGGGCCAACAGGGCCAACAGGGCCACCACGGCCACGAACGGCGGCAGAGCCGGAAAGGCCGGCAAGGCCAAGCCGATCCGGGTCGTCTTCCTGGGCGGGCTCGGGGAGATCGGCCGCAACTGCGCCTGCATCGAGGTCGAGGGCCGCATCATCGTCCTCGACTGCGGGATCATGTTCCCCGACCCCGACATGCCGGGCATCGACCTCGTCCTCCCCGAGTTCACCTACCTGCACGAGCGGGCCGACCGGGTCGACGGCATCGTGCTCACACACGGGCACGAGGACCACACGGGCGGGCTGGCGTACCTGCTGCGCGAGCTGCGCGCGCCGATCTACGGGTCCGAGCTGACGGTCGGGCTGGCCCGGCACCGGGTCGAGGAGGCGGGGCTGGCGGACAGGACCCGGTTCGTCGTCGTGCGCGACGGCGAGCGCGTGCACGTGGGCGCCTGCGACGTCGAGTTCATCCCGGTGACGCACTCGGTGCCCGAGTCCATGGCGATCGCGTTCCACACCCCACAAGGCGTGATCCTGCACTCGGGCGACTTCAAGCTCGACCTCCAGCCCGTCGACGGACGGCGCACCGACCTGGCGCGC
>DATASA010000048.1:0-50752 GCA_036269435.1 Acidimicrobiales bacterium | reverse complement strand
GCACACTCTTCTTTCCGGGCGGCGGCCCTGCAGCGTCTCGGTGCTTAGGGGCAGCCTAGGTCGGGCGACGCCCGCAGTGAGCTCAGGTCGGGCGACGCCCGCAGTGAGCTCAGGTCGGGCGACGCCCGCAGTGAGCTCAGGCCGGCGGGGGCGGTGCGGCGTCGGCGGGGACGAGCAGGCACCGGCAGCCCGGATGGGCCGGCGGGTGGAGCTGCCCGGTCGGAAAGGGCTCCCCCTTGACGGTCGGGCCGGCCAGGGCGTTGTCGTCACAGTCGGAACAGTGCCCGTCGTCGTCGACGAGCCACTGCAGAACCGCCCCGTCGGCCGTGGCCGAAAAGACGCCGACGCCGAACGCGCTCAACACGTGGTGCCGGGCAGTCTCCTCGATCTGCTGCACCTTGCATTGCCGGTACGCCGCCCGCATGCTCTCGCCGGCTCTGGCCCCATCCTCGGCGTCGTCGAGGATGCGCGCCAGCCGGTCCCGCAGAGGCCCTGCGAGCGCAGTCGCCACGTCGTGGGCGAGGGCCACCAACTCCGGGGAAGCGCTCGTCGCGTGCGATCCCGTCGCCGACTCCGAGACGAAGCCGACTCCGGCCCGCCCCGCCTGCTGGAGCCACGGGAGGGCGGCGGCCTCATATCCGGCTGCGTGGGCCTCTGGTCCGGGGAGGACCGCCGCCGCGGTCAGGGGCGCCGAGCCGAGCCGACGGAGCCGGTCGAGCAACTCGTTCTGCTCGTCCTGCAGCACCCGCTTGAGCGCCCGGGTCAGTCCGGCCTCCACGCTGTCGACCAGGTCGTCTCGGTCGGCAAGGGCGTGCTCGGTGGAGACCGGATCGAGCGGAGCGGCCGGCGCCGGCGCCGACCGCGGCGACGTCTCCGCCACGGCAGGCGGCTCCGGGTTCGCCGAGTGGTCGGCCCGAAGACGGGCGAAGAGGTCCTCGACCGTCTTGTCCGAAGAGTGGGCGCCGTTCCCGTTTCCGTTTCCGTTCCCGTTTCCGTTCCCGTTTCCGTTCGTCCGAAGCGCTTCCACCTTTCCGGCGGGCGTCTCCATCGTCGACAGCTCGGACGCCGCAGGGGACGGTCGGGAAGGGAGCGCAGGGGCCACGGGGGCGGGGGTCACCGGGACGTCGGCGGCGGGCGGCGCAGGGACCTCGGCGGCGGGGGGAGCCGGGATCTCGGCGGGCGACGAGGGCGGCTGGGTCGGCAGAGGACGACCGGCCGCGGGCGGCGCGGGACGGGCGGCGGCGGGCGATGAGGGCGGCTGGGTCGGCGCAGGAGGGGCGGCCGCGGGCGGCGTAGAGGCCTCGGCGGGCGGGGCAGGAGGGGCGGCGGGCGATGAAGGCGGCCGGGCCGGCGTGGGACGAGCGGCCGTAGGCGCAGGAGGAGCGGCCGCGGCGGGCGATGACGGCGGCTGGGCCGGCGGAGGACCAGCGGTCGCGGGCACAGGAGGAGCGGCGGCGGCCGGCCCCCCCACCACCACGGGCGGCGCGGAAGGCGCTGTGGCGGACGGCGGGGCGGGCGGGGGCAGGAGGTCGGGCGCGTGCCGGGCCACCGCATCGGCAACCGTCTGCGGTCGCAGGGGCGGGCGGTCCGGAGCTGGGGCGGGACTCTCGACCAGGCGACGGAACAGGCCCGGTGCCGGCGTGGGCGGGGACCCCGGCTCGACGCGGCCGCGACCGGCGGAGCCGGCCACCAGCGCCATCGCCCGGTCGTCCGCCGGGTGCCGGGCGGCCTCGACGGGCGCGGTTGGGGCCACCGCGTGCCGGGCGGCAGGGACCGGCACGGCGCTTTCGAGATCGGATGCGTCGGCCCGGCGGGCGACGGCCTCGGCCGCCATCCGGGCCTCCGGCTCGGCCGCGTCGAGCTCGGTCGTCGCCTCGTCGACCGTGCGGCGCACCACGTCGTAGGCCGCCAAGAGCCGCTCCCGGGCGACACGGAGCTGCTCGACCTGCATCTGGGCGGTGCGCCGGCGGCGGTTCAGGTCGCCCAACATGCGCTCGCGCACGTCACGGGCCTCGGCGACCATCTCCTTGCCCTGCCGGGTCGCCGCTTCGACGATGGTGGCGGCCTCGGCCCGGGCCCGGTCGGTCACCGTCTGGGCGTCGGTTTCGGCCGCCTGCTGGATGCTGTCGGTAGCTGCGTCGGCCTCGGCCAGCCGGCGGGCGAGCAGCCCTTCCGCCTCGTCCCGCATGCGGGCGACACGGATCCCGGCGTCGCGCAGCAGGCTGTCGGCTTGGTTCTCGGCCTCGGCGGTGATGGACGAGGCCGTTTCCCGGGCCGACGCGAGGAGTCGGGCCGCGTGCTCGCCGAGGACGTTCGTCAGCGTCGCCTCGTCGAGATCGGGGTGGGCGGCGCGGTGCAGTGCCTCCTGCAGCGACCGCCGGAGCTCGACCTCCCGCACTGCGCCGGCGGCGAGCTCGTCGCCCACCCGCTTCAAGAACTGCCGCACCTCGGCTGGGTGATAGCCGCGGAACGCGGACGTGAACGTCCGGTTCGACACCGTGTCCGGCGTGATCACCGAGCCGGTCGAGACGGCGTCCGGCTCCTCCTCCATCGGGTCAGGTTACGTCGGCCGGCACCTGAAAACGCGGACGGTGGCGGACCGGCCCCGCTACTGACCCAGGCTGCGCAACAGGCCGGTCAGCGTGTCGACCAGGGAGTTCACCGTGTTGTCGACCAGCGGGGACCCGGTGTTCAGCGGACCGGACGGGATCGTGGTCGTCGTCGTCGGCGGCGCCGTCGTGGTCGTGGTCGGGCCCGTGCCCCGGCCCTTGGGCACCGTCGTCGTGGTGGAGCTGACCGGCACGGTGGTGGCCGGGGACGCGCTGCCCGGTGTCGTCGGCAGCGAAGGCGTGCCGGTGCCGGGCTGGTTCTGGGCGAAGGTGGCCGGGCTCTGGGCGATGGCGGCCTCCACGGTCTGCAGGAGCGGGACCCGGCTCACCCCTTGGTCGAGAGCCACCAGCCCCCACGATGCCCCGTCGTCGTGGAACCCGAACACGGCAGCCCACCGCTCGGCGAACGTCCCCCGGGTGCCTTCGAGGGTGATGGACGCGCCGACGAGCGTCTCGCCCGGCAGCCGGGACGAACTGACCAGCGACGCGTCGAAGGCCGGCTCGGCCGCCAGGCGGGGGAAGAGGCCGCGGAAGAACGTCGCCGTACGGCCTTCGGTGGGCCCGAGCTGGGCGGTGAAGCCCTGGCTGCGGGCCGCCAACTGGTTGCCGAGCTCGATGGCGTCGGAGAGGAAGCGCTGGTCCCACGAGTCCGACGGCGACGCCTCAAGCGGGGCGGGGCGGGCCGGGAAGGCGCCCGTGGCGGGCAAGGCGGCCTGGCGCAGGGCCGGAATCGTGATCGAACTGCCGCCCGCCCTCAGCACCGCCGACCCCTGGTACGTGGCGACGAGCAGGGCCACGCCGCGGGATACGCGGGCGACGCCCGTGACGGCCAGGTCGGCGCCCGTCGTGGTCAGGGCGAACGGAACATCACCCGAGGTCACGAGGAAGTCGCCTGCCATCAGCACCGGCTTCGCCGGTGCGCTCGTACCCGGCGCCGGGAACTCGACGTCGGAGCCGAGGCGCAGCTCGAGGGTGTGACCGCCGGCCAGGCGGATCTGGGCCGTCCCCTGGCGGACGCGGATCCGATCGCCCGCCCGCACGTCATGGGCACCGGTGACCTCCTGCTGCTCGACACCGGGCCGGATGACGTCGGCCTGCCCGTCGACCGTCAACCGGCCCAGGCTCGACGGCGACGAGTGGCTGCACGCGACCAGCCCGACCGAAAGCAGGAACATGGCCAGGAGGACGGCCCTGCGCCGCACGACCGTCACCCGGACCGCCCGCCTGCGCCCGTGGCCGGCGCCGCCACCGGCAGGACGATGGAGAACGTCGACCCCTCGCCGGGCCGCGTCTCACACACCAGCTCGCCCTGATGGGCCTGGACCACCCGGCGGACCAGAGCCAAGCCGAGGCCCAGGCCGCCGAACTGTCGGGTCGGGGAGCTGTCGGCCTGGGAGAAGTCCTCGAAGATGCCCTCGAGCAGATCCTCGGGAATGCCGATCCCGTGGTCGCGGACCGAGATCTGCACGGACTGGGCTCCGTCGGCCGCGCCGCCGTTCGACGACAGCGCAGCGGTGAGCGAGACGGCCCCGCCGGCGGGCGAGAACTTGACCGCGTTGTCCACCAGCTCGTCGAGGCAGCGCTCGAGGAGGCGACGGTCCCCGGACAGCTCGGGCAGGTCGCGCGACACGCGCCGGGTGATCGGGTGGCGGTCGTCGACCCGGGACTTCCACTTCGACACCACCGACTCCAGCAGCGGCCGCACCGGCACGGGCTCGCGCCGCAGGTTGAGCGGGGTGGCGTCCTGGGCGGCGACGTCGAGCAGGCGCTGTACGACCAGCTCCAGCCGGTCGGCGGCCTCCACGATCTCCTCGAGCGACTCCCGCGCCTTGTCGGGCGGCACCTTCCGGCGCAGCAGCAGCTCGGCGTACCCCTTGATCGGCACCAGCGGCGTGCGCAGCTCGTGGCTGATGTTGGACAGCAGCTCGCTCTTGGCCCGCTCGGCTTCCCGCTCCCGCCGCATGTCCCGCAGCACGTAGACGCCGCCGGCCGCCGGGCCGCCCGGGCGGCCGAGACCGCCGCTCGACAGGGCGACGGGGATGCGTGTGTCCTGATCGCGCACGACGACGCCAGCGGCACTCCACGGCGTGAGCGACGGCTGGGCCAGCCGGGCGGCGATGTCCGTCCCGTCCTCGGCGGTGAGGGTGGCGACCGACGGGAACGGTCGCCCGCACGCGTCGCGCGACCGGATGCCGAACAGTTCCTCGGCCGCGGCGTTGAAAATGGTGATGCTCCCGGCCGCGTCGACCGCCACCAGTGCCTCCCCCATCCCGGCCACGACCGCCTCGAGCCGGGTGCGCACCCGGGCCTCCTCGTCCGCGGTCTGGCGCAGCTCGGCTGCCAGCGTCTCGATGGACTCGGCCATCGAGTCGAACGTCGCGCCCAGCACGCCCATCTCGTCCGGGCTGGCCACCCTGGTCCGTACGCTGAGGTCGCCGCCCTGAATGGCCTCGGCCGCCTCGGTCAGGCGGCGGAGGCCGACGCCGATGCGCTCGCCCACGAAGACGGCGACGACGAAGGCCATGAGCGCGGTCAGCCAGCCGACGAGGAACAGGCTGCGGAACAACGAGTTGCGGGTGTCGTCGACGGTGGTGGTCGGCAGGGTGGCCACGACGGCGAGGATGCGGGCGCCGTCCGGCGCGATGACCGCTCGCGCCGCCAGGAAGGTCCCCGCCGAGACCAGGCTGCCCTGCCCCTTCTCGCCGAGCGCCTGCCTGGCCACCCGCAGGACCGCCGCCGATCCGAGCGGACGGCCGTAGGTGGCGAGGACGCGATCGGCGTCGACCAGGGCGAGCGTGACTGCGGGATCGTTCCCGGAGCGCCGGCGCAGGTACACCTCGTCCAGGTTGGCCGATGCCACCACCAGCCCCACCGGCCGGGGACCGTCGGGCGTGACCGCCTTGACGACGTAGGCGCCCACGGCCAGCACGTTGTTGCCGATGACCTCGATCGAGACCTTCTCGTCGACGCCCTCGCTGAGCAGCTCGGACACGGCGCGCGAGCCGACGAGAGCGTCGGCACCCGCCGGGTCGAGCCCGACGCCGGCGATCACCCGGCGCTTGTCGGTGGCGTAGAGCAGGGGCCCGGTGGCGGAGAGGAGGCCGGCGTCGACGAAGTCACCCAGGTTCTTGGCGATGGAGGCGTCGGGAGCGGGGTGGTTCGAGAGGTTGATCAGGAAGTCGGCGGGCCGGCCCTGGATGGTGAGGGCGACCAGCTTGGCGCTGTTCTGGGCGTCGGTGCCGGAAGTCGTCTGCACCTCGTCGGCTTCGGCCCGGGCGCGCGAGTCCACCCGCCGCAGCGCCTCGCGTTCGACGTTGCCGGCGATGACGATGGACAGCGCGATCGACACCGCGAGGACGACGACGAGAAGGCTGGCGACGGCGCTCACCGCGATGCGGGCCGGGACCGACCTGCGGGCGGAGGTGATGAGGACGGTGCCCAGCGCCAGCGCGGCGGCGCCGCGCGCCCAGTCGGCGGCCACCCCGGCGCCGATCACCGCCGCCGCTTCGGCGATGGCCATCAGGACCAGAGCGATCCACAGGGAGCGGCGGGTGGTCCGGTCCTCGCTCCAGCCCAGCGTGCCCACGGCGAGCAACAGGATCCCGGTGCCGCGCAGGACGATGACCGCGGGCTCGGTGGTGCCGGTGAGCAGGGAGCCGTGGAGGAAGGCGGCGGCGGCGATGCCCAGGAACCCGACGGTGAGCAGCGGGCGCGACCGGCGGTTGGCCCCGACCAGTTGGGGCCGGAGGAGCACGATCGTCGCACCGGCCACCGCCACCAGGAAGGTGGCGAACTCGACGGCGAAGCGAAGTTGGGCGGCCTGGGGCGACATGACTACCGCCGGGTGTGCGCGGCTCAGCCCTTGCGGGCCACGAGCGTGGATGCGGTCATCGGCAACTTCGGACCCCGGCGACGGACGTTGTCTTCCATGCTACAGCGACCACCGCCCACCGTGCGTGGTGACGCCAACACGGGCCGCGGGTCGACCGGGCGGCCGAGGCGAGCAGGCGGGCGGCGGGTCCGGCCCGGCGGCTAGGCGCCCGGGCCGGGCTTGCCGAGCGCCAGCGCGTTGCTGCCGTCCAGGGAGCCCAGCACCTTGAGCGCGTCGTCGAAGCTGCCCACCCCGAGGATCTTCAGCTTGCTGCCGGCGTGGGCGCGCGCCTCGGCCTCGTTCTCCTTGGGGACCAGGAACACCTTGACCCCGGCTCGCCGCACGGTGACCGTCTTCTGGGCGATGCCGCCGATCGGCCCGACGGTGCCGTCGGACATCAGCTCGCCCGTCGCCGCGACCGACGATCCGCCGGTCAGCTCGCCCGGGGTCAGCAGGTCGAGGAGCTCGAGGCCGTAGGCGAGGCCGGCCGACGGGCCGACGACCTGGCCGGAATCGATGTTGATGTCGAACGGGAGCTTGATCTTGGTCGACAGCCGGACGCCCAGGAGGGGCTTGCCCGGGTCGCCCTGGCCCAACACGGCCTCCACATCGGTCGGCGCCGCGTCGCCGCGGCGGATCTGCATCTTGAGGTGGTCGCCGGGCGCGTGAGCCTGGATGGCCGTCACCGCCGAGCTGCTGTTCGTCACCGGCTTGCCGTCGATGGCGACGATCACGTCGTTGGGCTTCAGGACGGCTTCGGCCGGCAGCCCGGCCTGCACCTCGACCACCTCGGCGCCGACACCGAGGTCGGTGATGCCGATCTCGCGCAGAGCGAGCACCTCGGCCGTCGTCTTGGAGTCGGCCATGGCCTCGACGTTCTGGCGCTGGTACTGGTCAGGCGGGACCGTGCCTCGGATCTGCGTCTCCGGCAGGACGTCGACCGAAGGGTCGAGCCATCCGGCCAGGGCCTCGTACGGGTTCACCTGCTCCCGGACGGACACGGTGACGTAGAAGACCTTGCCCTGCGGAGGGTAGGTGGCGTGGCCGTTCACCGCGATGACCGAGTTCACGGCGCGGGCCCCACCGGGCGCCAAGGTGTCGTAGGGGAGCCGGATGTACCGGGCGATCACGCCCACGGTGAGCAGGACGAGGCTGACGACGACAAGGGCGATGGCCCAGGGCCGCGACGGCCGGCGGGCGGGCCCCGGGGCGATGGGTTTGCCATCGGGGCCCGAAGGTAGAATTTCGTCGGTCGTGTCCACGTTCCTCGTGAGCCTTGGCGTGGTTGCGGCGACAATCGCCGCTGTGGTCCGCCTCGCCCTGAGTGGCCCCGACCAGCCTGCCACGATCCGTCGCCAACCGTCCCGCGCCCGCCGGGACCGCAAGCGGGCTGCGGCCGCGCAACGGGCCGCGGCGCGCGCCGCCCAGGCGGCGACGCGCGCCGACCTGCGCGCCGTCCCCGAGCCGGCTCAGGCCGAGCGGCCGGCGGCGCGCGACCTGGCGCCGGCGCAGCCCGTCGTCGCCGCCACCGGAACCACTGCGGCCGCCGCCGTGATCGGCGTCACCGCGCCACAGCCCGTCGTGCCGGTGGGCGTCGCCCACGGCTCGCCGGCGGCGGCGCTGCCAGACTCTGACCCCATGCGCCTGCGCGTCCTACCCGCCAAGCCGACCACGATCTGGGTGCGCATGCGTTCGGCCGTCGCCCTGGTGGTCCTGGTCGCGGTGCTGGGCGCGCTGCTGGCCATGGTCGTCGGGGCGATCCTGGTCGGCGCCGCCTTCCTGATCCGCAGCGCCACCGGCTGATTACGTCGCCAGCGCGAGCTGCACCACGTAGCGCTGGGCGGTGGAACCGAGCGGATGGCAGGCGTAGAGGGTGCCGGTGTAGGCCGTGGTCTGGTCGGCGATCCAGCTGTCCGCCGGCGACACGACCATGTGGCCGGTGACCCGGTAGGTCGTCGTGGCCCCGCCGACCCTGAAGATCACCGGGTCCCCCGGTTTCAGCTCGTCGATCCGACGGAACGGCTCGTCGTGCGTGGTCCGGTGGCCGGCGAAGACGGTGTTGCCCATCTGGCCGGGCAGGGCCGAGCCCGTCCAGAGGCTGGGACCCCGGTCGATGTTGTTCAGGGTCACGCCCTCGAAGATGCGGTGGACGAGCCCGATGGCCGGGATCTCCATGGTGCCGATCTCCACGACCGGCTCCGGCGCATAGGGGTCGGCCGGGATGTTGATGGGCTCGGGCAGAGGCGGGCCGGCCCGCGGCGCCGTGGGGTCGCCATAGGTCGACGCAGGGGCCGCGGGCAGCGGGCTGAAGGAGGGGACGTCCGTTCGTGCCGGGGCGGCCGGAGGCGGCGCGGTGGCCGGCGAGCAGGCGACGGCCAGGAGCAGCACGACCGTCGGAACGATCACGGACCGGCCCCGCACGTGCGAGAGCATAGGCCGATGGGCGACGTCTCCTCCCGGCGCCGCCGGGCCGCCCTCGCCGGCCACACCGGCGACGCGACCGTCGCCCGCGACCTCTTGGGCGACGAGGACCCGGCCGTGCAGGCCACCGCGCTGGGCGCGCTCGGGCGGCTTGGTCAGGCGACCGCCACCGACGTGGCCGCCGCCCTCGCCGACCCGGAACCGACCGTCCGCCGGCGGGCGTGCCAGGCGGCGGTGACGGTGGACGGCGTCGACCTGGTCCCGCTCCTCGGCGACCCCGACGCCGCCGTGGTGGAGACGGCGGCGTGGGCCCTGGGCGAGCGCGCCGACCGGTCCGAGGCGGGCGCAGCGGACGACGTGGTGGCCCGGCTGGCCGAGGTCGCCGTCGGCCACGACGACGCCTTGTGCCGGGAGGCCGCCGTCGCCGCCCTCGGCGCCATCGGCGACGAGCGGGGTCTGCCGGCGATCCTCGCCGCCACCCGGGACCGGCCCGCGGTCCGTCGCCGGGCGGTGATCGCCCTGGCCCCGTTCTCGGGGCCCGAGGTCGACGCCGCCCTGGCCGTCGCCCTGGACGACCGCGACTGGCAGGTGCGCCAGGCCGGCGAGGACCTGCTCAGCGCCGCCGGTGAGGTGGGCGGCGGGGGCAGCGGGGAGTCAGCGCTCGGCGCCCATGAAGAGGACCTTGAGTGACTCGAACGCCTCCAGGCACTTGCCGGCGCCCAGGACGACGCACTCCAGCGGCGCCTCGACCAGGTGGACCGGCAGCTCGGTCTCCTCGGCCAACCGCTGGTCGAACCCCCGCAGCATGGCCCCGCCGCCGACCAGGTGGATGCCCTGCTGGATGAGATCCTGGGCCAGTTCGGGCGGGGCGTGACCGAGGCACTTGACCACCGACTCGACCATGGCCCGCACGTTCTCGTCGATCGCCTCCCGCACTTCTTCGGGAGACAGGATGGCCGTCTTCGGAAGCCCGCTCATGAGGTCGCGCCCCCGGACCTCGGCCTTGATGTCGTCGGCCACCGGCGCAGCCGAGCCGATGGCCAGCTTGATCTCCTCCGCGGTGCGCTCGCCGATGGCCATGCCGTACTCGCGGCGCACGAAGGCCTGGATCGACGCGTCGATGTCGAACGAGCCGACGCGGATGGCTTCCAGGGCGACGATGCCCCCGAGGGAGATCATCGCCGTCTCCGAGGTGCCGCCGCCGATGTCGACGATCATGTTGCCGAGCGGCTCGTGGATGGGCAGGCCGGCCCCGATGGCCGCAGCCATCGGTTGGGCGACGAGCTGGGCGTCCATGGCGCCGGCCTGGCGGGCCGCCTCCTTCACCGCCCGCCGCTCGACCTCGGTGATGGCCGACGGCACGCACAGTAGGACGCGCGGCCGTTGGAAGCGGCTCAGCCCGGCCCGCTGCAGCAGCAGGCGGATCATGCGCTGGGTGATCTCGAAGTCGGTGATGGCCCCCTGGCGGAGCGGGCGCACGGCCTGGATGTAGCCCGGCGTCCGGCCGATCATCTGCCAGGCCTGGTGGCCCATGGCCAGCACGTCGTGCGTCTCGACGTTGAGGGCGATCACCGTCGGCTCGTTGAGGACGATGCCCCTGCCCTTGGCGTAGACGAGCGTGTTCGCTGTCCCGAGGTCGATGGCGAGGTCCCTAGCCAGAGCGCGGCCTCGATCCGGGAGGTGAAGGCTGATCCGGCCCGGGCCCGGGCCCGGGGCGCCGGGAACCCGGGCCGCCGGGCAGGGGCGGGCGCAGTCGGCGCTGGGCCTGGCTTCCGGCCTGCGGGCCCTGCTGCGGAGGAAGCCGGGGCCGCTCCGGGCGCTCAGGCCCGGCGCCGCGGTCGGGCAGCCGGTCGAGGCCGTTGCGGCCGGTGCGGGGTGCGGGCCGGCGGGCCTTGTCGGCCGCGCTGCCGGGCGCCAGCGCGTCGAGCTCCTTGGCGAACTCCTCGATGTGGGCCTCCATCGAGCCGGGCTGGCGGCTGCGCAGCCACAGGATCCCACAGCCGAGCACGCTGAGCACGGCGGCGATCCCGAGGAAGACCAGGGCGTTCACGACCGCGGGACCTCGACGACGGGCGTGGCGCACCCCGACCAGTCCTCGCCACCCGCCCACGTCTCCCGCTTCCAGATGGGCGCCGTGGCCTTGAGCGTGTCGATGCAGAAGCGGGCGGCGTCGAACGCGTCGGCCCGGTGCGGGGCGGACGCGGCGACGACCACCGACGCGTCGCCGACGGCGAGCCGGCCGGTGCGATGCAACAGCACGAGGCGGCCGACCGTCGGCCAGCGGGCCCGGGCTTCGGCCGCGATGGCGGCGAGGCGCGGGGTCACCTCCTCGTCATACGCCTCGTACTCCAGCGACGTCACGCCGGGCCGCCCGTCGGAGTGGTCGCGGACGGCGCCGGTGAACACGACCGTCCCCCCGCAGTCGGCACGATCGACGAATGCCGCCGCCGCGTGCAGCGGCAGCGGTTCCGCGGTGACGCCCACCCAGTCGTCCCGGCCGTACGGGGGGTCGAGGCCCACGGGCCGATCCTACCGGGGGGGCGAAGTCCAACGGTGGGAAGGGCCACGTAAGCTCAAATCGATGGAGTTCGTCGACCCTGAGGACGAACCGCACCCCTTCCGCGACCCGCCCCTCCCGGACGACCGGATCTGGCGCCACCCGTCGGAGATGGGGCCGAAGCGGACTCCCGTGCGGCGTCAGCTGTGGGTGGTCGGGATCACCGCTGCCGTCGCGGCCAGCCTGCTGTCCACCGGGCTGGCGGTCGTCCTCGGGACCGTGTTCGACGAGGGCAGCACCGGTTCGGGAGGGAACCGGGCCACGCTCGTGTCCCTGCCCGCGAGATCGACGGCCGGCGCAAACGGGGACGTCGTGCAGATCGCCGAGCACGTTCGCCCGGCCATCGCACAGCTGAGGGTGGCGGGTGCCCCGGGCACGACGGCGGGCAGCGGATCCGGCGTCGTCTTCCGCAGCGACGGTGAGGTCCTGACCAACGCCCACGTGGTCGACGGCGCCAGCTCGGTCACCGTGGTGCTCTCCAGCGGCCGGGAGCTGCCGGGCCAGGTGGTCGGCTCCGACCCGGACAGTGACACGGCCGTCGTCAAGATCGACGGCGGGCCGTTCCCCTTCGCCGAGCTCGGCACCGCGGCCGACCTCAAGGTGGGCCAGCAGGCCATCGCCATGGGTTCGCCCCTCGGGCTGAGCGGGGGGCCGTCGGTCACCGTGGGCGTGGTCAGCGCCCTGCATCGGTCGGTGGCCACCCGCAACAGCACGCGCGTCCTCATGGACATGGTGCAGACCGACGCACCCATCGCCCCCGGGTCGTCGGGCGGCGCCCTGGTCGACTCGGGCGGCCGGGTCATCGGCATCACCACCGCGGTGGCGGTGAGCGACACCGGCACCGACGGGTTCGGGTTCGCCACGCCGATCGACGTCGCCCGGTCGTCGGCCGAACAGCTGGTCGCCACCGGACGGGTTGCCAACGCGTGGCTCGGCGTGGAGGGCAGCGACCTGGACGCGCCGTCCGCCCTCGACCTGAGCGTGGCCGGCGGAGCCCGGGTCGACCGGGTCGTCGTCGACAGCCCGGCCGAGCACGCGGGGGTCGCTGCGCGCGACGTGATCGTGGGCGTGGACGGTCGGGCGGTCATGTCCGTCGGCATGCTGGTCGTGGCCGTGCGGGGCCACCGGCCGGGCGACGTGGTGACGCTCGACGTGATGCGCGACCACGAGCACCGGGCCATGAAGGCCACGGTGGTCGAACGCCCGCCGGACTCCTAGCGCGCGCCCGCCCGGGCCGAGGGCAGCTACCCGGGATCCCTGGCCTACGATGACCGGGTGAGCAGCTCCGGCCCCGAGGGCGGGAACCCCTTCGAGGGCCTGCCGATGTTCGGCGACCTGGCCCGCATGTTCAGCCGCCAGGGGCCGGTCAACTGGGACGTCGCCCGCCAGACCGCCATGTGGCTGGCCACGGACGGCCAGGCCGAGCCGAACGTCGACCCGCTGGAGCGCATCCGGCTCGAGGAACTGGTCCGGGTCGCCGACCTCCAGGTCAGCTCCGCCACCGGGCTGGACACGTCGATCGCCGGCGGGATCCTGAGCATCCTGCCCGTCACCCGGGGGGACTGGGCCCTGCACAGCCTGGAGGCCTACCGGCCCTTCCTCGAGCGGCTGGCCACCTCCTTGTCGACCTCTTCGGACGACGAGGACGACGACGACGGCGACGCCACCACCCAGTTGCTCGGCGATCTGGGCAAGCTCCTCGGGCCCGTCCTGCTCGGCATGCAGTCCGGCTTCATGCTCGGCCACCTGGCCCGGCGGGCACTCGGCCAGTACGGCTTGCCGCTCCCCCGCCTCCCGGCCGACCAGCTCCTGGTCGTGCCGGCCAACCTGGACGCCTTTGCCGAGCAATGGAGCCTGGCCGCCGACGACCTGCGCCTGTGGGTCTGCATCCACGAGGTCACCCACCACGCCGTCCTCGGCCGCCCGCACGTGCGGAGCCGCCTGGAAGCGCTGATCAACGAGTACGTGAGCCGGTTCGAGGTCGACCCCGCGGCCCTGGAGGCCAGCCTCGGCGACCTCGACCCCACCGACGCCGCCGGCCTGCAGGCCGTGCTCGGCAACCCCGAGACGCTGCTGGGGGCGGTGCGCTCGCCGGGCCAGCAGGAGACGTTGCGCCGCATCGAGACGCTCACCGCGGTGATCGAAGGCTACGTCGACCACGTCATGGACACCACCGGCCGGCGCCTGATCGGGTCGTACACCCAGCTCACGGAGGCCCTGCAGCGGCGGCGGGTCGAAGCCACCGACGGCGAGCGCTTCGCCGGCCGCCTGCTCGGGCTCGAGTTGGGCCGCACGCAGTACGAGCGGGGCACGGCGTTCGTCCGCGGCGTCGTCGAGCGGGCCGGCGAGGAAGGCCTGGCCCGCCTGTGGATGTCCGAGCGGGAGCTGCCGACGCCCGCCGAGCTCGACGCGCCGGGCCTCTGGCTGGCCCGCATCGACCTGCCGGACATGTAGCCGGGCCGGCGGCCCGGGGGCCACCTGCCGGGCGCAGGTCAGGCCGGCCCCACCGGGCGGCGGGGCACGGGCAGCGCCCGGTGGCGGGTCAGGGCCCGCAGGCCGGCGAGGTAGGAGAAGAAGGCGACCGCCGAACCCAGGGCGATGGCGGCGATGCCCAGCCGGGTGGGAAAGCTCACGGCGACCGGCAGGGCGGCGCCCGCCACCCACGCCAGTTGGAACCGGGTCTCGAAGCGGGCAAAGGTGCGACCCCGGACCGCGTCGGGTGCGTCGCGCTGGACGATGCTGTCGAAGGCCAGCTTGCCGGCACCGGCCGCGATACCCACGGCGGCGGCGAGCAGGGCGGCGCCCGGTCGCCCGTCGAACCGCAGGGCCACCAGGCCGACGCCGACGACGAGTAGGAGGGAACCCAGCAGTATCCGCTCCTCGACCAGTCGGCGTCGCAGCGGTGGGCCGACCGCGGCACCGATGAACGATCCGGCCATGCTGGCCGCCAGGACGACGCCGAACCACCACGCCGGTGCATGCTCGCGCCGGAAGGCGAACGCGACGAGGAAGGTCAGGAACCCGACGACGGCCCGCAGCACGCCCATCGCCGTGGCCGCCATGCGGACCGACGCCGAGTGGAGCTCGCCCTCGGCCAGCACCGGGGGCGCGACCCGGCCGGCGTCGTCGGCGGTGGTGGGCCGGGCCAGACGGAACCCGGTGACGGTGGTGGCCGCGAACGCGACCGCGGCCAGGCGCACCACCCAGGGCGCGCCGAGCGCGCCGATCTTGAGCACGATGACCCCCGGCACCGACGCGACGAAGCCGGCCAGCACCGACAGCACCGCGATGCGCGAGTTGGCCGCCACCAGCTCCCGCTCGCCCGTCACCGTGCTCGGCACCAGAGCGCTCTTGGTCACCATGTGGGCTTTGGACAGGACGAGGACCGCGAACGCCTCGGGGAACAGGATGAGGCTCGACAGGTGGGTGGCCATGGAGACGCACACGACGGCACGGGTGGCGGCCCCCCCGATGATCAGGGCCCGCCGGCCGCCACGCGAGCGGTCGATCACCGGCGAGAGCAGCGGGGCGACCACGGCGAACGGGGCGACGGTCAGCAACAGGTAGAGGGCGACGCGACCGCGGGCGGCCTGCGGCGAGATGGAGAAGAACAGCGACCCGGCGAGGGCCATCGTCACGAGGGTGTCGCCGGCGACGGCCAGCATCTGGACCACCGCCAGCCGGGTGAAGGGCGACTGGCTCAGGCCCAGCGGACCGGATTTGCGGACCGGCTTGCGCAGAGGCTGCCACCCGCTTCCGGTGGTCGTAGGCGCCACCGGCCCATCGTACGGCCGCGCCCCGCCGAGGTGGCCCCGGTGCCGGCCGCGCCACAGCGAGGGGCGCCAGGGCCCGGTGTCAGGCCGGCTTGGCCGGAGGAGGCGGAGAGCTCGCGGTGGCGGCCGGCGACGGGCCGGCTGGCAGGCGCAGGACGAACGTCGAGCCCTCGCCCTCGGTGGACTCCACCCGCACCTCGCCGCCGTGGTTCCCGGCGACGTGGCGGACGATCGACAGCCCCAGCCCCGAGCCTCCCAGGTGGCGGGCGTGGGCACCCTCGACCCGGTAGAAGCGCTCGAAGATGTGCTCCAGCTCGGCGGCCGGGATGCCGATCCCCCGATCGCGCACGCTGAGCTCGACCTGGTCGCCGTCCTGGCGGCCCCTGATCTCGACGGTCGACCCGGCGGGCGAGTACTTCACCGCGTTGTCGAGCAGGTTGTAGACCGCGGAGACGAGCTGGCGCCGGTCGCCCATCACCGACAGGCGCTGGGCCGGCTCGCCGAAGTTGACCGTCATCTCCTTGTCCTGGGCCGCACCGCGGGCCCGCTCGGCGGCCTGGGCGACGATGAGGTGGATGGGCACCGCCTCCGGCCCGGGCTGGTCCTCGCCCTCCATGCGGGACAGGAGCATCAGGTCGTCGACCACGCGCGACACGCGCTGGGCCTCGTTCTGCAGCCGCCGCGACAGCCGGGCCACCACCGCAGGGTCGTCCTCGGCGGCCAGGGTCTCGGCCAGCAGGCCCAGCGCGCCCACCGGCCGCTTCAGCTCCTGGCCGATGTTGTCCACGAACTCCCGCCGCACCGACTCGTGGCGGTTGCGCTCCGAGAGGTCCTCGATGACGACCACTGCGCCCAAGGTGCGCTGGTCGTCGTGGAGGGGGTGGGCTTCGATCGACAGCGACCGAGGGGGCGGGCCGCCGACGTCGATCGACGCCCTGTCGGCTCGACCCTCGGCGGCGGACGCCAGCAGGTGCGAGACCGTCTCCCGGGCCGCCGCCCCCGCGCCGTTCTGCCCCAGCAGCTCGGCCGCTGGAGCGTTCTGGAAGACCACCGCGCCCTGGTCGTCGCCCACGACGATGCCCTGGGGGACGGCGGCCAGCGCCTCCTCCATCAGCGACCGGGCGGAGTTGGCCTCGCTCGCCACCGCGACGGTGGAGTCGACGACCCGCTCCAGCTTGGCCAAACCGGTCTCCAGGCCGGCGCGGCCGCCGAACTGCAGGTCCGACTCGCCCATGCGGGCGGTGAGGGTGGCCAGCCTGCGGGCGACGGCCCGCCGGGACAGGAGGACCCAGACGACGGTGACCAGCACGAGGCCGCCCGCCACCGCGACGACGACACCGTCAACGCTGGACAGCGACATTGTTCCCACCATACGGCGCCATCCGACCCGCCAGGTGGGATCTCAGCGCCTCGTCAGCCGGACTGCCCGCCTTCGTCCTCCGGCAACCCGAGGTCCCAGTCGAGCAGAAGGTTCTCCCGCTCCGCATCGCGTACGACGCGCTCCCGGTTGCGCCGGAACTGCGGGTCGTGCGGGGGCAGGAGCAGCAGGCGGGCCAGGATGCGCTGGCTGATCTCGTCGATGACGTTGCGGTCACCGAAATCCGACTGCACCTGCCAGTGCGGCGCCACCGGGCCGAGGTACACCACCCGGATGTGGCCGCGCGGTGGCTGCGGTTCCTCGGTGAGCTCTTCCGGTGCCTGGGCCATGGGCTCCAGGGTACCCGGTGCCCGCGGCGGTCCTCCCTGCACCCGATCCGAGGGGTTTTTGAAACTTTCGGCGATCCGGATTCGTCTTCTCTTCCGTAGGAAAGAGTGAGGGAACCACTTTCGGGCGCATCCCGTTGTTCAGGTGGACGCCCGACGAGGAGGGCCAGATGGACAACGAGTGGATGGCGGAAGGCAACTGCCGGAACGAGTCGCCGTCGCTTTTCTTTCCGAGCGACGGGGTCGGCGTCGAGGTGGCCCGCCGCGTCTGCGCCACCTGCCCGGTCAAGGACCCTTGTCTGGAGTACGCCCTGCGCAACGGGATCGACCACGGGGTGTGGGGCGGGGCCTCCGAACGGGAGCGCCGCCGGATCGCCCGTCGCCGCCGTCTGGAGCGGGCCGGAGCCAGGTAGGGCCCACCCGAGCCGGCGCCCCGGCCGCCATGGCGACCGCAGGAGCGTCAGCGCCCGAACGACACCGGCACCGCCATCGGCGCCAGCTTGCTCATCACGTCCGCGTTGGCCGCAGTACCCGTCGAGTGGAACTCCACGAGGTGGGGCACCGACGGGACGACCGGGTGCTGCTGGGGCGAGCCGACGCCCAGCACGGTGACCGCGGCGGCGGCCACACCGACGGCGGCCAGGGCCACCCGCCGGCGCACCGAGCCGCCGCCGACCGGCGCCGGTTGGACGACGACGAGCGGGACGCGTTCGAGCAGGATGCGCTCGTAGAACCCGAACGGCGGCTCGGCCGGGGGAAGGGCCCGGACCCACGTGCGAGCCTGGCTCACGGCAGCCAGCTCGGCCGCGCACCGCTCACAACCCAGCAGGTGGGAGTGCGCCGCGCCGACCTGCGGCCCGGCCAGCTCACCGTCGAGCAGCGCGCTGAGGGCGTCGCCGAGGTGTCCTTGCCCGCCGGCCGGGGACGGCCCCCCGAAGCTGCCCGTGCCGAAGCGCCCGCTCATGCCAACGCCTGGCGGAGCAGGGCCCGCCCCCGGTGGATCCGACTTCGGACGGTGCCGACCGGGACGTCCAGCGAGTCGCTGATCTCCTGGTACGACAGCCCGACGACGTCGCACATGACGACCGCGGCCCGGTACTCGACCGGCAGCGTCAGCAGCGCGTCCTGGATGTCGTCGGGCAGGGTCTCGGCGGCCAGCGCCTCGTCGGCGCCCGGGCTGGGCGGCACCACGCGGTCGGGCTCCTCCGGAAGGAGGTCGACGGGGCGGCGTTGGCGACGCCGGGCCTCGTCGAGGAACGTATTGGTGGTGATACGGCTCAACCACCCCTCCAGTGAACCGGGCCGGTAGGTTTCGAGGCCCCTTCGAACCCTGAGAAGCACTTCCTGCACCAGATCCTGCGCGTCGTCCGAATTGCCGGTCAGGCGGTAGGCCACCGTATAGAGGAAGCGCCCGTGGTTGCGGGCAACCTCCTCCCAGGTGGGAACCCCACTGCCAGTCATGAGAACGACGGCCGGGGCCGTCGAGTTCCCTCTAGACGGCGGGAGGGGCGTCTCTGCCGGGCTCGGCCCTGCGGACCTGCGCCTCGCGGGCGGCGAGGAGGGCGTCGAGCTCGGCTCGGGTCAGGGTGACCTTCTCCTCCGCCGGTGAAGCGACCGCGGCGGCGGGAGGCGGGAGGATCGGCTGGGCCGAGGCCGGCATCGCCGTCGTCGTGGCCGGTGCCGCGTCGGCGTCCGCGTCCGCCACGCCCTTCTTGAACTCCTTGGACGCCTCACCCAGCGACTTGGCCAGCTTCGGCAGCTTGGTGGAGCCGAAGAGCAGCAGGACGACCAGGAGGATGATGATCAACTCCGGTGCTCCGAGACCACCCATGAGCTCACACCCTACAGGCCTCCGCCAGCAACGACACGTCGTCGGCGGAGGCCAGGGCGAAGGGCACGGCCCCGGCGTTGAGCACGAGGCTGGACACGCCGAGGTCCGCCCAGCGCCGCACCTGCTCGCCGACCTGCTCGACCGTGCCCACCAGCCGGCCCTGGCGCCAGGTGTCGAGGTCGACCCCGTCCAGCACGCCCGGCGGTGACACCTGGCGCAGCCGCTCGAAGCGCCGGGCCAGGTCGGCCTCGTCCTCGCCGGCCAGTGCGTACAGGCCCACCGACCGCACGACCGAGGCCGGGTCGCGGCCCGCCCGTTCGCAGGCGGCGTCGAGGAGCGCGGCCCGCTCGGACCAATCCTCCGGCGACCAGATCCACGCCGCGTTCCAGCCGTCGGCGTAGGTGCCGGCCAGCTCGATCAGCCGCTCGCCCTTGCCGCCGACCCAGATGGGGGGCGACGGATCCTGCACCGGCCGGGGCAGGCAGCGGGCGCCGTCGGCCCGCTCGTAGCGGCCGTCGAACGAGAACGGCCCGCCACCGAACATCCCCCGCAGGACCTGCACCGACTCTCCCAGCCGGGCCAGGCGCACGCCCGGTCGCTCCGGGGCCAGGCCGGCCGCCGCCAGCTCCGCCTCGTACCAGCCCGCCCCGAGGCCGACGGTCAGCCGGCCGGCCGACACGACGTCGAGCGTGGCCAGGGCCTTGGCCAGCACCGTGGCCGGCCGCAGCGGCGTGCACAGGGTCAGCGTGCCCAGCCGCACCGAGGTGGTCCGCCGGGCGATGGCGGCGAAGGCCACCAGCGGGTCGAAGCAGGCGTGGGGGCCGGGCGGCGCGCCGTACCGGCTGATGTCGAGGAACAGGTGATCGCTCAGCCACACGGAGTCGAACCCGAGCGCCTCCGCCCGCTCGGCCCAGCCGGCCAGCGTCTCCCAGCGCAGCGGCCACTCCCCCGGCACCGAGAAGTCGTACTGCGGCAGGGCCAGGCCGATGTCCATCCGGCGTGAAAGCCTACGGGGGCGTGTTGGAGTGCGTGGTCAACGTGAGCGAGGGCGCCGACCGGCGGGTCGTCGACGCCATCGCCGCTGCCGCCGGCCCGTGCCTGCTCGACGTCCACGCCGACGCCCACCACAACCGGGCCGTGCTCACCCTGGCCGGCGCCGGCGTCGAGGCCTCGGCCCGCGCCGTCGCCGTCGAAGCGGTCCGGCGCATCGACCTCCGGCTCCACCTGGGCGCCCACCCGCGGCTGGGTGCCGTCGACGTGGTCCCGTTCGTGCCCCTGCGCGGCGCGACCCTCGACGACGCCGTTGCCGCCCGCGACCGGTTCGCGACCTGGGCCGGCGCCGAGCTCGGCGTGCCGTGCTTCTTCTACGGTCCCGAGCGCTCGCTGCCCGACGTCCGCCGCCACGCCTTCACCGGCTTGGCCCCCGACACCGGGCCGCCCGTCGCCCACCCCACCGCCGGCGCGATGTGCGTCGGCGCCCGCCCGGCCCTGGTGGCCTACAACGTCTGGCTGGCACCGGAGGTCGACGTGGCCACCGCCCGGCGGGTGGCCCGGGCGGTACGGGGCCCGCGGCTACGGGCGCTCGGCCTCGACGTCGGCGGTCGGGCCCAGGTCTCGATGAACCTGGTCGACCCGCTCGCGCTCGGGCCGGCCGAGGCCTACGACGCGGTGGCCGCATTGGCGCCGGTGGCCGGCGCAGAACTGGTGGGACTGGTGCCTCGCGCCGTCCTCGACGCCGTCCCGGTCGCCCGGTGGGCGCTGCTCGACCTCAGCCCCGCGCGCACCCTCCCAGGCTGACGCCCGAGAGCGGTCGTGGGTCGCTCTCGGGCGCCGCCGGGAAGGCAGGGAAGCCTGTGCTCAGGCCGACGCCGCTCCGTCGCCAGGCTGGCGGGCGACGGTGCGCTGGCGACGGATACGCCGCCGCTCACGCTCGCTGAGCCCGCCCCAGATGCCGAATTTCTCGCCGTTGACCAGGGCGTACTCGAGGCATTCCTCGCGCACCTCGCAGCCCCGGCACACCCCCTTCGCCTCTCTCGTCGAGGCTCCCCGCTCCGGAAAGAACAGATCGGGATCCACGCCCAGACAGTTGGCCTGGCCCTGCCAGCTGCGGTCCCCGAGGTCGAAACGGTGCCCCCGCCTCTGCTCCATCGGCCGCCTCCTCACCAGTGCTCGTCGTGCAGCGGCTGTATTGATGTGGGTCTCACCTGTCCACAGCTGCCACGGATGTAATTACAACAATGTGATTGTTGCGCCTCTCCCGGCCGAGCGCAAGGCCGGGCGGTAGGATCCGCACGACGATGAGGGTGGAGGCGGTGCTGGGCGACATCACCACCGAAGCCGTCGACGCGGTGGTGAACGCGGCCAACAGCTCACTGCTCGGTGGCGGAGGCGTGGACGGGGCCATCCACCGCGCCGCCGGGCCCGAGCTGGTGAACGCGTGCCGGCCGCTCGGCGGGTGCCGGACGGGCGACGCCAAGGCCACCGCGGGCTTCGGCCTTCCGGCCCGCTGGGTCATCCATACCGTCGGGCCGGTCTGGCGGGGCGGCGGCGCGGGCGAGGCCGAGCTCCTGGCCTCGTGCTACCGCCGCAGCCTCGAGGTCGCCGACGCCCTGGGGGCCCGCAGCGTCGCCTTCCCGGCGATCTCGACCGGGATCTACGGCTACCCCGCGGAGCAGGCGGCGGCCGTCGCCGTCGCCACCATCCGCTCGACCGCCACCTCGGTGGCGCTGGTCAGGCTCGTCGCCTTCGACGCCGGCACCCAGCGGGTCTACGAGCGGCTGTTGGCCGAGGAGGCCGGATGAACCCGTCGGCAGTCGGCCCAGGCTCCTGGGGGCGGCACCGTCGCCCTGCGACCTACGCGGGGCGCCTGTCGGCCCGGTTCCGCCCGCCCCGCTGGGCCCGCTTCTGGTCCAGGAAGTCGACGAGGAGGTAGCTGCCCAGGTTCTCCGGCGTGGTGAAGAAGGCCCGGCCCCGGTTCATGCGGGTCATGCGCTCGACGAAGGCCTGGAGGTGCTCGGTGGCGTCCAGCATGAAGGTGTTGATCCGGATGCCCTCGGCCGTGCAGCGGGCGACCTCGGCCAGCGTGGCCTGGACCGTCTCCCGCACCGGCGGGTAGTTCACGAACACGCCGCCGTCGGCCTCCAGGTGGGCGGTCGGCTCGCCGTCGGTGATCATGACGACCTGCTTGGTCCCCGACTGGCGGGCCAGCTGGCGGCGGGCCAGCAGCAGGGCGTGCTGCATGTTGGTGCCCATGACGAAGTCCCAGGACACCTCGGGCAGCTGTTCGGGCCGCAGCGGCCGTGCCACCTGGCTGAACCCCACGATGCCGAGGTAGTCGCGGGGGTAGCGGCTGCTGATCAGCGAGTGCAGGGCCAGAGCGACCTTCTTGGCGGCCAGGAAGTTGTCGCGCATGGGCATGGACAGCGACAGGTCGAGCAGCAGGACCGTGCTCGTGCGGGTCAGCACCTCGGTGCGCTCGACCTCGAAGTCCTCCGGGTCGAGGGCCACGGGGCTGCCGCCGCCCGTGCGGGCGACAGCGTTGCGGATGGTGCGCTCGATGTCGAGGTGGAAGGGGTCGCCGAACTCGTAGGGCTTGGAGTCGAACGTGCGCTCGTGGCCGGGGCCCTCCCGCTCGGCCTGGTGGCGGCCGACGCGGTCCTTGTCGAGCCGGGCGAACAGATCCGACAGCGCGTGCTGGCCGACGGCGCGCAGGCCCCGGGGGGTGAGCTCGAGCCGGCCCTCCCGGGTCTCGATCAGGCCGGCCTCCTCCAGCATCCGGGTCAGCTCGGCCAGCCGCTCCAGGCTGCGGGCGCCGTCCGGGCCGAGGATGTCGGCCGCCACCTCAAGGTCGGCCTCGGCCAGCGCCCCGGGCGACCCGGCCGAGCGCAGCAGGTTCTCGAGCTGGTCCATGTTGCCCAGGCGGTCCATGAGCTGGGCCGCCTCGGCCATGCCGAGGGGGTCGGAGCCGGTGGTCGAGTACGCGTTGTCCCAGCCGGCCTGGGGCACCGCGGCCCGCAGGTTCTGGCCGAGCTGGGCCATCTGCCAGCGCAGGTCCATGTCGTCGAGGAGCTGGTCGGACAGGGCCTGGAGCTGGGCCCGCTGCTCGGGCGACAGCGAGTTCAGAAACGCCTGCATGGCCGCCATCTGGCGGGCCATCTGCTCGAGCAGCTCGTCGAGCGTCTCCGGGTTCCCTGGGAAGAAGTCGCCGTAGGACTCCATGAACTGCTCGAACTGCGGGTCCTCCCCCGCGGCGCGGCGGTCGAGCATGGTGTTGAGCCCGGCCAGCATGTCCTTGAGCCGGGCCAGATCCTCGGGCGTGGCGCTGCTCATCGCCTCGGACATCTGGTTGAACTGGCCCCGGAGCATCTCCTGGCGGAGCCGGTCCATCAGCTCCTCGAACCGCTGCTGGGCCTCCGCCGACGCGAAGTCGTACTACGACAGCGAGCGGACCTGCCCGGCCAGGTCGGGCGGCAGCAGGTCGAGGTGCATGCGCCGCTCGGCCATCGCCGCGCCGACCACGTCCTCGCGGCGCTGGTCGCCCGACTGTCGGGCCGCCTCCTCCAGGCCGTCCAGGGCGGCCCGCTCCTGGTTGACCACCTCCCGCAGCTCCTGGGCGATGTCGTCGTACACTCCGCCCAAGTCGTGCTTGGCCAGCTCCTCCTGGCGGCGCTGGCGCAGTCGCTCCAGCAGCTCCCGCATGCCGGCGATGCGCTCGCCGTTGCGGTCCTTCAGGCCCTCCTGCAGCATGCGCCGCAGGGCCGCGTTCATGTCGCCGTGGTACACGAGGTCGTCGGTGACCTGGGCCAGCACCTCGTCCGCGTCGAGGTCGAAGCCGGTCTGGGTGCCGTCCCACCTCGAATACCGGAACCGGCCCGGCATGGCCTATCCCCGGCCCCGGTACGTGGCCCGGCTGCCGGCCGCGTCCTTGTTGAGGCGGCGGGACAGGTGCAGGCCCTCGAGCACCAGCTCGACCGCGCTGGCGACTGCGGCCGGGTTCTCGCTGCCGGCCAGCGGCAGCACGGCGGAGCGCAGGGCGGGCAGCGTGGCGAGGGCGCGGACGTAGTCGCCCGAGGCGACGTCGTCGCCGGTGTGCACGATCGTCCCGCCGTCGAACTCGGCCAGCACGTCACGGAAGCGCTCGATCGGGCACCGCTGGCGGAAGACGGCCAGGATCGACGACTTCACGATGCGGTCGAGCACGGCACCGTCGTCGCCCTCGTCCATCGTCTCGATCTCGACCTTGCCCGCGGTCGAGGCGGGCAGCGCGTCCAGGTCGCTGACCCGCGGCACCACCACCTTCTCGCCCAGGCGCAGGGCGCGGCGGGTGGCGTTGGCCACGACCGTCTCGTAGTTGGCGATGGTGAGGCGCACGGACACGCCCGAGCGCTGGTTGACGTGGGGACTGCGCCGGGCCTCGTGGCTGACGGTGGCGATGATCTGGGCCAGGTGGTCGGGCATGTCGACCCGCAGCCCGGGGACGCCGACGGCGGCGCCGTCGAGGGGTCGGGCCTCCTGGCGGACGACGGCCAGCTCCTGGTCGGTGTCGAGCGGGTAGTGCGTGCGGATCTGGGCGCCGAAGCGGTCCTTCAGCGGCGTGATGATCCGGCCCCGGTTGGTGTAGTCCTCGGGGTTGGCCGAGGCCACGAGCATCAGGTCCAGGGGCAGGCGGATCTTGTAGCCGCGGACCTGGATGTCGCGCTCCTCGAGCACGTTCAGCAGGCCGACCTGGATGCGCTCTGCCAGGTCCGGCAGCTCGTTGATGGCGAAGATCCCCCGGTTGGTCCGGGGCACGAGCCCGTAGTGCAGGGTCAGCTCGTCGGACAGGTACCGGCCCTCGGCGACCTTGATCGGGTCGACCTCGCCGATCAGGTCGGCGATGGACGTGTCGGGCGTGGCCAGCTTCTCGCCGAAGCGGGTGGAGCGGTGGACCCACTCGATCGGCGTGTCCTCGCCGTGGTCGCGCACGAGGTCACGGGCGTGGCGCGAGACGGGCTCGTAGGGGTCGTCGTTGATCTCCGAGCCGGCGACGACCGGCATCCACTCGTCGAGCAGCTCGGTCAGGGAGCGGATGATGCGGGTCTTGGCCTGGCCCCGCTCGCCCAGGAAGATCGTGTCGTGGCCGGCCAGGAGGGCGTTCTCGAGCTGGGGCAGGACCGTGTCGTCGTAGCCGACGACACCGGTGACGATGGGCCGGCCGGCGGCGATGCGGGCGGCGACGTTGCGCCGAACCTCCTCTTTGACCGGTACCGACTGCCAGCCGGATTCGCGAAGTTGGCCGAGGGTGGCAGGCCTGGACATGCAGCCCACCGTACCCTTGGCCCGATGGAACGGGTTCTCGCCTACTTCGCCGCGCTGCTGCTCAGCGCGGCCGCCGTCGCCGGCGGTGTCCGGCTCACCGCCGACCACACCACCGCCCTCGACCGGTTCAAGGGCGGCACGCCGGTGACCGTCGCCCCGAGGCCGACCGTCCCGGCCGGGCCTGCGCCCGCGCCGGGCCAGGCGTTCGTCAAGGGCACCGTCGACAAGCTCACCGCCGAGGGCGCCGAGGGGGCGCCGATCCCGGCCCCGTTCACCCTGACCGCCGTCGAGCGGGGCACGGGCAAGGCCACCATCGTGAACGTGCTGGTCGCCGGCAAGCGGACGTCGATCGCATGGGGCGGTGGCACCCCGCTGCCCATCACCGGCGACGGCGGGGCCATCGACCTGGGCGGGACGAAGGTCGACATCGACTCCACCGGCTCCAGCTGGACCGTCGACGGCGACTCGCGCCCGCTCAAGCCGGGCAACTACCACGCAGGCGCATCGGTGGCGGTGGGGCTCGGAGGCCTGGCCACGCCGAAGGACTCCGTCGACTTCACCGCCGACTCCCAGTCGGTCATCACCTCCACGGGTGGGGTGGTCGTGAAGATCCCGCCGGCGAAGGTCGACCTCACCGGCCCGGGGAAGGTGTCGGCCAGCGGGCAGCTCCAGGTTCGCGACAACAAGGCCACGAAGCCGGCGACGGCCATCCAGTTCGGCGACGGGCCCTACACCGTCTCGCTCACGCCGGCCGCCGGCCGCTTCACCCTCGACGCCGTCCTCCAGGGGCCCCTGACCAGCACCTGACGGACCGTCATCAGGCCCAAGAGAACGCTGTACGAACGGCGGTCGCGAGCGTACGATCGGGGTGAGGGAGAGGGGGCCGCATGCGCCGCTATCTCGTCGTGGCCAACCGGACGCTTCTGGGAGATCCGTCGCTCGGCCGGCTGAAGGAGTGCCTCGCCGCCGGAGCGTGCCAGTTCCACCGCATCTCCCGGACCTTCGGGCTCCCCGTGTCGACGGTGGGGGTGGCGGCCAAGGCCCCAGCGTGAACGTCGACGTCATCCTTGACGACAAGGGCCGGCTGGTCGAGACGATCCGGCCGGACGCCAAGGTCCTGCTCGCCGTTCACCGCATGCGCCTCCAGAACGTCGGCGCGCTCGTCGTTTCCCGCGACGGCGAGCACGTCGAGGGCCTGCTGTCGGAGCGCGACGTCGTCCGGGGCCTGACCCGCTACGGCGCCGACCTGCTGGAGATGGGGGTGGCCGCGGTGATGTCCCGGGGCGTTCCGGTCTGCTCCCCCGACGACTCGCTCGTGTCCGTGATGAGCCAGATGACCCGCACCCGCAACCGCCACCTCCCGGTCGTGGAGAACGGCCGCCTCTGCGGGATCGTCAGCGTGGGCGACGTCGTCAAGCGTCGCCTGCAGGACATGGAGCTGGAGACGAGCGTCCTGCGCGACGCCTACCTCAGCAAGGGCTGACTCACGCCGGCAGCACCTCCGGAGTCTCACCGGCGGTCTCCTCCGGCAACGACTCCGGGCGGGGGAGGCGCCGGCCGGGCATGGCCAACAGGACCAGGACCGCGGTCCCTGCGGCGACCGCTGCGCCAGCCAGGAACACCGCCCCCATCCCGCTGACGAACGCCTGCCGGGCCGCCTGAGCCAGCGGTGCGCCCAACAAACCGGGCTGGCCCCGGCTGGCCTGAAGGGCGCCGCCCAGCGACTGGCGGGCCGCCGCGGCCAGTGGCTGCGGCGCCCCCGCGAGCCGGGCGGCCAGGTGGTGGCGGTACCCGGTCGCGAGCAGGCTGCCGAGCACCGCGACCCCCAGGCTGCCGCCCACCTCACGAGTGGTGTCGTTCACCGCGGAGCCGACACCCAGCTTGCCGAAGGGCATCGATTCCATGATCGCCCCGGTGGCCGGCGCGTTGGCCAGGCCCATGCCGGCGCCGAACAGCAGCAGGGCCAGGGCCATTGGCGGGTAGCCGCTCGACACGGTGAGCACAGCCATCACCAGCATCCCCACCACGATGAGGCCGAGGCCGGCGGCGATCACCCGGTTTCGCCCGAACCGCTCGGCGAGCCCCGCGCTGCGAGGGGCGGCGACGATCATGGTGGCAGCCAGCGGCAGCGTCGCCGCCCCCGCGGTCACCGGCGAGTACCCGAGGACGAACTGCAGGTACTGGGTGGCCACGAAGAAGAGCCCGAACATGGCGAAGAAGGTGAGGGCGATGCTGCCCGCGCCCGACGCGAAGCGGCGGTCGTGGAACTGGCCGATGGGCAGCATGGGGTGGTCGCTGCAGCGCTCCCAGGCCACGAACCCGTACAGGACCACGACGGCGACCACGAAGCCGGCCAGGATCAACGGATCGGTCCAACCCCGGTCGGGCGCCTGGATGATGGCGTAGAGCAGGGCGGCCAGGCCCACCATCGACAGCAGGCCGCCGACGGGGTCGAGCGTGCCGTGCTCCGGGTCGCGCGACGAGGGGACGATGGCCGCCCCCGTCGCCAGGGCCACGGCGATGATCGGCACGTTCAGCAGGAAGATCGACCCGAACCAGAAGTGGTCGAGCAGGAAGCCGCTGGCCAGGGGGCCCACGCAGATGCCCGCACCGGCGAAGCCGGCCCAGATGGCGATGGCCCGCGACCGCTCGTGGGGCGGGAAGACGTTCGTCACGATCGACAGGGTGGCGGGCATGATCATCGCCGCCCCGACGCCCATGACCATGCGGGTGGCGATCACGTGCCACGGCGCGGTGGCGAAGCTGCCCCCGAGGGCGCCGAGGAGGAACGTCGCCAGCCCCGCCTGCAGCAAGCCCTTGCGGCCGAAGCGGTCGCCCAGCGCGCCCATGGGTAGCACCAGGCCGGCGAAGACCAGGGAGTAGGCCGCCACCATCCACTCGAGCTGCGAGCTGCTGGCGTGCAGGTCGCGCACGATGGTCGGCAGGGCGACGTTGAGTGAGGCGTTGCCGGCGACGATGATCACCAGGCTGAGGTTGAGGACCCCGAGGATCGCCCACCGCCGGGCGTGCACCAGGTCCGGATCCTGGACGCGACTCATGTCCTCACGGTATTCGGTGGCGAGGGCGACGGTGCCCGAGATCCCCTACGGCCCTCGTGGACCGCCCGTTGCCCTGACGGTCCCGGTCGGCCGTCGGCGCGCGAGAGGATGGACCGGTGGACATCCACCGGCACAGGTTCGACGCGGTCATCGTCGGCGCGGGTGGGGCCGGCCTGCGGGCGGCCATCGAGACCGCGGGCAAGTGCCAGGTGGCGGTGATCTCGAAGCTGTACCCCACCCGCTCCCACACCGGCGCGGCCCAGGGGGGCATGTGCGCGGCCCTGGCCAACGTGGAGGAGGACTCCTGGGAGTGGCACGCCTTCGACACGGTCAAGGGCGGCGACTACCTGGTCGACCAGCCCGCGGCGGAGATCATGTGCCGGGAGGCCGTCGACGCCGTCATCGAGCTCGAGCACTTCGGCCTGCCGTTCAACCGCACGCCCGAGGGCCGGATCGACCAGCGCCGCTTCGGCGGCCACACCCGCAACCACGGCGAGGCCCCGGTCAAGCGCGCCTGTTACGCCGCCGACCGCACCGGCCACATGATCCTGCAGACGCTCTACCAGCAGTGCGTGGCCCGAGGCGTGGTCTTCTTCGACGAGTTCCAGGTGCTGGACGTGGCCTTCGTCGGCGACGACCCCCGGCGCGGCGTCGCCGGCGTGGTCGCCTCCGAGTTGGCCACCGGCGACCTCCACGTCTTCGAGTGCAGCGCGGCGCTCTTCGCCACCGGCGGGTTCGGCCGCATCTTCAAGGTTTCGTCCAACGCCCACACGCTCACCGGCGACGGGCCCGGCCTCCTCTGGCGGCGCGGCGTGCCGCTGGAGGACATGGAGTTCTTCCAGTTCCACCCGACGGGGATCAACAAGCTCGGCATCCTCCTCTCGGAGGCGGCCCGGGGCGAGGGCGGAATTCTGCGCAACGCGGAGGGCGAGCGGTTCATGGAGCGCTACGCGCCCACGGTCAAGGACCTGGCGCCCCGGGACATGGTCAGCCGGGCCATGCTTACCGAGATCCGCCAGGGCAAGGGGTGCGGGCCCAACCAGGACTACCTCCACCTGGATCTGACCCACCTGCCACCGGAGCAGATCGACGAGAAGCTCCCCGACATCGCCGAGTTCGTGCGGACGTACCTCGGCATCGAGCCCAAGACCGACCTCATCCCGATCCAGCCCACGGCCCACTACGCCATGGGCGGCATCCCGACCAACGTGTCGGCCGAGGTCGTGCTCGACGCCGAGGGCACCATCGCCCCGGGCCTCTACGCCGCCGGGGAGTGCGCCTGCGTGTCGGTCCACGGCGCCAACCGCCTCGGGACGAACTCCCTGCTCGACATCGTCGTGTTCGGTCGCCGGGGCGGCGCGGCCATGGCCGCGTTCGTCGTCAGCCGCGAGCCGGCCGGCCTCGCCCCCGGTTTCGAGGACGGGGTCGCGGCCACGATCACGGGCCTCCTCGGAGGCGACGGCCGCGAGCGGGCGGCGGACATCCGGGCCGAGCTGCAGGAGCAGATGACGCTCAGCGCCTCCGTGTTCCGGACCGACGAGAGCCTGCGCGCCGTCTCGGCCACGATCGACAACCTGCGCCGGCGGTACCGCGACGTCGCCGTGTCCGACCAGAGCCGGCGGTTCAACTACGAGCTGTCGGAGGCCCTGGAGCTGGGATACCTGCTCGACGTGGCCCAGGCGCTGGTGGCTGCGGCCCTGGCCCGAACGGAGAGCAGAGGCGGCCACTTCCGCGACGACCACCCGCTGCGCGACGACGCCAACTGGATGCGCCACAGCCTGGCCTTCCGCCAGCCCGACGGGTCCATCCGCCTCGGCTACAAGCCGGTGGCGGACGGCCCCTACCTGCCCATGGAACGGAAGTACTGAGGTGGCTGAAAGGCTGCGATGCACGTCGACCTGACGATCAAGCGGTTCGACCCCGAACGCGACGACGGGCCCCACTGGGAGCGCTACGGCGTCGAGGTCGACGAGGGCGACCGGGTGCTCGACGCCCTCCACCAGGTCCGGTGGTACCAGGACGGCAGCCTGGCCTTTCGCCGGTCCTGCGCCCACGGGGTGTGCGGCTCCGACGCCATGGTCATCAACGGCCACAACCGGCTGGCCTGCGTCCTGCTCGTGCGCGACGTCGGTTCCACCATCACCGTCGAGCCGCTGCGCGGCCTGCCGGTCCTGAAGGACCTGGTCGTCGACATGGACGCGTTCTTCGCGCAGTACCGCTCGGTGATGCCCTGGCTGGTCAACGACACCGACCCGGGCGACACCGAACGCCTCCAGTCCCCCGAGCAGCGGGCCCGCTTCGACGACACCACCAAGTGCATCCTCTGCGCGGCCTGCACCACGTCGTGCCCGATCTACTGGGCCAACGGGACCTACGTCGGGCCGGCCGCCATCGTCAACGCCCACCGTTTCGTGTTCGACTCTCGCGACGAGGCCGGCGCCGAGCGCCTCCACATCCTGGACGAGCAGTCGGGCGTCTGGCGGTGCCGGACTGCGTTCAACTGCACCGACGCCTGCCCCCGGGGTATCAAGGTCACCGAGGCGATCCAGGAAGTGAAGCGGGCGGTCCTGCGGCCGGGTGCGTCGCAGAAGTAGGCTACGGGCGAAGGCCTGCGCGGGGCGGGCCATGGCCGGAAGGACCCTGACAGGACCATGCGAACTCCCTCTCGAATGACGCGCCGTGCACTCGCCGTGGCGGCGGCGGCCGCTGTCGCCGCCGGCGTGCTCTTCAACCTGCCCGCAGAGGCGGAGAACCAGGCCTGCCCGGGCCTGCAACAGATCTACGTGGCCAATCCTTCGGCCCGAACCCAGCTGCTGCCGTCCCTGCAGTCGCTGGGCTGCAGCATTCCGTCGGTCGACTCGACCACCTCGTCGCCGTCCACCAGCTCGACCTCCCCGACCAGCACCACTCCCACGACGGTGACCCCGAGCACGTCGAGCTGCGCGACCCTCCAGCAGAACTACCTGGCGAACCCGGCCGGCCAGGCGCAGATCCTGCCGCTCCTCGTCGCGTTCGGCTGCCAGGTGCCGGGTCAGGGCACGACCTCGACGTCGACCTCCACGTCCACCTCGACGTCGACCTCATCCACGTCGACATCCACCTCCGCGCCCCCCACCAGCACGTCGACGACCGTCAACCCGGCCACGTCGGCGTGCGCCTCGCTGCTGCAGGCCTACCTGGCCAACCCGGCGGCCCGCGCCTCGCTGACGCCGGCGCTGGTGGCCAGCGGGTGCACCGTGCCCGTGATCACCGGCTGACCGAACCACCCACACGGTTCCATGACGAGGCCCCGGCCACCGGCCGGGGCCTCGTCGCGTCACCCGCTCGTATCGCCCCGACCAGGGCACGCGTGTGTCGGAGCACCGCGAAAGGTGCCGTATACTTCCGGCCGGAACATACGGTTCTTCCCTGGATCGCTGAAGTTCAAACCGAAAAGGGGAAGATTTTTTTCGGGCTGGGGCTCGGGGCGGCCGGAGGCGGCGCCACGGGGTTCGGCGCGACAGAGGTGACCTGTGCCCCGCAACTTCCGACAGCGCCCCGTCGCGACCATCGACACCGTCTTCGCCTTCCTCTTGGCGCTGGTCGTGGCGGCCAGTGCCGCGAGCCACCTCGTGCCCGGGCTGAGCCCCACCGCCGCGGCCGCCGGGCCACCAGGCCCCGTCCTCGGCCCGCGGGCGAGCGACCAGACGGTCCCGCCGGACCTCCCGGACCGACCTGCACCGGTCGCCTCCGCCTCCGCCGTCGCAACCGCAGCCCTGCCGGTGTCGCCTGCTCCATCGGTCGCCGTGGCGCCGGTCGGGCCGGCGATGACCGGCGGGGCACCCCTTCCTGCGGTGGCGACCACGGCCCCGGCCGGCCCGGCCGTTCCCGCGGTGGGCCCGCCGGTCTCGGCGGTGCTCAACCTGCCGGCCGGCAGCGGCCCGGTGACGGCGCCGTCCGCGCCGGCGGCCGTGCTCGCGCCGCAGCCGGTGGCGGCCAAGTGGCTGCCGAGCGGCAAGGGGATGTGGATCTACGAACCGGCCAAGACCGAGGGCGGCAACGCCGCCGCCATCGTGGCTCGGGCCAAGGCGACGGGCCTGACCCACCTGTGGGTCCGGATGGGCTCGGCCTGGGACGGCTTCAACGCCGCCGCCTTCCTCGACCGCCTCCTGCCTGCGGCCCACGCCGCGGGAATCAAGGTCATCGGCTGGGACTTCCCCAAGCTCGATCCGGTGGAGACCGACATCCAGCGGGCGACGGCGATGATCCGCTACCGGACCCCGACCGGCGACCGCGTCGACGCCTTCTCGCCCGACATCGAGAGCCCGGCCGAGGGCACCCACCTCACCCCCGACGCGGCCCGGCGCTACGGCACGGCCCTGCGGGACGTGGCCGGGGCCGACTACCCGCTCATCGTCACCGTGCCCCGGCCGGCCAAGGAGCGGCCGACCTACCCGTACGCCGACATCGTCGCCGGCTACGACGCCATCGCCCCCATGGTCTACTGGCTCGACCGGCAGCCGGACACCGACGTGATCGGCGCCCTCGCCACGCTGTCGCAGTTCCACAAGCCGCTGTACCCGGTCGGCCAGGCCTACGACGGGTCGCCCGAGGGCGGGCGCAAGGGCGTGCCGCCGCCCGAGGAGCTGTTCCGGTTCATGCGGGCGGCCGAGAGCCACGGCGCCGCCGGCGTGTCGTTCTGGTCGTGGCAGGCGGCCAACCAACCGGCCTGGAACGCCATCCACGACGCGGTGGAGTTCCGCCTGCCGGTTCCGACCACGGTCGCCGCCGGCGCGTTTCCGGCCGCCGGCGTCCTCGCCGACCTGCCGTCCAGGGACCCCGCGTTCAGTCCCTGAGCGGTCCCTGAGCCCGGACGTCCTGGCTCCGTCCAGGTCGGTCACTGGCCGTTCACCGGTATTCCTCAGGAAGATCTGTAAGGGTGCCCCGGTGCCCCCGAAGACAGCACGCCGAGCCTCCGCCACCCGCACCGACCGCCGGCGAGCCGCGCTGCAGCGCCGGCGCGATCAGACCGCGGCCCGGTCGGCAGCCGCACGGCGGGCGGTCCGCCGCCAGCGCCGTCGCCGGGTCCTGGCCGGCAGCCTCGCCGTCGTCGTGGTCGCCGGGGCCGTGCTCGCCTTCATCGAGTTCCGGCCCAAGCCGGGTGCACCGTCGCCCGTCCTGCACGCGGCCCTGGTGTCGGACGCCAGCGGCCCGCTGGGGATGAGCGGGACGCCGGGGGGCTACCACGCCCTGTACCAGGCCGAGTCCTACGACGGGGCCAAGGTCACGCGCTCCACCGAGGACGTCACCGTCCAGCGGCCGTTCAACGGCCGGGTGGCCATCCGTGAAGGCACGACGCCGTCCGGTGCCCTGCAGTTCGAGGGCCGCTCGATGCTGGGCCTGTACTCGAACAACGACCAGACCGGAACCGAACAGGTCTCCGGAGACGCGCCGGCGGTCGCCTTCGGCGACGTGCGGATCGGCACGTCGATCGACACCCTGGTGTCCAAGGGCCTGTTCGTCCTGCGCGAGCGACGCCACACCCTCGGCCAGGACTGCCAGGTGTACCGGACCGGCTCGCCGCTGCAGAGCCTCAAGATCACCGCTCCGACCGCCACCGACTACGCCGACGCCTGCATCAACTCCGACGGCCTGCCGCTCGAGGAGGTCACGGTGGTCGGCGGCAAGCTGACCCAGCGGCTGACCGCCACCGAGCTGGTCAACGACCCCGGGTTCGAGCCGACCACCTTCGCCATCACCGGCCCGCCCGTCGGCTTCGACCAGGGCGGCTCCGTCCTGACCCCGCTCGACGTCAACGCTTCGCCGGCGCCGGGGTACTGGCAGCTCGACCCCGCCCCGGCCGGGTTCGACCACACCGGCCGCTACCAGCTCCTGAGCCCGAACCAGGCGACGCAGGGCGCGGGCGACCCCCTGTCCAGCTACGTCGACCTCTACGTCAAGGGCAACGACATCCTCGTCGTCCGCCAGGGCGCCACCGAGAGCGAGCCCGACATCAGCTCGGCCGCCTCCGCCGGCGACCCTGTGGACCTCGGGCCCCTGGGGTCGGCCCAGCTCATGCTCTCGTCGATCGGCCCCATCGTCGCCGCCCATCCGGGGACCGACACGTTCGTGCAGATGACCGGGACGATGTCGCCGGCCGACCTCCAGGCCCTGACCGGCGGTCTCCACCAGGCCTGAGCCGGCTGCGGGGACCGACTGCCGTCACCCGCCCAGGCGCTCGGCCCACCCGAAGCCCCGCCGCCCATCGGCGGCGTCGTAGCGGCACAGGGCCCGGGCCAGGCGGCCGCGACCCGGGACGAGAACCGGCGCATGGGCCAGCGCGGTGGCCGACAGGTCCGGCCCGTCCGACCCGTCCGACCCGTCCGACGCTGGCGTGCGGATCTCTCCCGAGACGAGCAGGCCGTCGGCGTCGACGGCGAGGGACGCGTCCCCGGACGGGCCGGTCGCGCTGAACGCGGTCCCGTCGGCCAGCACCCCGGCGGCCCACGACGACGGCGCGCCCCAGTCCCGGTCGCCCCAGAGGTGGGCGCGGACGCCGGTGCAGTCGAGCTGGACCCGGCGGGTCCCGACGAGCAGGTCGCCCGAGACGGCGCAGGCCTGCGAGTACCCCACCGCGCCGCCGCCGGGCCACGGCGAGGGCGGGCCGAGCGCCTCCCACTCCACGTCCAGCCCGAGCGCGCAGGGGTCCCCCCGCTCCTGGCCCCACGCCTCGAGCGGGTCGTCGAGGGCGACGCCGAACGCCTCGAGCCCCACGCTCCAGTGCTCCATCGGTGTCTCGCAGACCAGCTCCGTCCACAGTCCCGAGGCCCGCACCTCGAGCGCCCGGCCGGACGGAGGCGGCACTTCGTCGTCGCGCACCGTGACCAGCCGGGGCCCGGCACCGACCACGCCGGCCCAGAACCAGGCCACCCGGTCCCCCGGCCGCAGGGCCAGCCGGACGTACCCTCCCAGCGACCCGTCGGCCGCGGCGAAGTCGAGGTACCACGACTCCTCCCACGCCCGTCCCGGGCCGGGCGGGTGGCGACCCTCGTCGGCCGCGACGACTGCGGGCCGCTCGGCCCGGTACCCCTGCATCCCGCGGACCGTAATGGGCGAGAATGGACCTGTGAGGTTCCTGAGCAGCGAGTGGCTCGAGCGCCTGGCCGCCGCCGTGGCCGCCGCGCCACCTCCCGGGACGCCGGCGGTGAGCATCCACCAGCGGGTGACCGGCGGCCCGGACGGCGACGTCGAGTACACGCTGCGCCTCGGGAACGGCGCGGCCACCGTCGAGCCGGGCCCGGGGGCCGCCGACGTCGAGGTCGTCCAGGACTACGCCACCGCGGCGGCGATCAGCCGGGGGGTGCTCAGCCCGGCCGCCGCCTTCGCCGCCGGTCGGCTCCACCTCGTCGGCCCGGTCAGCAGCCTGGTCGCCAACCAGGAGGCCGTCGCCGCCCTGGGCCCGGCGCTCGCCGGCCTGGCCGAGGGGACCACGTACTGACCGTGGCCAGCCACTACGAGCTGCTCGGGGTCGACCCGGACGCCACCGTCGAAGAGGTCCAGCGGGCCTACCGCCTGCTGGCGCTCCGGCACCATCCCGACGTCGCGCCGGACGCCGACATGGCGATGATGGCGGCGATCAACGGTGCGTGGGAGGTCCTGAGCGACCCGGACCGCCGGAGGAGCTACGACGCGTCCATGCTGCGGCCCCACGCCGGGACGGGCTCCGGCCCCGGCCCCACCGCCGACGCGGACCCGGCGGCGGGAGCGGAGCGCGGCTGGCAGCCGCTGCACTGGGACACCGAGGATGCCGACCCCGAGGACCTGAGCGACGAGCCGTACGCACCCGTGGCCCGCACGCCCGCCGACATGCTGGTGATGACACCGGTCCTGCTCGTCATCGCCGCGGTGGGGATGTTCTTCTTCAGCGTCATGTCGGGCTCGGAGGCGTTGCGGACGTTCTCCATCCTGTTGCTGCCCCTCGCCGGCGTGGGGTTCGTCATGGCCCCGCTGATCGTGATGCTGCGGTCCCGGGGCCGGGAGACGGCGACCGACTCAGGGAAGTAGGGCGACCCAGGGAAGTAGGGCGACTCAGGGAAGTAGGGCGATGACCTCGGCCTGCTTGGCTCGCACGGCGTCGGCCGCGGCTCGCAGGGCGGCCAGCTCCTCGTCGGCCAGCGGCAGCTCCACCACCGCCTCCACGCCGTTGCGGCCGAGGGCTGCGGGCACGCCGAGGTACACGCCCCGGATCCCGTAGGGGCCGTCGACCCAGGCGCTCACCGGCTGCAGCTCGTGGGTGTTGTCGGCAACGGCGCGGACCATGTTCTCGGCCGCCGCGGCCGGGGCGAAGTAGGCCGAGCCCGTCTTCAGCAGGGCCACGACCTCGGCGCCCCCGTCGCGGGTGCGCTGGACGATCTCCTCGATGGCGGCCGCGTCCAGCACCTCGGTCAGGGGCCGGTCGCCCACCAGGGCCTGGGACGGGACCGGCACCATGGTGTCGCCGTGGGAGCCGAGGGTGATGGCCGTGACCTCGTGGGTCGGCACCCCGAGGCGCTCGGCGACGAAGTGGCGGAAGCGGGCGCTGTCGAGCATTCCCGCCTGGCCCATGACCCGGTTCCGGGGCAGGCCGGAGACGGCGGCCGCCAGCGCGGTCATCTCGTCGAGCGGGTTCGAGACGACGATCAGGACGGCGTCGGGGGACTCCGCCACCAGCTTGGCGGTCACGTCGGCCACGATCCGGGCGTTGGTCTCGAGCAGGTCCATCCGGCTCATGCCCGGCTTTCGGGGCAGGCCGGCTGTGATCACGCAGATGTCGGAGCCGGCGGTCTCGGCGTAGCCGTTCGTGCCGGTCACCCTCGTCTCGAACCGGGCGACGGGCCGGCTCTGCATCAGGTCGAGGGCCAGGCCCTGCGGACGACCTTCCACGATGTCCGTGAGCACGACCTCGTCGACGTAACCCGCCTCGGCGATGCGCTGGGCCAACGTCGACCCGTAGAACCCGGCCCCGGCGACGCTGACCTTCATCTGCGCGCCGGCCTCACAGCCGTTCGACGATCGCGGCGGCGAACTCGGAGGTCTTCACCTCCGTCGCCCCCTCGGTGAGCCGGGCGAAGTCGTAGGTGACGATGCGGTCGGCGATCGTCGCCTCGAGGGCCCGGACGATGTCGTCGGCCGCGTCCTGCCAGCCGAGGTGTTCGAGCATGAGCACGCCCGAGAGCAGCAGCGACCCGGGGTTGACCTTGTCCTGGCCGGCGTACTTCGGCGCGGTCCCGTGGGTGGCCTCGAAGATGCCGGCGCCCGTCACGTAGTTGATGTTGGCCCCCGGGGCGATGCCGATCCCGCCGACCTGGGCGGCCAGGGCGTCCGACGCGTAGTCGCCGTTCAGGTTGGTGGTGGCGATGACGTCGAAGTCCTCCGGGCGGGTCAGGACCTGCTGGAGGAAGATGTCGGCGATCACGTCCTTCACCAGGATCTTGTCGCCTGGCTTGCCGCCGCAGTCGTCCCAGCCGACGGCCACGTCGGCGAACTCCTCCCGCACGAGCTCGTAGCCCCACGCCCGGAACGCCCCCTCGGTGAACTTCTGGATGTTCCCCTTGTGGACGAGCGTGACCGATCGGCGGCCCTTGCGCACCGCGTACTCGAGAGCGGCACGGATCAGGCGCTTCGACCCGGTGATCGACACCGGCTTGAGCCCCAGGCCGGAGTCGGGGCGGATGCTCCAGCCGTACTGGGACTGGCAGAACTCGATGAGCTTGGCCGCCTCGGGGGTGCCCTGTTCCAGCTCCATCCCCGCGTACACGTCTTCGGTGTTCTCCCGGAAGATCACCATGTCGACCTTCTCCGGGTGCTTCACCGGGGACGGGACGCCGGCGAACCACCGCACGGGCCGCAGGCACACGTACAGGTCGAGGAGCTGGCGGAGGGCGACGTTGAGGCTGCGGATCCCTCCGCCGACCGGCGTGGTCAGCGGCCCCTTGATCCCCACGACGTGCTCCTCGAAGGAGGCGACCGTCTCGTCGGGCAGCCACGACCCGGTCTCGTCGAACGCCTTCTGCCCGGCGAGCACCTCGAGCCAGGCGATCCGCTTGCCGTGGCGGCCGACGGCGGCGTCGAGCACCAGCTGCGACGCGGGCCAGATGTCGACGCCGGTGCCGTCCCCCCGGATGAACGGGATGATCGGCTCGTCGGGGACGTTCAGCGATCCGTCAGCTGCCGCAACGATCTTCTCGGGCATCAGGGAAGACTAGACACGTCCGCCCGCCGCTCCGCCCGAGCGCTCAAGGTTGGGACCCGATGTGCCGACAAATGCGCCAGGGGGGCGCGTCGCCCGCCACGGCGAAGCCCGCCGCCACGCGGGCGCCGTCAACCCGATGTCGGAGGTCGGAGTGCAAGGACGAATCGCTGACCGGTTGATCGTGTCGTCCGGGAGGCCGGGAACGGCGCCCAGGGTGGGCGAGATCGTGGAGGTCGTCACCGGTCACGGGCCGAACCGGTACCGGGTTCGGTGGGCCGACGGCCACGAGAGCCTGTTCTCGCCCGGGCCGGGCACCACCATCGACCCGCAGGCCAGGCTGGAGGACGAATGGGCGGCCCAGGTCGCGGCGACCCACGCCCGGTGCGCGGCGTGGCGGCGCGGCGTCACCGCTGGCGTCGGCCGCGAGGCGTCGGTCGCCCAGGAGGCCCGCTCCTAAGGGTCGTTTCCGCTCGATACTGGCCGGCGAGGCCCCGGCCCTCTACAGTCCGGCCCGCACGATCATCCTTCGACGTGGGAAGCAGGCGGTGCAGGTTTGGGGCCGCGAGGCGTACTCCCACGACAGATGGAGGCCGCGTCCGGCGTCGTCGGCCGGATCACCGGCGCGGTGATGGCCCGGCTCACCGCTGAAGCCAACCACTGGGTGGTCGAGCTCCTCGACGTCGGGCGACAGGATCGGGTGCTCGACGTGGGGTGCGGGCCTGGCGTTGCGGTCGCGGCGGCGGCTGCGGCCGCGCCCGAGGGCGTCGTCGCAGGTGTCGACGGCTCAGCCGAGATGGTGCGCCAGGCCCGGCGTCGCAACCGCCTGGCCATCGGAAAGGGTCGAGTGTCCATCCACCACGCCGACGCGGCGGCCCTCCCCTTCGCCGACGGGCGGTTCACCAGGGCGGCGACCGTCAACTCCCTCCAGTTCTGGCCCTCGCCCGCAGCCGGCCTCGGCGACATGCACCGCGTGCTGCGGCCCGGCGGACGGGTCGCCGTCGTGCTGATGGGGCGCAGCGACGACCTCCCGGCGTCCGACACCGGCCCACCACCGTGGCTGGACGACGTCGGGCTGACGATGCAGTCGGTCGGCTTCCACGACATCGACTGGCGCCGCCGGGACTTCGGCGGCGTACCCCACTGGGCCCTGCTCGCCGGAAGCTGAGGGGTTCGTCGGCTAGCCCCGGCCGGACGGGCTGGGGTCGAACTGGCGGCGCAGGGAAAACGCGGTCGGCGTCGGCCCCTGCCGGCGCAGGTGCCGGAGGCGGTCGAGCCCCTCGTCCACCTCGGGCTGGTCCCCCTCGTCCACCCACCACATCGCGGTGGTGAAACCGGACAGCGGGGAGAACCAGTTGGCTCGGCCCCGGCGCATGAAGAGTCCGTGGGCGGTGCGGTAGACGTAGCGCTGCAGCGACTCGAAGTCGGTCCACGTCGACAGGGTGACGATGACCTCGTCGCCCTCGATCGGGGCCAGGATGACCGGGCCATGCTCAGGCCGGCGCCGCCACACGAAGCCCGGGCTCGTATCGGCCAGCCAGTTGACGTCGTCGAGCACACGCACGAACGCGGCCATGGCGGGCGAGTCGAGCGGCGCCCGCGGCAGGGCGACGTTCACCTGTGCCAGCTGTACGCCCGGTTGAGCCATCGGCTCCACGCTGCCCCGCCGCCCCGGCGACGGCAAGGCGCCGGGGCAGCGGAAGGCCGTGGCAGAGTGCCGGGCGTGCGCCGCATGTCCGTGGAAGAGCGCAGAGCCCGCCTGGCCGGCCGCCACCACCTCGTCGGGGCGGCGCAGACCGACGACGTGGTCGCCATCGCCGGCGACCTCGTCGGCCTTCACGGCACCGATCCGGCCAGCGTGTTCCTGTCGGCCCGGGCCCGCATGCGACATCCGACCGCGGCCGCCGTCGAGGACGCGCTCTACGAGCAGCGGGCGCTGGTCCGGACCCTGTGCATGCGCCGGACCATGTTCGTTGTCCCCGTCGACCTGGTGCCGGTCGTCCAGGCCGCCTGCACGGACGCCCTGGTCGCCGCGCAGCGCCGGCGGACGCTGCACTGGCTGGAGCAGGACGGCGAGCCCGACCCGGACGCCCACCTGCGGTCGCTGGAGGAGGCCACCGTCGCCGCCATCGCCGAGCGGGGCCAGGTCACCGGCACCGAGCTGTCCAAGCTCGTGCCCGGCCTGGCCCGCCAGCTCCGCGTCGGGCAGGGCACGAAGTGGGAGGGGCCGATCGGCATGACCACCCGCGTGCTCTTTTTGCTCTCCACCGAGCAACGCGTCGTGCGGGGACGGCCCCGCGGCAGCTGGACCAGCAGCCAGTACCGGTGGTCGCCGATGTCGGCGTGGCTGCCCGCGGGCGCGCCCGTGCTCGGCGCCGACGAGGCCCGGGTCGAGCTCGTCGGCCGGTGGCTGCGGACGTTCGGCCCGGCCCTCGTCGCCGACGTGAAGTGGTGGACGGGCCTGACGCTGGGCCAGGTGCGCAAGGCCCTGGCCGCGCTGGACGTCGAGGAGGTCGGCCTGGACGGCGGAACCGGCGTGGTGCTGGCCGACGACGTCGCCCCCGCCCCCGCCCCCGAGCCCTGGATCGCCCTGCTGCCGAGCCTCGACCCCACGACGATGGGGTGGCAGCAACGGGCCTGGTATCTGGACGACCACGCCGGCGCCCTGTTCGACCGCAACGGCAACGCCGGGCCCACGGTCTGGTGCGACGGCCGCGTCGTGGGCGGCTGGGCCCAACGCAAGACCGGCGAGGTGGTGTTCCGCCTGCTCGAGGACGTCGGTGCCGAGGTGGCGGGCGCCGTCGAGGCGGAGGCGGCCCGCCTCGCCCGGTGGATCGGCGACGTCCGCGTCACGCCCCGCTTTCCCACGCCGCTGCAGCGGGAGCTGGTGGCCTGACGTGGCCGACTGGGCGACCATCTCGTCGTTGGCCACCGCCGGGGGCACGCTGATCCTGGCCGTCGCCACCTTCGCCTCCGTCCGCTCGGCCAACCGGGCGGCCCGGGCCGGGGAGCGGGCCATGCTGGCCGGGATCCGGCCGGTGCTGGTCTCCTCCCGGCTGGACGATCCGCCCGAGAAGGTCGGCTTCGCCGACGAGCACTGGGTGCGGGTCGAGGGCGGCCACGGCGTGGCCGAAGCCACGGACGACGCGATCTACCTGGCCGTCGCCCTCCGCAACGTCGGCAACGGCCTGGCTGTGCTCGACCGCTGGGAGATCCATCCGGAGCTCTTCCGGGGCGCCACCGACCGCCCCCGGGCCGACAACTTCCGCCGGCTCACCCGGGACCTGTACATCCCCGCCGGCGGCGTCGGCTTCTGGCAAGGGACGTTCCGCGACCGGGACGACGCCGCGTTCGCGCCGGTCGCAGACGCCATCCGGGCCCGCCTGCCCATGACGGTCGACCTCCTCTACGGCGACCACGAGGGGGGCCAGCGCATGATCAGCCGGTTCGCCCTCATCCCGAAGGGCGACGGCGGGTGGCTGGCGTCGGTCTCGCGCCATTGGAACCTGGATCGGGCGGACCCGCGGTAGCGTCGCCGCCGAGCGGGAGGGATGCCTTCGGGCGCCTCCGGGCGGAGCAGCGCAGCACGACACGATGTCCCATCGATCCCTGGAGGCGGATGTCCTGCGTACCTCCGAGTGCGGCAATGCCGCTTCAAAGCGACCTCCCTCCCGCTCCGCTCTCACCGCTGGTCGGCGACGAGCCCTGGGTCGCCGCGGTCGAGGCGTTCCGCCTGCGCCACCCGCGCCGCCGTGACCGGCTCGACGAGTACGAGCGCCTCCTCGACGCCGGCACCCACCTGCGGATCGGAGCCGACGTGCTCGCCGGTCGCCACCGACCGGAGCCGCCGGTCGAGGCGTGGGTCAACAAGGTCGACGGGCGCAAGAAGCGCGTGTTCCAGTACCCGGCGCCCGACGAGCTGCTGTTCAGGGTCGTCAACCGGCTCCTGCAACCGGCGGCGGCCGAAGCCGCGTCGCCCTGGTGCCGGTCGTTCCTTCCCGGCGGCGGGGCCCGGGCCGCGTTTCGGGCCGTGCTCGCCGATCGCGACGTGGCGGCCAAGGCCGCCCTGCGGCTCGACGTCCGCGACTACTTCAACTCGATCGACGTCGTGGACCTGCTGGCCCGGCTCCCCGAGCCGTTCGCGACGGGCTCGGTCGGCGCCCTGTTGCACGCCGCGCTCCTGGATCGGCGGGTCGACGTCGGCGGCACCGTCGTCGACGGTGGTCGCAAGGGGGTGATGGCCGGCACCCCGCTGGCCCCCCTGCTGGCGACGCTCTACCTGCGCGAGCTGGACCACGAGATCGGCACCATCGCCACCTACGCCCGCTACAGCGACGACATCGCCGTGCTCGCCCCGCCGGCCGACCTGGCCGAACTGGACCGGCTCGTGCGGATCCGCCTGGCCGAGCGGGGGCTGGAGGTCAACGAGGCCAAGTCGGCGGTGAGCGCGCCGGGCGAAGCGTGGGATTTCCTGGGCTTCCGGTACGACCGCAGCATGGTGGGGCTGGCTCCTCTCACCGCCCGCAAGCTCCGGGCCCGCACCACCCGCCTGGCCCGCAGCCTGCTCCGGTGGCGGGAGCGGACCGGCGCTCCGCCCGAGCGGGCGGTGGAGACGTTCCTGCGCCGCACCAACCGGCGGCTGTTCAGTGTCCCCGACGAGCGGGCCGAGTTCTCGTGGGCGACGTGGTTCCTGCCCATGCTCGACCGCCCCGACGGGCTCGGGCCACTCGACGAGCACGTGCAGCGGGAGGCCCGCTACGCGGCGACGGGCCGGCGCACGGCCCGCGCCCGTCGCCTGGTCGACTACCCATCGTTGGTGGCCGCCGGGCACCTCCCCCTGGTCCACGCCTTCTGGGCCCTCCACCAAGGACCGGACACCTACGACGCCCTGGTCGCCCGCCGCACCCGGCGGGTGGTCGCCCGCCGCACCCGGCGGGTGGTCGACCTGCCGCCCGCGGCGGCCTCGGTTTGAGCGACGGCGCCTACTGCGCGTCGAGGTGGTCGGCGACGCTGCGGGCCAGCGAGGCCTCGGCCGCGCCGTCGAGGCCGTTCGACTCCAGCACCACCCGCCGGTCGCCGCTGTCGAAGAAGACCAGCGAGCGCCCGTCGCCCGTGGTGGCGATCGATGCGCCCGGCAGGCTGTAGGGCCCCTTGCCACCCGGCGGCTCCCACCCGATCTGCTCGGGGTACAGCTGGTAGAAGAGGCCGACGGTCCGCTCCCCGGCCGACCACCGCCGGCCCATGCCGTACGGCTCCTCGACCACCGCGCTCCTCGTGGTGTGGGGCACCCCCGCCGCGTCGCGATCGGCGATCGGCAGGACGGCCGCCGGGTCGGTCAGGCCCCGCTCCCGCCACCCGGGCCGGCCCAGCATCCCCGGGACGTACGGCGTCCCCCACCGGGGGTCACGGTCGACGGTGGACGTCGCCCCGGAAGACCCCGAGGAGGACGACGAGCCCTTCATCGACTCGGCCCGCGACTTGGCCTCGGCCAGCGCCTCTTCCGCCTTCTCCCTGGCCTGATCGGCCAGCTTCTTGGCCCGGTCCAGAAATCCCATGGTCAGAACGTTACCCAGCGGGCGGGGCCGAATCAGCCCGGGGCGGTCGGCACCAGACCGAGGTTGGCGTAGATCTCGCGGGTCGCGGTCGAGCGGTTCAGCGTGTAGAAGTGCAGGCCCGGAACGCCGTTGTCGAGCAGGTCCCGGCACAACTCGGTGGCCAGCTCGACGCCCACCCGTCGGACGTCGCCCGGGTCGTCGGCGACCGCCTCCACCCGGGCCACCACCTCGGGTGGCACCTGGCAGCCCGACAGCTGGGCCATGCGCTGCACGGAGGAGAGGCTGGTGATCGGCATGATGCCGGCGACGACCGGCTTGTGCATGCCGCGGGCGGCGAGGTCGTCGACCAGGGTGAGGTAGTCGCTCGTCCGGAAGAAGAACTGGGTGATGGCGAAGTCGGCCAGCTCCATCTTGGCGACCAGGTGGCGGCGGTCGCGGTCGCGGTCCCCGCCCGAGTTCGGGTGGAGCTCGGGATGAGCGGCCACGCCGACCGAGAAGCCGCCGATGGCCCGGGCCAGCTCCACCAGCTCGACCGCGTAGGTGAGCTCGGCGTGGCCGGCTTCCTGCACGTCGGGCGGCGGGTCGCCGCCGAGGGCGAGCAGGTTGTCGACCCCGGCCTTGCGCAGCTCGACGAGGATCTCGGCCAGCTCCAGGCGGGTGTGGACCACACACGTGAGGTGGGCCATGGGGTTCAGCGTGGTCGTCTGGATCATCCCGGCGACTAGGTCGTGGGTGCGCTGGCGCGAGACCCGACCGCCTCGGTAGGTCACCGAGACGAAGGCCGGCGTCAGCGGTTCCAGGTCGCGGAGGGTGCGGACGAGGGTGGCCTGTTCGACGTCGTTCTTGGGCGGGAAGAACTCGAACGAGAACGTCGTGCCCTCGTCGAGGAGCTGGGAGATCCTGGTCATGCTGGGTCCATCCTGCCTCGGGCTGCCCGGACCGCGTTGCTGAGCAGCATGGCGACGGTCGTGGGGCCGACGCCGCCCCTCCTCGGGGTGACCCAGCCGGCCACGTCGCCCACGGCCTCGTCGACGTCGGAGATGATGCGCCGGCCCTCCCAGGTGATGCCGGCCCCGACCACCGCCGCTCCCGGGCGCACGTGGTCGGGGCCGATCATGTTGGGCACCCCGGCGCCGCCGACGACGATGTCGGCCCGGCGGGTGTAGTCGGCCCAATCGGCGACACCGGTATGGACCACGGTGACGGCGGCGTTGGCCCCGGGCCGCTTCTGCGAGAGCAGGAGGGACAGCGGCCGGCCGATGGTCGGTCCCCGACCGACGATGACGACGTTCCGGCCTTCCACCGGCACCTCGTAGTGGGCCAGCATGGCGAGGATTCCGGCCGGCGTGCACGCCAGCGGCGCGGTGGTCACCCCCAGGGCGAGCAGGCCCAGGTTCGTGGGGTGCAGCCCGTCGGCATCCTTTGCCGGGTCGACGGCCGCGATCGCCGCGTTGTAGTCGAGCCCGGCCGGAAACGGGTTCTGCACGAGGAAGGCGTCCACTGCGGGGTCCTCGTTGAACGCGACGATGGCGGCCAGCACGTCGTCGGCGGTGGCGGTGTCCGCCAGCTCCTGCGAGAACGACCGCATCCCCACCGCGGCACACGCCTCGTGCTTCTTGGCGATGTACCCCACGCTCGCCGGATCGTCCCCGACCAGGATCGTCCCGAGCCCGACCGACCGCCCCACGGCCGCCAGCTCGGCCACGTCCTCCGCCACCCGGGCAAGCACCGCGTCGGCGACAGGCGCCCCATGCATCACCACCGCGGTCACCTAGGCCCCTCCGGAAGTCGTGCCGGCGGCCGCCCCGGCCGCAGGGGGTTCAGTGCCGGCGGCCGCCGAAGCCGCAGGGGGTTTCGTGCCGGCGGCCGCAGAAGCCGCCGAAAGGCGGCCCCTCTCGGCTGCCGGCAAGAGAGGACGCCGGAGGCCGGCCGGCTCCGCCGGCCGGCTGGAGGTCGACAGAACTCGCCCGAACGGAGCGAAGCGAGTGAGGGCGAAAAGCCGGACGCCGGCCGGCTCCGCCGGCCGACTGGAGGTCGACAGAACTCGCCCGAACAGAGCGAAGCGAGTGAGGGCGAAACTAGTGACGGAACTGCCGCTCGCCGGTGAGGACCATGGCGATCCCCTGCTCGTCGGCCGCGTCGATGAGCTCCTGGTCCCGCTGAGCCCCGCCCGGCTGGATCACCACGGCCACGCCCGCGGCCGCGGCCACATCGAGGCCGTCACGGAAGGGGTAGAAGGCGTCGGTGGCGCAGGCCCCGCCTTTGCCCCGGCCGCCGGCCTTGCGGGCCGCGATCTCGCCCGCGTCGACCCGGCTCTGCTGGCCGGCGCCGATCCCGACGGCCTGGCCGCCGGCGACCAGCACGACCGCGTTCGACTTGGTGTAGCCGGCCAGCTTCCACGCCAACTCGGCGTCGGCCCACTGCTCCTCCGTCGGGGCCAGGCGGGTGACCACACGCCAGTCGGCGCGGGTCGCGGCGAAGCGGTAGGGCTCCTGGACCAGGAACCCGCCGCTGATCTGGCGGACGTGCAGGGCCTCGTCGCCCGGGGCGGGCGCCTCCAGCAACCTGGTGTTCTTGCGCCGGCCCACGAGCGCGTCGACGGTGCCGGGGCCGTACCCGGGGGCGATGACGACGTCGGCCTGGGCCGCGGCCACCATCTCGGCCGCGGTGGCGTCGTCGAGGGGCCGGTTCAGGGCGACGATGCCGCCGAACGCCGACTTCTCGTCGCACTCGTAGGCCAGCCGGTAGGCGGTGGCGAGCTCGGCCGCCACCGCCACCCCGCACGGGTTGGCGTGCTTGATGATGGCGACCGCGGGACGGTCGCCCAGGTCGTGCACGAGCTGCCACGCGGCGGCGGCGTCGAACAGGTTGAGGTACGACAGAGGCAGGCCGGCGTACTGGACCACGTCGTCCCACCAGCTGTGGGTCCCGAGCTGGCGGTAGCGGGCGCCGTGCTGGTGCGGGTTCTCGCCGTAGCGCAGCTCCTGCGCCCGCTCCAGGCGGAGGTCGATCGCCGAGGGCAGCGGGTCCCCGGTGTCGCCGGCCGTTCCCCCGTCGAGCCAGGCCACGATGGCCGCGTCGTACGCCGCGGTGTGGGCGAAGGCGGCCCGGGCCAGCCGCCGGCGGGTGGCGGCGCCGAGCAGGCCCTCGCGGGCCAGCTCCTCCAGCACCGCCGGGTACTCGCCCGGATCGACGATCACCCCGACGTGGGCGTGGTTCTTGGCCGCGGCCCGCACCATGGTCGGCCCGCCCACGTCGATCATCTCGATCGACGGGTCCGACCGGAAGGGGTACAGATTGCAGACGACGAGCCCGATGGCGGCGATGTTCTGGGCCACCAGGTCGGCCAGGTGCTCGGGCCGGTCGCGATCGGCCAGGATGCCGCCGTGGATGGCCGGGTGCAACGTCTTGACCCGCCCCCCGAGCATCTCCGGGCTGCCGGTGACCTCCTCGACCGGCGTGCAAACGACGCCGGCCTGGGTCAGCGCCGCCGCCGTCCCGCCGCTCGAGACCAGCTCCCAGCCGAGGCCGGCCAGCCCCTGGGCGAACTCGACCAGCCCCGCCTTGTCGTAGACGGAAAGCAGGGCCCTCATGCGACGGCCTGCGTGGTGATGACCTGCGTCATGAGATGAATTGCCGAATGGTCTCCGGGTACAAGCGGTGCTCGACCTCCTTGATGCGTTCGTGGAGCGTCTCGGCGGTGTCGCCGTCGAGGACCGGGACCGCCTCCTGGGCCAGGATCGGCCCGCTGTCGACCTCCAGCGTGGCCACATGGACGGTGCACCCGGTCACCTTCACGCCCGCGGCCAGCGCCTCTTCGACGGCGTGGGCGCCGCGGAACGCGGGCAGCAGCGACGGGTGGGTGTTGAGGACGCGGCCGTCGAAGGCGTCGAAGACCGGCTTGTCGAGGATGGTCATGAAGCCGGCCATGACGACGACGTCGACGTCGTGCTCGACCAGCGCGTCCACGATCGCGTGGGTGAACGCCAGCCGGTCGGGCCCGCGGGGGACGACCCGGCAGGGGACCCCGGCGGCCTCGGCCAGGCCCACCGCCGGGCACGGCCGGTCGACGACCACCGCGACCGCCGGCAACCCGGCGTCCAGGATCGCGGCGAGGTTGGTGCCGCCTCCGGAGGCGAGCACGCCGATGCGCATCACACGGCACCGTATCGCCCTTTCGTGGCATCGTTGCGTGACTTTCGGAGGGGGGGATGGACCTCAGCAGGCTCAGTCGGGGAGAACGGACGGTGCTGCTCGCCGGCGCGTTCCTGCTCCTCGACCTGCTGGCCTTCCCGTGGCACAGGTACTCCCTGGTCGCCACCCTCCTTCTCGGTCTGAGCAGCCCGACGCGGACCGGCCTGCAGTCGCCCGACGCCCTCCAGGGGACACTCGCGTTCCTGGTGGCCGTCGGCATGGTGGCGCAGGTCGTGATGACGCGGTTCACCAACCAGAAGGTCAACCCCTTGCTGCTGAAGCTCCAGCCGGTCGCCGGCATGGCCGTGCTCGCCCTCCTGGCCTGGAAGCTGGCCATCGACACGTCGTTCCTGTCGGTGGGGTGCTACCTCGGCCTGGCCCTGGGCGTGGCGATGGCCTACGGCGGGCTGCTGATCGGCCGGGAGTCCGGGACCCTCAAGTAGTCGCCGGGCGGGTCAGCGCTGCCACGCCGCGGCCAGATCCCGGCAGACCACGCAGACGGGGAGCCGGCTCGGGTCGGCGTGGGGGTGGAAGAGGGTCCCGCACAGCGCCTTGACCGCCCGGCCCTGCTTGCGGGCCGCGGCGAGCTCGTCGTTGCGGGCGTAATGGGCCAGGTCGTCGTCGTCACCGTCGTCGACCTGGGGCCGCTCGACGTCGGGCGCAATCTCGCTCATCGCGTCACGTTCCTCAGGGGCTCACCGTTTCCAGGCCCGGAGGATAGCTTCCGGTCCCCGCCCTCCACGCCTCGGCCGCACCCCGCTGGGCGACCAGGCGGGTGACGGCCATGGCCACGCCGGACGCGGCGGCCCAGATCAGCGCTTCCGACCACCGTGTCCCGGGCGCGGCCGGGTTGCTGGGCGGGTCCCCACCCCGGGTCCGGCGCCAGCTCGTCCGCAGCACCGCCCTCGTCGCCGCCCCCGCGGCCACGCCGCTCAGCGACCCGACCGCCTTCCAGATCAATCGTCGATCGGCCACGGGAGAAGTGTCCCCCCGACACCAGGGGCCGAACCGGGGTTCCGGCCGACGCCGACCGGGTAGGGCGGACCGGACCGGATGTCGACAGCGGGGGCTCGATCGTGCGGGATGCGCCTGGGCAGGACCACGGCATGGACTGGCGTCGCGACGCCCACTGCCGGGGCAGTGACCCGTCGCTGTTCTTCCCGAGCGGGAGCAAGGGGCTCCCGCTCGCCCAGGCCGGAGCGGCCAAGCGGGTGTGCAGCGCGTGCGTCGTGCGCCAGCCCTGCCTGCAGTACGCCCTCGAGACGAACCAGGACATCGGCGTCTGGGGCGGGACGTCCGAAGAGGAGCGGCGGGTGATGCGCCTCAGCTGGCTGCGGGGGCCGCGCCGGCGGGCGCCAGGCTGAACCCGGTTTCCCGAGCGGGCGGCCCGGGCCCTGCCTAGGATTGGCGGATCAGACGGTGGAGGGCGGCCGGCGTGATGTTCCTCGTGGCGACCGCGTGCAGCGGCGGCGGGGGCGGCGCGCCCGCGCCCCAGTCCCCGTCGGTCCAGAACGCCCAGATCACCGTCGACGGCCAGGCCCGCGCCTACCGCGTCTTCGTGCCCCCGACCCTGGACCGCTCGCACCCGGCGCCGCTCGTGATCGTGCTCCACGGTGGCGGCAACTCGGTCGACGACACGGTCAAGGCCACCTCGTTCGACCGCCAGGCGGGCGACGGCGACTTCATCGTCGTCTACCCCGAAGGCACGCGCCGGGAATGGAACGCCGGCACGTGCTGCGGCACGGCGCCGAGCCGCAAGGTCGACGACGTCGCCTTCCTCAGCCAGGTGCTCGACCAGGTGGAGGCCGACCACAAGGTCGACCCGACCCGCGTGTTCGTGGCCGGCGTCTCGAACGGGGCGATGATGGCCTACCGGTTCGCCTGCGAGCGAGCCGACCGCGTCACGGCGGTGGGCTCCGTCGCCGGCTCGGTGGTCGTCGACCCCTGCCAGCCGTCGCGGCCGGTCTCGGTGATCGAGCTCCACGGCACCGCCGACCCCCTCGTGCCGTACAACGGGGGCACCGTGGATCTGCCTGAAGCGCTGGGGACGCCCGCCGCCGGCCCGTACACGGCCACGCCGGCGATGATCCAACGGTGGGCCGACGTCGACGGCTGCCCGGCCGCATCCCCCCCGACGGTGGCCGGCCCGGTGACGACGGCGGCGTGGGTCGGCTGCCGCAACGGGGTCGCGGTCACCCTGGTCAGCGTGCAGGGTGGAGGCCACGTCTGGTTCGGGCCCGACCTGGGCCCGGCCGACGGCGCGGTCGACGCCACCGCCGCCATCTGGCACTTCTTCAGCGGTCTGCGCCCGACCGGCTGATCAGCGCCCGGGCGTCTCCCGAAGGCGGATCCAGCGGTAGCCGTAACCGGCCAGCTCGATGCCCTTGAGATCGGAGCCAGGGCTCTCGTAGGTCCGATCGCCGAAGAGCGCGACCGGGTCGCCTTGCGAACCGGGCTGGGGGCCGAGGTCCACGGTGCGCCGCCGGTCGGAGAGGTTGGTGACGGCGAGCACCACGCCGCCCGGAGCGTCGTAGCGCAGGGCGAGCACGGCGGCATCGCCGGTGTCGACCGGCGTGCAGGTCCCGACCCCGAACTCGGGGCACTCCCGCAGGGTGTGGAGCATGCGCTCCATCCAGTGCAGCAGCGAGCCGGGGTCCCGGCGCTGGGCGGCGAC
>DATASA010000047.1:0-19080 GCA_036269435.1 Acidimicrobiales bacterium | reverse complement strand
CCCGGCACGATCGTGTGCACGGTGACGGGCAGCACCCAGCGCCACGGCGTCGGCGAGGTGATCATGGGCACGCCGCTGCGCGAGGTGATCGAGGAGATCGGCGGCGGCGTGGCACCCGGCCGGCGGGTCAAGGCCGTCCTGCCGGGCGTCGCCCAGGGCCTGATCCCGGAGGCGCTGCTGGACACGCCGGTCACCTACGAGGACCTGGCGGCCATCGGCAGCGGGCTCGGTTCGGGCGGGTTCATCGTGTTCGACGACACCGATGACCTGGCCGCGGTCGCCGCGGGCGTCTCGCGGTTCCTCGCCGTCGAGTCGTGCGGCCAGTGCACGCCCTGCAAGCAGGACGGGCTGCAGCTGTCGAGGCTGATGGAGAAGGTGTGCGCGTCCGACGCCGGCGAGTTCGACATGGCGACGATCCGCAAGCGGATCGGTACCGTGGCCGACGGCGCCCGCTGCTATCTCGCCACCCAGCACCAGAACGTCCTCGCCAACGTGTTCGAGCACTTCGCGGAGGACATCGACCGCCACCTCTCCGGGCGGGCCGACCCGGTGGAGCCGACCCTCATCGCCGAGCTGGTGGACATCGACGACGGGACGGCCGTCTGGGACGAGCGCCATCGCGAGAAGCAGCCCGACTGGAGCTACGACGAGGAGTACTCCGGCAAGGTGCCCGCCGAGCGCTTCGGCTAGCACCGGGCTCACACCGAAACGCTGGAGTAGGGCGGCTCGGGGGTCGTTTTTTCACGCTGGGAGATTGACGCGCCACCCTATGGGGCACACAGTGGGCGGGGGTTCCGAGAAGCGGCCACCGCGACCGGTTCGTGCGCGGACCCAAGGAGGTTGAGCGTGCGAAAAATGCGGGGCAGTCTCCGCTTCGGCGTCGTCGCCACCGGTTTGGTACTGGTGGCCACGGCGTGCGGTTCAAGCGGCAGCAGCAAGAGCGCCGGCGGCAGCCAGACGACCGGCGGCGGCAGCGGCAAGCAGGGCGGGGTGTTCCGGCTCGGGATCGTCGAGCCGACCGCCATCGATCCCTACAACTCCCAGGAGTCCGAGGGGGAGAACGTGACCAAGGCCGTGTTCGAGGGCCTCGTCACCGTCGACAACGCCACCGCCGAGATCAAGCCCGGCGTGGCCGAGAGCTGGACCAAGAACGACGCCTGCACCGTCTGGACCTTCAAGCTGACCGCCGGGACGCAGTTCAGCAACGGCGAGACGGTGACCGCCCAGTCCTTCATCGACGGCTGGAACCGCGCCGCCCAGCAGAAGGCGGCGTCGGACACCGCCGAGTTCATGAGCGACATCCAGGGCTACGACGCCGTCCACGGCACGACGTCGGCGACGGCGAGCGCGACCACCATGTCCGGCCTGGCTGCGCCCGACCCGAACACCCTGCAGGTCACCCTGGCCACGCCCAACTGCGACTTCGACAAGAAGACCCTGCAGCCCGTGTTCAGCCCGGTCCCGAAGGTCGCCGGCGCGGCCGAGGCGCACTCGGCGTACGCGGACATGCCCATCGGAAACGGGCCCTTCAAGATGAAGGAGCCCTGGCAGCACGACAAGAGCATCACGCTGGTGCGCAACGACCTCTACCACGGCACCAAGGCCGGCCTCGACGAGGTCGACTACACGATTCTGCCGTCCCAGAACGCCACCGAGCTGGAGTACAAGAACTTCCAGGCCGGCCAGGCCGATTTCGCCCGTATCCCGCCCGAGCTGCAGCCCCAGGCCAAGAGCCAGTACGACTCCCAGGGCGAGTTCATCCACAAGGACACCTACGGGATCAACTACCTCCTGGTCAACGTCCAGAACCCGCCCCTGAACAACCCTGACGCCCGCAAGGCCATCTCGTACGCCATCGACCGCGACGCCATCATCAGCGGCGTGTTCAAGGGCTTCCAGAGCAAGGCCACGTCGCTGATCCCGCCGCAGTTCAAGGACTACTACCAGGCCAACGTGTGCTCGGAGTGCACGTACGACCTCGCCAAGGCCAAGGACGAGGCGGCCAAGGGGGGCCTGAAGCCGGGCACCCACGTCAGCCTGCAGTTCAACACCGGCGGCGGTCACGAGGCGTGGACCCAGGCCGTCCAGCAGCAGCTGCAGCAGAACCTCGGGCTCGTCGTCGACCTCAACGGCATCCCGTTCAAGGACCTGCTGACCAACGAGGCCGCTCCCGACGCCACCGGGTTGTTCCGGACCGCGTGGAGCGCGGACTACCCCAGCCCGGACGACTTCCTCCGTCCCCTCCTGTCCAAGACCTCGTTCCCGCCCGGCGACAACCGGGGCCGGTACGACAACCCGGCGTTCGAGACGCTCATCAACAAGGGCGTGAACGAGAAGGACCCGACGGCCAAGGTCAAGGACTTCCGCGATGCGGAGAAGTTGGCCATCGACACCGACATGGCCCTGATCCCGCTCTGGTACCGGAGCCAGTACCGGGTGGTCAACACCGCGAAGTTCACGGGCGTGGACCTCGACTTCTTCGAGAACCCCACGCTGGCCGCCATCAGGCTCAAGTAGCGCCAGGTCCCTCCGACCGGGTCGCGAAACACCAATGGGCAAGTTCGTCGTCCGTCGCCTCCTGCAGATGGTGCTGGTCCTCCTCGGGGCCAGCGCCATCCTGTTCACCGCGTTGTTCGTCCTGCCCAGCGACCCGGTCGGCAGCCTCGGGGGCAGCGACCGGGCCCGTGACCCGGTCGTCATCCAGCAGCTCCAGCGCCGCTACTACCTGGACCGACCCCTGCCAATCCAGTACCTGCACTACCTCGACCGGACGCTGCACGGCGACCTCGGCGAATCGTTCCGCCTGCAGCGCCCGGTCAACCAGATCCTCGGCTCCAAGCTCATGAACACGGTGCGACTGGCCCTGGCCGCCATCGCCCTCGAGATCCTCATGGGGATCACAGCGGGGGTGATCTCCGCCGTGTGGCGGTACTCCTTCTGGGACGTCTTCGCCACCCTGTCGACGACGATCGCCGTCGGCTTCCCGACGTTCGTGATCGGGCTGATCTTCCAGCAGGCCTTCGCCCTGAAGCTGCACTGGCTGCCCCTGTCGGGTCAGACCCAGGGACTGTGGCGCTCCATCTGGCTGCCGGCACTGACGCTGGCGTCGGTCGACGCCGCCATCATGTCGCGCCTGATGCGCGGCACCATGTTGGAGGTGCTGCGCGCCGACTACATCCGCACCGCCATGGCCAAGGGGCTGAGCCGGCGGACCGTCGTGCTCAAGCACGCCCTGCGCAACTCGATCATCCCGGTGATCACCTACATCGGCATCGGGTTCGGCACGCTGCTGGGCGGGGCCATCGTGACCGAGGTCATCTTCAACTGGGACGGCGTGGGCCAGGCCCTGGTGACCGCCATCGGGGCCCAGGACAACCCGATTGTGCTGGGCGCGGTCACCTACGCGGTGGGCGCCTTCGTGATCATCAACCTCCTGGTCGACATCTCCTACGCCTACCTCGACCCGCGGATCCGTCTTTCGTGACCGATCAGATCCCCGTCGCCTCGGAGGGTCTGGAGGCGCCGGCAGCCATCGAGTCGACGCCCGCCGAAGTCGAGGGCGCGGTCGGCGCGGTCGACGCCGGGACGTTCGGCGGGGCCGAGGTCCAGGCCGGCGCCCTGGGCATCCGCCAGCAGACCCAGTTCGGCGACGTCCGCAAGCGGTTCCTGCGCAACAAGATCGCCGTGGTCGGCATGGCCATGGTCGCGATCGTCCTCCTGTGCGCGCTGTTCGCCCCCCTCATCGCGCCCCACGACCCCTACAAGCAGGACCTCGCCCACACCATCGAGGGCCCGAGCACCGCCCACTGGTTCGGCACCGACGAGAACGGGCGCGACCAGCTCAGCCGGATCATCTACGGCAGCCGGATCGCCGTCGAGGTCGGCTTGGCCGCCATCTTCCTGGCTACGACCATCGGGATCGTGCTCGGGTCGGTGTCGGGCTACCTGGGCCGGGGGTGGGACGCGGTGATCATGCGCACGGCCGACATCTTCTTCGCCTTCCCGATCCTGGTCGGTGCCATCGTCATCGTCCTCGTGCTCGGCCGCGGCGTCACGTCGGTCGTGCTCTCGTTGGCCATCTTCAGCTGGGCCACGTTCGGCAGGCTGCTGCGCAGCTCGATCCTGTCGATCCGCGAGGCCGAGTACGTGGAGGCGGCCCGGTCGCTGGGCGCCAGCGGCTGGCGCATCGTGACCCGCCACGTGCTGCCCAACAGCCTGGCCCCGGTCATGGTCTACGCCGCGGTCAGCGTCGGCACCGCGGTCGTCGCCGAGACCACCCTCAGCTTCCTCGGCGTGGGGGTCAAGCTCGACACGCCGGACTGGGGGAACATGGTCTCCGCCGGGCAGAAGTACTTCGCCTACAAGGACTTCCTGTGGTTCTTCCCGAGCATGGCCGTCGTCTTCACCGTCCTCGGGTTCGTCTTCGTGGCCGACGGGCTCCGGGACGCGCTGGACCCCAAGCTCCGGGGCAGCTGAGCGGTGCCCGACGCATCGCCCGGCGTGTCGGCCGGGTCGCCACTGTCGCCTCCCGCCGACGCCCTTCTCGCCGTCGACGACCTCCGCGTGCACTTCCACACGGAGGCCGGCGTGGTGAAGGCGGTCGACGGGGTGAGCTGGTCGGTGCGGCCGGGAGAAACGCTCGGGATCGTCGGGGAGTCCGGGTCGGGGAAGTCGGTCAGCGCGCTGGCGGTGATGGGGCTGGTGCAGATGCCCCCCGGTCGGATCGAATCCGGGCGAATCCTGTTCAACGGCGAGAACCTCTTGGAGGCCAACGAGAAGCGGCTGCGCCAGATCCGGGGCAAGGAGATCTCGATGATCTTCCAGGACCCGCTCACGTCGCTGAACCCGGTCTTCAAGGTCGGTGACCAGATCGCCGAGGTGGTGCGGGTCCACGAGAAGCTCGGACGGGTCCCGGCTCGGGCCCGGGCGGTCGAGCTGCTGGCCGAGGTCGGCATCCCCAACCCACGGCAGCGGGCCAAGGAGTACCCCCACCAGTACTCGGGCGGGATGCGCCAGCGGGCCATGATCGCCATGGCCCTCGCCCTCGACCCCGCCGTGCTCCTGGCCGACGAGCCCACCACCGCCCTCGACGTCACCGTGCAGGCCCAGATCCTCGACCTGCTGGGCACCCTCCAGTCCGAGCGCCACACCGCGGTGGTCATGATCACCCACGACCTCGGCGTCGTCGCCGGCCGGGCCGACCGGGTGCTGGTGATGTACGCCGGCCGGGTCGCCGAGGTCGGTTCCGTGGGCGACATCTACCAGCGCCCGGCCCACGCGTACACCCTCGGCCTGCTGTCGAGCCTGGCCCGGATGGACCAGCGTCGAACGGAGCGTCTCCGCCCCATCCGGGGCCAGCCCCCGAGCCTCATCCGCGTCCCGGCCGGCTGCCCGTTCCACCCCCGCTGCCCGTTCGCCACCGAGGTGTGCCGCACCGAGGTGGCCCCCCTCGTCGCCAAGGGGCCCGATCCCACCCACCGCGCCGCGTGCCACCACAGCGACGAGGTCACCCGGGCCGCCGAGCTCGCCGCCGAGGCCCGGTCGGTCGCGGTCTCGTCGCCCCACGACCTCATTGCGACCCCGACCGGCGCGGTCGAACGCGCCCCGTTGTTACAGGTCGATGCGCTGACCAAGCACTTCCCGATCACGACCGGGATCGTGTTCAAGCACGCCGCCGGGTACGTCCGGGCCGTGGACGGGGTCAGCTTCACCGTGGCCGCCGGCGAGACGCTGGCCCTGGTCGGCGAGTCGGGCTGCGGCAAGTCGACCACCGCCCGCGCCGTCCTGCGCCTCCTCGAGCCGACGTCGGGCACCGTCCGCTTCGACGGCCAGGACATCACCACGGTCGGCGCAGGCCGCCTGCGGGCCCTGCGCCGTCAGATGCAGATCGTCTTCCAGGACCCCTACGCCAGCCTGAACCCGCGCATGACCGTCCGCAACATCCTGAGCGAGCCCTTCCGCATCCACGGCCTTCCCGAGGACGGCAAGGTCGACCACCTCCTCGAGGTCGTCGGCCTGGCGCCGGAGCACGCGGGCCGGTACCCGCACGAGTTCTCCGGCGGCCAGCGCCAGCGCGTCGGGATCGCCCGGGCCATCGCCCTCGACCCCAAGCTGGTCGTCTGCGACGAGCCCGTGTCCGCCCTCGACGTGTCCATCCAGGCCCAGGTCCTCAACCTGCTGGAGGACCTCCAGGAGCAGCGCGGACTGGCCTACCTGTTCATCGCCCACGATCTGAGCGTCGTGCGCCACATCGCCGATCGGGTCGCGGTGATGTATCTCGGCGCGGTGGTCGAGACGGCCGACCGCGACGCCCTGTTCGAGCGGCCGGCCCACCCGTACACCCAGGCCCTCATCTCGGCCGTTCCCGTACCCGATCCGGTGAAGGAACGGTCACGACCACGGATCATCGTGTCGGGCGACGTCCCCAGCCCGGCCGACCCCCCGAGCGGCTGCCGCTTCCGGATCCGCTGCCAGAAGTTCGCCGACGAGCTCACCGACGCCGAGCGCCAGCGCTGCATCGACGAGCCGCCGGAGCTGGTCGACCGGGGCCAGGGCCACCCCGCCGCCTGCCATTACGCCGAGGTCGTGGCCGTCGTCTGACCGCTGGTTGCTGACCGCTGGTTGCCGATGTTGGCCATCGCGGCGTCGGGGTACATGCAGACCACACTTATGCCTGTCTCCCTGCGCCCCCAACACGCGGCCCGGTACCGCGACATCGCCCGCCTGCTCGCCAAGTACGGCCGCTCCGACCTGGTCAAGGAAGCCGGGCTCGACGACGTCGCCGACTACAGCGACGACGGCGACATCCCGGCCAAGGCCGAGGAGCTCACCGACGACCTCGAGCGCATGGGCCCGACGTACATCAAGCTGGCCCAGCTCCTGTCGACACGCGCCGACCTGATCCCGCCACCCTACGCCCGGGCCCTCAGTCGCCTGCAGGACTCGGTCGAGCCGTTCCCGTTCGAGGACGTCGAGCGCATCGTCACCGAGCAGCTCGGCGTGCGGCTGTCGCGCGCCTTCTCGTGGTTCGACGCCACCCCGCTGGCCTCGGCCTCGCTCGGACAGGTCCACCGGGCCACCATGCGCGACGGGCGCGAGGTCGTGGTCAAGGTCCAGCGGCCGGGCATCAAGGAGCGCATCGCCGAGGACATGGAGGCACTGGCCGAGCTGGCCGAGTTCGCCGACCGCCACTCCGAGGCCGGGCGCAAGTACGGCTTCGGCGAGCTGCTCGAGCAGTTCCGGCGGTCGCTGAACGGCGAGCTCGACTACCGCAAGGAAGCGGCGAACCTGACCGCTCTGGCTCGGATCGTCTCCAAGTACGACCGCCTCGTGATCCCCGAGCCGGTCGACGACTACACGACCGGCACCGTGCTGACCATGGACTACGTGAAGGGCCGCAAGATCACCACCCTTGGGCCCCTGGCCAAGATGGAGCTGGACGGCCATGGGCTGGCCGAGCAGCTCTTCGAGGCCTATCTCGACCAGATCCTCGTGGAGGGCTTCTTCCACGCCGACCCGCACCCGGGCAACGTGCTGCTCACCGACGACAACCGGATCGCCATGGTCGACCTCGGCATGGTCGCCCGCGTCCCGGCCAACATGCGCAAGCTGCTGGTCAGGTTGCTCCTGGCCATGAGCGACGGCAACGGCAAGGCCGCGGCCGACGCCGCCGTCGCCCTCGGCCGGCCCCTGGAGGACTTCGACGCCGTCGGGTTCTGCGCCCGGGCCTCCGACCTGGTCGAGCGCAGCCAGGGCGTCAGCGTCGACGAGCTGGACGCCGGCTCGCTCGTCATGGAGCTGATGCGCGTCTCGGGCGACCACGGATTGCGCCTGCCGCCGGAGCTCTCCATGCTCGGCAAGGCCCTGCTCAATCTGGACCAGGTGGCCCGGGCCCTCGACCCCGACTTCGACCCCAGCGACGCCATCCGCCGCCACACCGACTCCATCCTCGAGAGCCAGATGCGGCCGTCGTCGGGCAGCGCCTTCGCCGCCCTGCTCGAGGCCCGCGACTTCGTCGAGCAGCTGCCGGGCCGGGTCAACAAGGTGATGGACGCCATGGCCGAAGGGACGTTCCACCTCGACGTCCACGCCTTCGACGAGGCCGAGCTGATGCGCGGCTTCCAGAAGCTGGCCAACCGGCTCACCATGGGCCTGGTCGTCGCCGCCCTCATCATCGGCGCGGCCATGCTCGTCCAGGTCAACACCTCCTCCAAGCTGTTCGGGTACCCGACCCTCGCCATCCTGTGCTTCCTGGGCGCCTTGGCCTGCGCGTCGGCGCTGCTGCTGTCGATCGTGCGGGCCGACCGCAAGGTCAACGCGCAGACGCGCGGCAAACGCCTGTAGCGGGCATCCTCAGAGAAGCAGGCGGGCGGCCACCCCCACGCCGACCACGACGATGACGGCCCGCAGCCAGCCCGGTGGGATGCGCCGCCCGAGCTTGGCGCCCACCTGCCCGCCGACGATCGCCCCGGCGGCCAGCAGGGCCGCGGGCCCCCACGCCACGTTCGAGAAGGCGATGAACAGCACGGCGGCGACGCCGTTGACCAGCGCGGCAAGGACGTTCTTGGCCGCGTTCAGCCGCTGCAGGCCGTCGTCCACGAAGATCCCGAGGAGGGCGATCAGGATCACGCCCTGGGCCGCTCCGAAGTAGCCGCCGTACACGCCGGTGGCGTAGACGGCGACGAACAGCAGCGGGCCCCCGTGCGGGCGCGCCGGTCCTTCTCGGGTCGCCAGGCGCCGGGCCAGCCGGGGCTGCACGGCGATCAGCAGGCAGGCGACCAGGATGAGCACCGGCACCACGCTGCGGAACACCGCCGCCGGCAGCACGAGCAGCAGCACCCCACCGGTCAGCCCGCCGGCCGCGGACGCGGCGCCGAGCACCGTGATCCGGGCCCGCTGCCCTTGGAGCTCGCGGCGGTAGCCCACCGCCCCGCTGATGGACCCGGGCACCAGCCCGACAGTGTTCGAGACGTTGGCCAGGACGGGCGCGTAGCCGAGAGCCAGAAGGGTCGGGAACGTGATGAGCGAGCCCGACCCGACGATGGTGTTGACCGTTCCCGCCACCAGCCCCACGCCGACGATGGCGAGGGCGGCGAGGGCGGACATCCACGGCGTTCTAGGGCCTGGCGGCCGCCGGTGTCACGCGCCGGCGGGTCGGTCGCCGCGCCAGTCCGTCCCACAACAGGGGGGCGGCCGCGTCGACCAGGGGCGTCGACGTCAGCACCGCCGCCGCCCGCCGGAAAGATCGTCCGCCGTGGGAATAAAACCAGCCCGGGCTTGGCTAAACCCGACATGCCGACCGCCATCATCACCGGAGCATCCCGTGGACTGGGGCTCGCCCTCGCCCGCGCCCTGGCCGAACGTCGCTGGAACCTGGTGCTCGACGCCCGGGGCGCCGAGGCGCTCGGGCAGGCTGCGCACGAGCTGGCGGCAACGGCACAGGTCGTCGCCGTCGTCGGGGACGTGGCCGACGACCGCCACCGGCGGGAGCTCGTCGCCGCGGCCCAGGCGCTCGGCGGCCCGGATCTGCTGGTGAACAACGCCAGCCTGCTCGGCCCCAGCCCCCAGCCGCAGCTGGCCGACTACCCGCTGGACACGTTCGAGACGGTCTACGAGGTGAACGTCACCGCTCCCCTGGCCCTCATCCAGCTCGCCCTGCCCTTGCTCCTGCAGTCGCCCCAGGGCCGCATCCTGAACGTGACGTCCGACGCCGGCGTCGAAGGCTACGAGGGGTGGGGCGGCTACGGCTCGTCCAAGGCGGCGCTGGAGCAGCTGTCGAAGGTGCTCGCCGCCGAGCAGCCGACGCTGCGGGTCTGGTGGGTCGACCCGGGCGACATGAACACCCGGATGCACCAGGAGGCCTTCCCCGGCGAGGACATCTCCGACCGGCCGCCACCGGAGGAGAGCGTGCCCGGCCTGCTCAAGCTGATCGACGACAACGCCCCGAGCGGCCGCTACCAGGCCCGGGAGCTGGTCCAGCCATGACCGCGACCTTGACGACCCGGCCCCCGATCGTCTTCGACCTGCCTCCCGACCTGGAGGCCCACGAGCCGCCCGAGGCCCGGGGCCTGGCCCGCGACGACGTCCGCCTGCTGATCTCCCGGCCCGGCGTCGAGCCCGCCCACGCCCGGTTCCGCGACCTTCCCGACATCCTCGACCCGGGAGACCTCCTGGTCATCAACACCTCGGCGACCCTGCCCGCCTCCCTCGACGCCGTCCGTCCCGACGGCAGCGTCGTCGAGCTCCACCTGTCCACGCCGCTGCCGGCCGGGCTGTGGGTGGTCGAGCTCCGCCGCCCGGCGGTGCCCGGGACGCTCCCCTTTCACGACGACGTGACCGGCGAGGCGCTCGCCCTTCCCGGCGAGGCGCGTGTCGAGCTGCTGGCCCGCTTCCCCCGCTCGGCCCGGCTCTGGGTGGCCTCGGTGCACGTGCCGTCCACCCTTCCGGCCTACCTCGCCGCCTACGGCCGGCCCATCCGCTACGGGCACGTCGACCACGACTGGCCGCTGACCGCCTACCAGACGGTCTACGCCGACGAGCCGGGCAGCGCCGAGATGCCCAGCGCAGGCCGGGCGTTCACGACGGAGCTCATCACCGCCCTGGTCAGCCGGGGCGTCGCCATCAGCCCGATCGTGCTGCACGCCGGCGTGGGGTCGCTCGAGACCGGCGAGCTTCCGACGCCCGAGCCCTTCCGGGTCCCGGCCGCCACCGCCCAGCGGGTGAACGCCACCCGGGCCAACGGCGGCCGGGTGATCGCGGTGGGTACCACGGTCGTGCGGGCCCTGGAGACGGTCGGCGACGCCGCCGGCACCGCCCACCCCGGCGAAGGCTGGACCGAGCTGGTCGTGACGGCCGAGCGCGGGGTGCGGGTGGTCGACGGCCTCCTCACCGGCTGGCACGAGCCCGAGGCCTCCCACCTGCTCATGCTGGAGGCGGTCGCCGGCCGCCAGATGCTCGACGACGCGTACCGCGCCGCCCTCGCCGGCCGCTACCTCTGGCACGAGTTCGGCGACCTCCACCTCCTGCTGCCGTGAACGGGGCGCAGCTGACGTCGCGGGGCAACGAGCTGGTCACCGCCCTCAAGCAGGCCGGCGAGTCGACGGCCGAGGAGCTGGCCGAGGGCCTGGGCGTCACCGTGAGCGCAGTGCGCCAGCAGCTCGACGGTCTGGCGGCCGAGGGCCTGGTGGCGTGGCGGGCCGAGGCCCGCGGCCGTGGCCGCCCCACCCACCTCTACCGGCTGACCCGCGCCGCCGAGCCGCTGTTCCCCAAGACCTACGGCGGCCTCACCAACGAGCTGCTGGGGTACGTGGGCGACGCCGACCCGTCGCTGGTCGACGACATCTTCGACCGTCGGCGCCAGCGCCGGCTGGAGGGCGCCCAGGTGCGGCTCGCCGCGGTGGGCGACGACTTTGCGGCCCGAACGGCCGAGCTGGCCCGCATCCTGGACGAGGACGGCTACCTGGCCCGGTTCGAGGCGCTCGACGACGGCACGTTCCGTATCGTCGAGCACAACTGCGCGGTGCTGGACGTGGCCGAGCGCTACGGCCAGGCCTGCTCCAGCGAGATCGCCTTCCTCCGCCAGGCCCTGCCCGACGCCCGCATCCGCCGGGTCAGCCACATGATCGCCGGCGCCCACTCCTGCGCCTACGAGGTCGTGCCGGACTCTGCGGCCTGACGAGACCGGCGACGCGTCACACCAGCCACGACGGCGCCGGGTAGGGCGCGCCGGCCACGCCGTCCTCGGTGACGATGGCGGTGACCAACGCTGCCGGTGTGACGTCGAAGGCCCGGTTCTCGACCGCGAAGCCGGCCGGGGCGATGCGCCGACCCTGGATGGACGACACCTCGTCGGCCGGGCGCCGCTCGATCGGGATGTCGGCGCCGGTGGCGCAGTCGAGGTCGACGGTGGCCCGCGGCGCGGCGACGTAGAACGGGATCCCGTGGTGGCGGGCCAGCACAGCCAGCCCGTACGTGCCGACCTTGTTGGCGACGTCGCCGTTGCGGGCGATCCGGTCGGCCCCGACGACGACGCAGTCGACGTCGCCCGAGGCCATCAGCGAGCCGGCCATCACGTCGGCGACCAGGGTGGCGGGAATGCCCAGCCGGTCGAGCTCCCAGGCGGTGAGCCGGGCACCCTGCAGCACCGGGCGGGTCTCGTCCACCCACACCGACGGCCGCCGGCCCTGCTCGGCTGCGGCCCGGATGACGCCGAGGGCGGTGCCATAGCCCGCGCACGCCAGGGCGCCGGCGTTGCAGTGGGTCAGCACCCGCCCGCCCTCGGGCACGAGGGCCGCGCCGTGGGCGCCGAGCCGGCGGTTGCGGGCCACGTCGTCGGCCGCCAGGCGCCGGGCCTCGGCCACCGCGTCACCCGCGGCCCGGCCGCGGGCCACGCCCCATGCCAGGTTCACCGCCGTCGGTCGGGTGGCCAGGATGCGCTCGGCCGCGTCGTCCGGGTCGACTCCGGTCACCTGGGCCAGGGCCATGCCCATGGCGCCGGCCACGCCTAACGCCGGAGCGCCGCGAACGGCCAGCGTGGCGATGGCGTCGCACAGCTCGTCGACCGTCGTCGCGTCGACGAAGGCCAACCGGCCGGGCAGCAGGCGTTGGTCGATCATGCGGACGCAGCCGTCCGCCCACTCGATCGTCGGCGGGATCGGCTCTGTCACCGATCCGCCGGGAACCTGGAACGGGCCCGCAGCACGGGCCCGACCCTAGGGCTTTACGCGGCGGCCCGGCGCGCCGCCTCGCGGGCCGCTTCCTGCTTGCGGCGGCGCAGGCGGCGGCGCTCGTTCTCGTCGAGGCCGCCCCAGACGCCGTCGTCCTGACGGGTCACGAGGGCGAATTCGAGGCAGGCTTCGCGCACCGGGCAGGAGGCGCACACGGCTTTGGCCAGCTCGGCCTCGCCCTCGGTGTCGGGGAAGAAGATTGCGGTGTCGAGGTCGCGACAGGCCGCGTCCTGCCGCCAGGCCTCCGGGTCGTAGGTGGTAAGCGTCTCAGACATGACGCTTCTTCAACACGGCGGCGCCGGCGGGCATTCCGTGGCGCCGCCCGGGGGTGACGACCGCCGGGCCGGGGTAGGGCTGCCGACATGGTCGACCGCCAGAACCTGCCCCGACCCGCCCCCGAGATCATCGAGGACGGGATTCCCGCCACCGAGGAGATCCCCGAGGACGTCCTGCTCACCGGAGATCCGCTCGAGGGCACCATGCCGCCCCTCGACCGTCCCCAAGCGGTCACCGACTGGGGCACCACCGCCGCCGAGCAGCTCGGCGAGGAGCCCCTCGCCCTCCGCGTCCGGCGCGAGGAGCCCGAGACGGGGCTGGCCGACATCCACTCGGACCGCCAGTTCCTCGAGCCGGGGGCCGACGGCGGCCTGGGCGACGACGAGGCCGACTCGGTGGGCGAGATCGACGCCGGCATGGAGGACACCCTGAGCGCCGAGGAGTCCGCCATGCGGGTGGTCGACGAGCCTCCCGGCATGAACGACGACCCGGATCCGGGCTATGTCGACGACGAGGAGCTCGGCTGATGGTGCAGATCGGGTACGCCCTGTCGTCGGAGGAACACCCGCCCGACGTGCTCGTCCGCAACGCCAAGCGGGCCGAGGAGAGCGGCTTCACCTTCGCCGCCATCTCGGACCACTACCACCCCTGGCTCGACGGCCAGGGCCAGAGCCCGTTCGTCTGGTCGGTGATCGGCGGGATCTCCCAGGTGACGTCCACCCTGCGCGTCGGGACCGGCGTCACCTGCCCGACGTTCCGCATCCATCCGGCGATCATCGCCCAGGCCGCGGCCACGGCCACCGCCATGATGCCGGGCCGGTTCTTCCTGGGGGTGGGCAGCGGCGAGAACCTCAACGAGCACATCCTCGGCGACCACTGGCCGCCGGCGCCGGTCCGCCAGGACATGCTGGCCGAGGCCATCGACGTCATCCGCCAGCTGTGGGAGGGCGGGTACCAGAGCTACGACGGCCAGTACTTCACCGTCGAGAACGCCCGCATCTACACCCTTCCCGACGAGCCGCCGCCCATCGTCATGGCCGCCGGCGGTCCCTCGGCCGCGGAGATGGCCGGCGACCTGGCCGACGGCATCTGGGTTGTCGCCCCCAAGAGCGACCTGCTCGACACCTACGCCCAAGCAGGCGGCAAGGGCGACCGCATCGGCCAGGTCAAGCTGTGCTGGGCGCCCAGCGAGGACGAGGCCAAGAAGACGGTGTGCGACGTCTGGCCCAACGCCGGCATCGGCGGGGAGCTGTCCCAGGAACTACCGCTGCCCCGCCACTTCCAGCAGGCCGCCGCGCTGGTCACGCCGGACGCGCTGGCCGAGAAGATCCCGCTGGGCCCCGACCCCGAGCAGTACGTCGAGGCGGTGCAGGCGTTCGCCGACGCCGGCTTCAGCCACGTGTACCTGCACCAGATCGGGCCCGACCAGGAGGGCTTCTTCGACTTCTTCACCCGGGAGCTGGCGCCCCGCCTCTGAGCGGTTCGACACGCGGTGAGCGGCCTCAGCGCTCCTTGGCCGCCACCGGACGGCGGGCCGCACGAGGCTTGGCCGTCGCTGTCGCTGCCGCTGCCGGTGCCGCGGCGGCGGTGCCGGGGAGCGAGGCCTTGGCGCCACGGGCCGCCTTCGCCGCCGCCGGGAGGCGGATTTCGGTGACCGACAGGGCGGCGTGCTCCTCCTGCCGAACCCGGCGCCGGGCCGGCGGGGCAGGAAGCGGGACGACCGGTGCCCGCAGCGCCATTTCACGGTCCATCTCGGCCAAGCGGGCTTCGATCGGCAGGAAGTCCTCGGCCGGAGGCCGGCCCATGTTCACGCGCGCTTCGAGCTCCTGCTTCGCCTGCAACTCGATCTCCTCGCGCGAATAGCGAGGCTCACGTCCGAAATAACGTCCCACCTGGGCGACCTTTCCGTAGGAAGAGAGCTGCGGCGACCGGCCCGCCTTGGTTTCCCTGAATTCTCGCGTGCCCCTGACACCCCCGCAATGAATGTTTCGCGCCTACAGCGTCGCGGACGCCAGAGCGCCGTGTGCCAGGATTCCCGGCCGTGCCCCTGGCCGTGGTGAGCGACGCCTCGGCCGACGATTTCGCCGCCGGGACGGCCGACGCCGGGGCCTACGTCGCCCGCAGCGCGGCCGGCGAGGTCGTGCTGCGGCCGAAGGTGGCCGGCGAGTTCACGGGCGACGCCCTCCCTGACGGCTGGTCGGTGACGCCGTGGCTGGAGGGCGGCACAGGCACCCTGGACGGCGGGAAGCTGGTGCTCGACGGGGCTCGGGTGGGGTGCGACGCCCTCCTGCTGAGCCCCTGCTCCATCGAGATTGCCGCCGTCTTCGCGGCTAGGCCGGACCAGCACGCCGGCTTCGGCACGAACTTCGTCGACGTCCCCTGGGTCATGTTCAGCACCAAATGGGGCCGGCGGCTGTACGGGCGCACCCACCTGCTCAACCTCGAGGACAAGAAGCTGTCCGGCGACTGGTTGGGCGCCCCGCACATCTTCCGCATCGACTGGAACGTCCTCGACATCATCTTCTCGGTCGACGGCGCCCGCCTCGCCCATTTCATGGTGCCGGTGCCCGGGCACATGCGGGGCCTCGCCGCCAACCAGCGACTGGGGGGGCCGCCGCTGCGGGTGGAGTGGATCCGCATCTCGCCCTACCCGCCCGCGGGCCGGTTCACGTCGCGCGTCCTCGACGCGGGGACGGGCGTGGAGTGGACGGGCGCGGCGTGGCGGACCGACACCCCGGAAGGGACCGCCGTCGACCTCCACGTCCGCACCGGCGACACGCCTGCACCGGACGACTGCACGTGGTCGGCGTGGCGGCGCCTGCCTTCCTGCGCCACCCCGGTCGGGCGCACGTCGCGCTACGCGCAGTACCGGGCCGACCTGACGACCGCCGACCCGTCGCGGACGCCAGTACTGCGCAGCGTGGAGCTGCGGTACCGGCCCGCCTGATTCAGGTGTCGTCCGACAGCAGTTCCGGGGCCGCGTAGGACACCGAGGTCCAGTGCCCGGCGACGAGGTCGGGCCCGACCCGGTCGGCCGCCGGCGCGCCGTCGCCTTCGGCGTGGGCCACGTGGACGCCGTACCAGACCACCATGTCCCGGCTGTGCACCGGCTCGCCGGAGACGAACCGGTCCAGCCCGGCCCGCACCAGGGCGGGATCGGTGGTGAAGCCCTGGTTGTCGTCCAGCTCGTCGGGGTCGAAGCGCAGGATCCAGACGTCGCCCGCGCCGAACTCGTCGGCCAGGCCGTCGTGCGGGCCGGGCATCACCGAGTAGTCCCGGCCGTCGCGGTCGTGGCGGATGCGCCAGAACCGGCCGCGGGCCGCATCCCGCGGCCGCTTCACCTCGAAGCGCATGAGGTGCCACCGGGTCTCGCCGCGGACCGGAGGATCGTTGTACTCGCGCAGCACGTTCGAGCCGGGCGCCAGGATGTCGAAGTCGAACCGCCAGTACGCGTGGTGCACGTGCGGTTTGCCGGTACAGGGGTTGGCTGCGGCGGAGAAGCCGATCCGCGGGCGGATGGTGCCGTCGGCGGCCAGGCGCCACTCGCTCACGTACCGGTAGGGCCCGGCCTGAAGCTGGCTGACGATCACCAGCTCGTCCCCGTCGGCCCACAGGGCGACGCCCCGGAAGCCTCCGCCGTCGACGCCCGACTCGAGGACCGTGCGCGGCGCGGCGGCGCAGAGCCGGAAACCGGCGACCGGATCGCCGCCGCCGGCTTCCGGCTCGGCCTCGAAGGCGGCCTCCTCGTGGGCCCAGTGGCGGCAGGCCCGGTCGCATCCCTCGGCCACCCCTTCCTCGCCGAACTCGACGTTGAGGATCGGCAGGTGGGCCCGGTGCAGGACCCGTGCGCCCCGGTAGTCGACGTTGCGCAGCTCGACGCCCGAGCCGTTGGTGCCCGACGAGGCCGAGGGGCGCACGACGACGAGATCCCAGAGCTGGTCGTCGCCCTGGGAGACCCGGAGCCGGGCCTGGCGGGCACCCGGGACGCCGGCGGCGGCCGCCCCCCGGGGAACGCCGTCCTCGTCGGCGGAGGGGCCAGGCACCCCGTCGGGTTCAGCGATCACCTCCCCGTCGGAGGTGAGCACGCCGACGACCCGGTGCTCGCCGTCCCGGGACCGCAACCCGACCGCCACCACCCGCTCCACGTTTCCGTCCGGGTCGCGCCGGTTGGCCAGGGGCGGCATGGGCCGGTACGGCTCCAGGTCGCCCGCCTCCAGGGCAGGCCCCAGCACGACGTCGTCCTTCACCGCGTCGACCGCCCAGGTGAACTCGTCGTCGGTCGGTGGCCGCTGCCAGTCGGTGTGGATGAGCGACGCGTAGTCCAGCTCGTCGAAGCGCCCGTCCGCCCGCAGCACACGCCCGCTGTCCATGTCCTGCACGATGGCGGTGAAGCGGTGTCCCGCCTCCTCGCCCTTGTCCACAACGTCGTGGGCGACCATCCAGAGGTCGCGCCCGGCGAAGTCGACCTGGACCATGTCGTGGGCCATGAGGGCGGCCGACGCAGTCGCCATCTCTCGTTCGTAACCCGCCTCCGCCACCACTTCGACCCGGAGTTGTGTCGGCACCGGGGAAACCTACCCCGGCGACCTCCGCCGCCCGACCGACGAGGGGGCCCAGCTCACGATGGCCGCCGGTGTGGTCTTGAGCGGCGGCCCCCAGCCGCCGTCGCGGGGGACCAGCCAGTCCTTGAGCAGCCCGCGGAGCTCCGCCCGCGTCTCGGCGGTGTCCGGGAGGCACAGCTGCTCCCGGTAGTCCTTGGCTGCCTCGGCCACCGTGGCGAAGCGGGCTCGGCTCGATACTTCGACGACCTCGACCTCGGGCGCCATGCCCAGCTCCCGCAGCACGTCCACCGCGTCGAGATAGGTGGCGCCGGGCTGACGGGGCCGACCGTGGAAGTGCCTCCACAGCGGGTCCATGACCGCGTCGACCGAGAACGCGCCCAGGTAGAGGTACGCCCGCCGACGGGCGGAGCCGTCGAGCTTGCGCAGGAACCGCGGGGCGTCGGCGATCAGGGGCAGGACGTAGGAGGAGAAGGCCACGTCGGCCGCCGGCACCTCGACGTCCTCCCACCGCCCGTGGACGAACACGACGTTGGTGACACCGAGCCGGCGGGCTTGCCGGCGGCCGATGTCGAGCATGACGCCCGAGGGGTCCACCGCGGTCACCGACGCCACGTGGGGAGCGAGGGCCAGCGTGAACCGGCCCGGCCCTGCGCCGACGTCGAGCACCGTGTCGCGCCGGCCGGTGCTGCGCCGCAGCCGGCGGTACAGCGGGTCGGACGTCGCGGTGTCGACCGTCATGCGCGACGCGAACCGCTTGGCCCGAGAGTCCCAGAACGCGGCGCCCAGCGCCCCACGGCCGGGCTGGAGCCGTTCCATCTCGGCCAGGCGGGCCCGGACCAGCCCCCGCCAACGACGCGCGGCCGGCCCCTCCACCGCGCCCAGTATGCAGCGGGCGACGGGACCTGCGACGGAACCGGCCACGGCGGGCCCGGGCGGGTTCGCGCCGACGCGGACGAGCCCGCCGGCGACAGGGTGCCGGCGGGCTCGTTCTGTTGGAGGAACTTCGCTTGGTTTACGGGGCGGTGGGCGTCACCGGAGCGTCGCACCGGTTGCCGCCGCCTGCCAAGGCCAGCGCCGAGCCGTTGCAGATGGCCACCGCGTGCTGGTCCACCGACACGAGGGTGCCCAGGACGTGGGCCCTGCTCAGGTCGGACTGGATGCCTCCGACCACGGGCAGCGCGGCCTGCGCCCGCATGTTGATGGCGGCGACGCCACCGGTCGTGGCGCTGAACGTGTTGTCGCCATTGATGTTGCGCACCACCGGGAGCAGGGCGCTGACGGTGGAGTTGATGCTGTGGACGGTGCCGTTGATGTCGGCGGCGTTGCCGTTGATCTTGTCAACGGTGCTGTCGATGCTATTGGCGGTGTCGATGATATGCTGGGCCTGACCCGACAGGGGCTGGGCCGCAGCGAGGATGTCCTCGGCCGTCTGGCCCGTCTGGTTGAGCTTCTGGGTCTCGTCCAGACGGGACACGTTGGAGCCGGGGCCGACCTCGGTGATGATGACCTTGACCCGG
>DATASA010000046.1:0-11007 GCA_036269435.1 Acidimicrobiales bacterium | reverse complement strand
GCAAGCCTGGATGGCGGCGTACCGGCTGCACGCCACCCACGACTCTCGGGAGACGACGAAGGCGGCGCGGGACGCGTTCATGGCCCGCTTCGAGCGCGAGGTCGACCCCAACGGGCGGCTACCGGAGGCCGAACGGCGCCGACGAGCCGAGGCGGCGAAGAAGGCGTACTTCAGTGGTCTCGCACTGAAGTACGTCGCGGGTTCGTCGCGCCAAGCGCCCGAGCGACGGCGGCTGAGCGATCAGGCCGGTAGGGCGTTCGCCGGGTCGTCGAGAGCCCGGAGCACCACGAGACCTTCGTCGGTCCGCTGGAGTACTCGGGCTCGAAAGGGCGTTTGCTCGCCGTCGCCGACCAGGAACACCTTGCCGACCTCGGGCTCGACGCCGGCCCTGGCGTACTTGGCAAGGGTGACGATGTTGCCGTCGTCGTCGATGGTGTGGTCGTCCACCCAGAGGTCGTAGTCGGCGACGTCCATGGGCACCAATGCTACGGCCGGTAGCCCGGGTTGGCGACGGGGTCGCCGAAGCAGCTCCGCAGCCGATCGAACGTCGAGACTGTCAGCTCGGCCAGGACGATGCTGAAATGCAACGGGTGGCGGGTTGTGTCGAGCAGCGGGAAGCCGGCCGACCGAAGCGTGCCGCACCTGGCGGTGCGGACGCTTCGCCGGCGTCGAATGGCCGGCACCTCCTGGGACAGCTCCGCCAGGTCGCCGCCGGGGGCGAGGAAGACCGAGATGGCCCAGAATCCGAATGCGGTCCGGTTGGTCTCTGCCGCCCGCTCCAACAACTCATCCGAGAGCGACTGACTGCCGCCCCGGACGACCAGCGTGGCATCGGCCGGTGGGTCGTCGCCCCGTAGCCGAATGGTCTGCGGCGGCACCTCAGAGTCGGTCGCTGGGGCTGAGCCGGCGGTGGGCTTCCCGTGCACGTTCGTCGGCAGTCGACGCGGCGTAGCGGGCCAGCATGTCCCGGCCGGACCAGCCGGTCAGATGCACGAGGTCGCCCTCATTGCCGCCCTGGGCCAGCCAGGTGTGGGCGAAGGTGTGGCGGAACTGGTGGGGGTGAATCTTGCCGATGCCGGCCTGCTCGGCCCGGCGCCACAGCATCTGGGTGAGGCCCGTCTCGGTGAGCGGGCCCTTCTTGCCGACCCACAGCGCATCTTCGCGGGCGAAGGTGTGTCCGCTCCGGAGGCGGAGGTAGCGGCCGAGGGCCAGGCCGGTCTTGCTGCCGAAGGGGCACGCTCGCGCCTTGCGGCCCTTGCCAAGGACGAGGGCGACGTCCTGGTCGAAGTCGATGTCGGTCACTTTCAGCCCGAGCAGCTCGGCCCGGCGCATCCCGGTGTCCACGAACAGCCGGACGATGGCGGTGTCGCGCTTGTCCTCGGACTCCTTGCCGGCGCAGGCGGCAAGCAGCGGCCGCAGGTCCTCCGTCGAGAGCACCGGGACGGGCTCGATCGGCACTGTCGGCCGCTGCATCCGCTCCATGGGGGAGCGGTCGATCTCCTCCTCCTCCACGGCGAACTTGAAGAACTGCTGAAGGGCGCGGAACCGGTTGGACGCCGTCGCCGGCTTGGTCCGGGCGTTCAGCTCCTCCATGAACGCCTCGACGTGTTCGCTTGATCGCCGGCACGGCGGTGGGCATGCCCGAGCGCTCGAGGAATGCGGCAAGCTGGTCGATTGCCTCCCGGTAGGTGGCGATCGTGTGGGCGAGCGGCGGCCGGCCCACTGCGAGCGCTCGGAGTCTCGTTGCAGCCCCTTGCTGTCGTTTACGCTTGGCTTGGTGACCGCCGACGTGGCACTTTTCGCCTCCTGGAGGCCCACCGGATTGGGTATTGTGCCAGCGGCGCGCTCCAGGCAACCGGACGCTCTGGGAGGGTAAAAGACCAGGTCAGAGGCCATTTTCGGTACCGGGGAGTGGCGCAGTGGTAGCGCACCTGCTTTGGGGGCAGGCGGTCGGGGGTTCAAATCCCCCCTCCCCGACGGTCACATCCTGCGGGTGTAGCTCAATGGTAGAGCTCCAGCCTTCCAAGCTGGTCATGCGGGTTCGATTCCCGTCACCCGCTCGCGGCGAGGTCGCACGCCTGGCGGCGCCTCGAGAACGCGGTCGCGAGCTTCGACGGGCCGGTAACCTGCCCCGGTGGCCACGGTCGACGAGGGCCTGGATTCCGCGCAGGACCCGGGCGACGACGTAGGGCTGCCGCCGAACCTGGGTCGTTCAGCGGTGGTCATGGCCGTCGGGACCACGCTGTCCCGCCTGACCGGGCTGGGCCGGCTGGTGGCCATGGCCTACGCCCTGGGCGTGACCGAGTCGCGGCTGGCCGACTCCTACAACATCGCCAACACCATGCCCAACGTGGTCTACGAGCTGATCCTCGGCGGGGTGCTGACGTCGGTCTTCATCCCCGTCGTCGTGGGGGAGCTGAGGACCCGGAAAAAGGACGAGGCGTGGAACGCGGTCTCGGCGCTCGTGACGACGTCGACCCTCGTCCTCACCGCCCTGACCGTCGTCGCCATCGTCATCGCCCCCCTGATCATCCACCTGTTCACGTTCCGGCTCTCCGGCGAGGAGGCCAGGCAGCAGCAGGCGTTGGCGACGTTCTTCCTGCGCTTCTTCGCCCCTCAGGTCGCCTTCTACGGCATCGCTGCCATCGCCGGCGGGCTGCTCAACGCCCACGACCGCTTCGCGGTCCCCATGTTCGCCCCGATCCTCAACAACGTGGTGGTGATCGGGACGTTCGTGGCCTTCGCCCAGATCGTCAGCGGCACACCCACGGACGCCGCCGTGGGGACGGCCCTCTCGGAGAAGCTGCTGCTGGCGGTGGGGACCACGGGCGGGGTCGCCCTCATGGCCATCGCCCACTGGCCGTGGGTCCGAAAGCTGCCCGGCCGGCTGACGTTTCGCCCGGACTTCCGCCATCCGGCCGTGCGAAAGCTGGCCCGTCTGTCGCTGTGGACGCTGGGCTACGTCGTCGCCAACCAGCTCAGCTTCGGCGTCGGCCTCGTCCTGGCCAACGGGGTGCAGGGCGGCCCGACCGCCATGTTCACCGCCTTTGCCTTCTTCCAGCTCCCCTACGGGGTGGCCGCGGTCTCGATCATGACGGCCCTCGTGCCCCGCATGTCGGCCCAGGCCGTCGAGGGGGAGGAGGACGGCTTCCGGGCGTCGGTGAGCACGGGCCTGCGGCTGATGGGCCTCATCCTTCTGCCGGCGACGGCCGCGTACCTCGTCCTGGGCCGGCCCCTCATCACCACGCTGCTGCAGCACGGGGTGATGAGCGCGAACAGCAGCCGCCTGGTCGCCAACGTGCTGGACATGTTCTCCCTCGGCCTGGTCCCGTTCTCCTTCTACCTCCTCCTGCTGCGCGCCTTCTACGCCCGCCAGGACGCCCGCACGCCGACGCTCATCAACGTCGTGGTCAACACCGTCTACGCGCTCTTCTCATTGCTGCTGTTCCCGGCCTTCCGGGTCCCCGGCCTGGCCCTCGCCCATTCCCTCTGCTACCTCACCGGCTCGATCCTCGCCGGTGTCCTGCTATCGCGGCGCATCGGTGGACTGGACAAGGCCCGGACGACCTCGGCGCTCACCCGCGCCGCGGCGGCCTCGGTCGTGGCCGCGGCGGCCATGTTCGTCGGCATGCAGGTCGTCTCGTCGGTGATGCACCCGGGCGGCGAGCGGGCGCTCGCACAGGTGCTCCTCGGTGGCGCCGCGGGCGCAATGGCCTTCCTGGCCGCCGCCAAGCTGCTCCGCATCGAGGAGCTGGACACCCTGCGCAACCTGCTGCCCGGCCGCGGCCGGCGCATGGGAGCGTCGCCCGTCGACCTCGGGTAGCGGTCCCCGGGGCACCGTCAGGGGGAGCGAGGCGGAGATCTAGATGGTCTGGTTGGCCAGCCGGAGATGGGCGGCGCTGGCCGTGCGCAGGTTGGCCAGGCGGCGGGCGTCGAGCGACTCGCACACCCAGCCCCAGTGGATCGAGACCCAGTCGCCCGGCGACAGGGCGTCGGCGAAACCCCGGCCCTCGAAGGCCCGCAGCACCCGCTCGGCCCGCGCTTCACCCAGGGCCAGCCTGCCGTCGACGAGAACCAACGGCTGGCGGTCCACGGTCACGCTTGCGCCGTCGACCTCGCGCACCTGGCCCCAGCTGATCCGACAGCTCTCCATGGCGGCCATGCCGACGGAATCTGACTCCAGGTGGCGGTAGACGTCGAGCACGTGGAACAGATGGAACGGCTTGGCGCCCGCCGGCGGCTTGCGCAGGACCTGGGCCCGGAACTTGGGAGGCAAATGCTTGCCTAAACGCTCCTCCAGCGACCGGTAGAGGTCGGCGGCTTCGACCCGATCGAGCAGCTCGTTGCCCAGCCAGTAGGCCTCGACGACACGGGGATCGAAGGGGTCGGCGATCCCGTTGGCGGCGGCGATGGTGCGCAGGTACGGGACGGCGCCGGTGAACTTGACCAGCATGGGGGCCAATCGGGGATCCGGCCGGCCCTCGACCGCGTGCTCGAGAAGGATGTCGTTCTCGTTGCCGCCGCAGTAGCCCAAATGGTTGGGCATGAACGCGTACCGGATGAACAGGAGCAGCCCCGAGGGAGGGGCGGTCGGCGGCGCCGCGGGCATCGTCCACAGTCTCGCGCCGAGATTCGCCCTTCAGGTCACGCCGGACTAGGCCGAAAGGACTAGTGGCGACGCCAACTGCACTGCGCGAACCTGTAGGGCCTCGCCGGATACTCCCGCACGGGAGCGGTCTGCGTACGGAAATCGGAGAGGCTCGATGCGGCTTTCCATCCTGACACGACCGGAAGTCATCGCATTCGCAATTCTGATCATTGGGACGGCTATCGTGACTCTCCGAATGACACGTCCGGGAGGTCGATTCTCCCCCGAACGCCGCGGCACCGGGCGGGGGCGCCGCGCCGTCGCCACCGCGGGAGGCGGGGAGTCGCCGTTCAAGGTCGAACAGGTCGACCGCAACGACCCTCAGGTCCGGCACGAGTCGGTCACGTTCGCTGACGTCGCCGGCCTCGACGAGGCCATCGCCGAGCTGCGTGAGGTGGTCGACTACCTGCGCGACCCGCACCGGTTCGAGCGCCTCGGCGCCCACATGCCCAAGGGCGTCCTGCTGTACGGAATGCCCGGCTGCGGCAAGACCCTGCTGGCCCGGGCGCTGGCCGGTGAGACCGGGGTGCCGTTCTTCTTCGTCTCGGCCACCAGCTTCGTGGAGAAGTTCGTCGGCCTGGGCGCGTCCCGGGTGCGCCAGCTGTTCGAGTCGGCCAAGTCGTCGGCCCCGTCCATCATCTTCATCGACGAGCTCGACGCCATCGGCCGACACCGCAGCTCGGACACCACGGGTGAGCGTGAGTTCGACCACACCTTGAACCAGCTCCTCGTCGAGCTGGACGGCTTCACCGGCTCCGGCGGCGTGATGATCATCGGCGCCACCAACCGCCCCGAGCTGATCGACAGCGCCCTGCTGCGCCCCGGTCGCTTCGACCGTCGCATCCAGGTCGAGCGTCCCGACCGTGGCGGTCGGGAGAAGATTCTGCAGCTGCACGCCTACCAGCGGCCGGTGTCGCGTCGGGTGGACTGGGGCGAGGTCGCCTCGCACACCGCCGGCCTCACCGCGGCCGAGCTGGCCAACATCGTGAACGAGGCGTGCCTGCTCGCCGCCCGCCGGCACCGTGACCGCGTCGCCCCGGAGGACGTCGACGAGGCCGTGTCCCGGGTTCTCGCCGGCACCCGCAGCGCCCGCCTCATGACCGACGAGGAAAAGGACCTGGTCAGCGTGCACGAGGCCGGTCACGCGCTGCTGTCGATCTTGCTGCGTGGGGTGCAACCGCCGTCGAGGGTCTCGATCGTGAACCGGGGGGCCGCCTTCGGTCGGTCGGCCTGGTCGAACTCGGACGACCGGGAGGTTCTGACCAAGCGCGAGCTCATGGCCCAGCTCATCGTGCTCATGGGTGGCCGGGCCGCGGAGATGCAGGTCTTCGGCCAGCCGAGCAGCCGGGCCGAGGACGACCTCGAGCACGCCGCCGCCCTGGCCCGGCGGATGGTCGAGCGCCTCGCGATGACCGGGCGCTTCGAGCTGGCCGGGCGCAAGGACGAGGTGGGCCGGGGTGGCGACGACGCCGAGGGCGGCAAGGAGGTCCGGGAGCTGCTGCAGAAGGCGGAGCAGGCGGCCCGAACCATTCTGGGCGACAACAGCGAGGACCTGCGCACCATCGCCGAGACCCTCGTGCTCAAGGAGACGCTGACCGCGGCCGAGCTGCAGGAGATGGTCCGCGGCGGTGGCGGGGTCGTCGCCAGCTAGCGCCAGCGCGACGCCGAGGCCGCTCCTAGGAGCAGAAGATCAGGAAGCAGTGCTGGGGCTGCGCCGCCGCGGCGGGTGCCGGTGCGGCCACCGCGTTGAGGAACAGCGGAGACCCGTCGCCGCCGGCGATCACCGGGTGCTGCGCCCCCTGGGACTGGCCGGCGGTGATCTGCGGGGCCCGGGGGGCGGCGTAGGCGAACGCCTCCTGGACCGACACCCGTCCGTCATGGTTGGCGTCGCCCTCACCGTTGAGCATGGCCTTGTCGACCAGGAGCCACGAGAAGACAGAGTGGCCGAGGTCGGGGATCTCGTAGGACTTCTCGTTCGATGCCGACGAGGCGGTGAACAGCCGGTTGGGGCCCGAAATCCCCTCGTCGAAGCCGGCGGCCTCGCAGCCGGAGATGTCGACCCAGGCCTGGCCCTTGAGCTGGCGGATGCTGGCGGCCAGCTCCGTGTCGGGGATGAAGCTGTTGTCGTGGGGCCACAGGAACTCCGTCGACCCCTCCTGCTTCACGTGGCCGGAGTAGTGGAACACCGACAGCGAGGTCGGCCCGCTGTGGTCGGCCAGCCAGTGCAGGCCGTCGCGGATGTCGGCCGCGTTGGCGCCGCTGTCGGTCAGCACCCGGATGTGGTCGTCGGCGAAGCCGGCCTTCAGGAGCATCTGGCGGAAGTCGGTGGCGTCGTTCACGGCTCCGAAGTTGGTCCGCGTGGGGCCGAGGAAGTGGTCGATCCCGACGATCAGCGCCCACTTGTCGCCCGCCGCCGGCGCAGGGGCCGCGGACGCGGGGATGGCCGCGGCCATCCCGCCGATCACGCCGGCAACCAGGAGCGGGAGGACCACGAGAAGGCGTCGCATGACAGATTTCCTACCACGATGGGGCGAAGGGCTACCCGCCGGCCGGTGGCGCTCAAGCCGCAGCCGATCGATGCCGATATCTCCGAAGGAGGGAATGAGGAGGCGCGGGACTGTGCGAATCGGGAGTGGCGACCAATTGATCGACCCATGAACGGCGCTCCGGCGGAGCCGATCCGGGTGTTGCTCGCCGACGACACCGCCACCGTGCGCCTCCTGCTGCGGAGGACCCTGGAGTCCTCGCGGTCGTTCGTCGTGGTGGGGGAGGCCTCCGACGGTGGTCAGGCGGTGGCCATGGCCGAGGAGCTGCAGCCCGACATGGTGGTGCTCGACATGGCCATGCCGGTCATGGGGGGCCTGGAGGCGATTCCCTGCATCAGGAGGTGTGCCCCCGCGGCTCGGGTCGTGGTCCTGTCGGGGTTCACCCCCGGCCATATGGGCAGCCAGGCGCTGCAGGTGGGCGCGGCGGCGTACCTCGAGAAGCACCAGCGGCCCGACGAACTGGTCGCCGGCATCCTGCAGGCGTGGCGGTCCGGGCAGCGGGGCCCGGCGGCCGAGGCGCCTACGACCGACGAGCCGACGACCGACGAGCTCGCCCTGGCCATGCAGCACGCGCCCGGCGGAATGGCGCTGGTCGACGCCGATGACCGGCTGCTCCACGCCAATCCGGCGCTGCTGCGCATGACCGGGCACGAGCCCGAAAATCTGCGGGCGCGCACCCTGGCCGACCTCGCCCTGGCCGACGATCCGCAGGCTGCGGCCGCGGCCCGGCGGGCCGTGCTCCGGGGCGACCGGCACGCGTCGTCCGTCGAGGCTCGGCTGCTGCGGGCCGACGGCAAGACGGTTTGGGTCCTGCTGGCGTGCTCCCGGCTCCCCGACCCGGCGGCCGGGAACGGGGCGGTGTTGGTGGTGCAGTTCACCGACATCTCCGAGCAGAAGCGGGCGCTGGCCGAGCTGCACCGCTCCAACGCGGAGCTGGGGAGCTTCGCCTTCCTCGCCGCCCATGAGCTCAAGTCCCCGATCCAGGCCATGTCCGGCTTCGCCGCCCTGCTCAGGCAGGTCCACGGGCCGGCGTTGGACCCGCAGGCCCAGGAGTTCGTCGGCTGGATCAGCGACGGTGCCGCCCGGATGGACGCCCTGATCGAGGATCTCCTCGACTACTGCTCGGTCGACACGGCCGAGGCGGTGGTCGACGAGGTGGCGTTGGACGCGGTCCTCGCCGCGGCCCTGGCCGAGCTCGAGTGCCAGGTCGCCTCCCGCTCCGCGGTCGTCCGGACCGGCACCCTGCCGGTGGTGGTGGGCGACCCGGTCCAGCTCGGCCAGCTGATCCAGAACCTGCTGGCCAACGCCCTGAAGTTCGTTCCCGAGGGCCAGTCGCCCGTCATCGAGGTGTCGGCGGACCGTACCGAGGACGGCTGGCTGGTGACCGTCGCCGACAACGGGATCGGGGTGGAGGACGCCTCCTCCGACCGCATCTTCGCCATGTTCGAGCGCCTTCACCCCCGGGAGCGCTTCAAGGGGACGGGGATCGGCCTGTCGATCTGCAAGCGGATCGTCGAACGCCGGGGCGGCGCCATCTGGGTCGAGCACAACGCGCCGCACGGCAGCCGCTTCCGGTTCAGCGTTCCGGACGCGCTTCCCGCAGTCCCGACCGTTCCCGCCGGCTAGGGCCGTACAGAGGGCCGCAAGCAAGCGGACCCGAGGGCGTAGCGCGTCGGAGACCGGGTGGCAACGCGGCGTCCGTACTGTCCGAAGTAGTGGATGCAGAGCTGTATACAGCCCGCCCGGAAGGGTTGCGGCGTGAGCAGGCGTACGAGCGTCTGAAGACCGCGCTGCTGGTCGGCGACTACCCGCTGCACCGCCGCCTGGCCGAGGAGCGACTGGCCGCGCAGCTCGGCGTGTCCCGCACGCCCGTGCGCGAAGCACTGCTCAGGCTCGACGCCGAGGGCCTGGTCGAGCGGTCGCCCGAGGGCGGCTGGTACCCGACGGCGCCGGACGTCTCGGCCGTCCACGACCTCTACGAGGTGCGGCTCGTCCTGGAGCTGCAAGGCCTGCGTCGCCCGGCACAGGGCGGCCGGAGCAGGGCTCATGACGCGGCGGTGCTGGAGCCGCTGCGGGACGAGTGGCGGCTCCTATCGACCTCGGCGCCTGAGCCCGAGCCGGGGTTCGTCGTGCTCGACGAGGACTTCCACGTGCGGCTGGCGGCGTCGTCGGGAAACCCCTCGCTGGCCGACCTGCTGCGGATGGTCAACGACCGGATCCGCATGGTGCGCATGCACGACTTCCTCACCGAGGAGCGGGTCCAGCGCACCATCTCGCAGCATCTGGAGATCGTCGAGGCCGTGCTCATCGGCGACCTGACGTTGGCGGTGGCCCGCTTCGGGGTCCACCTGGGTGAGTCGATGGCCGTGGTGGAGGACAGGGCGACTCGCGCCCTGGCCCGCATGGTCGGCGGAAGAGGGGGAATGGGGATGAGGGCATGACACTGGCGCCGCCGGAGGCCCGCGCCGACGTGATCGAGGCCGAGCCGCTGCTGGCCGTGCGGGACATGACCGTCCGCTTCGGCGAGGTCGTGGCCAACGACTCGGTGAACTTCGAGGTCCGGGCGGGGGAGGTGCACGCCCTCCTGGGCGAGAACGGCGCCGGCAAGAGCACGCTGATGAAGCTGATCTACGGGGTGAACCGGCCCGATTCCGGGCAGCTGCGGTTCGGCGGCGAGGACGTCCGTATCGACTCTCCGGCGACGGCCCGCAAGCTCGGCATCGGCATGGTGTTCCAGGATCTGCGGCTCGTCCCCGCGCTGACCGTGGCCGAGAACGTCGCCCTGGCCCTGCCGCTCAAGGGCGTCCGCCTCGACCGGGCCGGCCTGGTCCGGCGGATCGAGGAGGCGTCGGGTCATTTCGGGCTGGCCTGCGACCCCGCCGCCGTCGTCCGCCACCTTTCGATCGGCGAGCGCCAACGGGTCGAGATCCTGAAGGTCCTCATGGCCGGGGCCAAGCTCGTCATCCTCGACGAGCCGACCAGCGTGCTCGCCCCCCAGGAGGTCGACGCCCTCTTCGCCGGCCTCCGCCAGCTCCGGTCGCGCGGCTTGTCGGTCGTGATCATCACCCACAAGCTGCACGAGGCCCGCGAGATCGCCGACCGCGTGAGCGTCCTCCGCGGCGGCCGGATGGTGATGGTCGCCGCCGACCCGACGGCCTACGACGACCGGGCCCTCATCGAGGCGATGGTCGGTCGCACCGTGCCCGCCATTCCCGCCGACCGGCCCGCTCCGGTGGCGGGCGCCCGTCCGGCGCTCGAGTTGCGGGGCGTGTCGGCGAAGGGTGACGGGGGCCACCTGGCGCTGGCCGACGTCGACCTGGTCGTGGCCGGCGGGGAGCTGGTCGGCGTCGCCGGCGTGTCCGGCAACGGGCAGCGCGAGCTGTACGAGGTGGCGCTCGGCCTGCGGGAGCTGTCGGCCGGGCAGGTGCTGGTGGCGGGGACCGATCTGGCGGGGGGCGGGCCTCGCGCCGCCATCGAAGCCGGCGGGGTGGGAATACCGGAGGATCCGGTGGCCGACGCGGTGGTACCCGGGCTGTCGGTGGCCGAGCACATGGCCCTGGCCGACCTGAAGAGCGTCCGCAAGGGCTTGGGCATCGACTGGGCCAAGGTCCGGTCGCGCATGGCGACGCTCGACGAGCGAACCGGCTTGCGGATGGCACCCGCGGCCCGCAAGGTGGGCGAGCTGTCCGGCGGCAACATCCAGCGGGTCGTCCTCACCCGTGCCCTCGGCGGCGACGCCCGGTTGGTGGTGGCGGCCTATCCGAGCCGTGGGCTCGACGTGGCGACGACCCGGCGCACCCAGGAGCTCCTCCT
>DATASA010000045.1:0-15924 GCA_036269435.1 Acidimicrobiales bacterium | reverse complement strand
GGTTCCCGGCCGGTGGCCACGCCCATTCCGGAGGCGTGGAGGCGGCGGTCGTGTCGGGCCGGGTGACCGGGATCGACACCCTCGGCGTGTTCCTCGCCGGGCGGCTGACGACCGCGGGCCGGGTCGCCGCCGCGCTGGCTGCGGCCGCGTGCTCGGGCGCGCACGACGTCGCCGCGCTCGACGCCGAAGCCGCGGCCCGGATCCCGTCGCCCGCGCTGCGAGCCGCGTCGCGCACCCAGGGGCGCCAGCTCCTGCGGACGGCGCGCGCCGTGCTCCGCCTGGACGCGGGGCTCCCAGCCGGTGTCGACGAGCTGCACTATCCGGTGGCCATGGGCGTCGTGTCGGCGGCCACCGACGACGTCGGCCCGATCGATGCCGCCCGGTGGGCCGCCTACGACGCAATCTCCGGGCCGGCCGGCGCCGCCGTCCGCCTCCTCGGCCTCGACCCCTTCGCGGCGTGGGGCCTGGTTGCCGAGCTGCTCCCCGAAGCCGACGAGATCGCGGCCGCGGCGGCAGCCCGCGCCCGCCGCCCGCTGGCCCAGCTGCCCTGCTGCGCAGCCCCCCTGCTCGACATCGGTGCCGAGCAACACGCCACCCAGGAGGTGCGTCTCTTTGCCTCGTGACGACGACCGACCCGTCCGTATCGGCGTCGGCGGACCCGTCGGCAGTGGCAAGACCGCGCTGGTGGCCGCCCTGTGCCGGGCTCTCGGCGCCGAGCTCGCCCTCGCCGTGGTCACCAACGACATCTACACCGACGAGGACGCCGAGTTCCTCAAGCGGGCCGGGGTGCTGGCGCCTGATCGGATCACCGCCGTGCAGACGGGCTGCTGCCCCCACACCGCCATCCGTGACGACATCTCGGCCAACCTGGCCGCGGTCGAGGCGCTGGAGCAGCGGCATCGCCCCCTGGACCTGCTGCTGGTCGAGAGCGGGGGCGACAACCTCACGGCGACGTTCAGCTATGGGCTCATCGACCACCAGATCTTCGTGGTCGACGTCGCAGGGGGCGACAAGGTGCCCCGCAAGGGCGGTCCCGGGGTGACCCGCTCGGACCTGCTCGTGATCAACAAGACCGACCTGGCCCGGCTCGTGGGCGCCGATCTCGATGTCATGGCCGGCGATGCTGCGACGCAGCGGGGGACCCGTCCGGTCATTCTCTGCTCGCTGGTGGAGGACCCGGGCGCGTCCCAGGTCGCGGCGTGGGTGCGGGGGCGCCTGGCCGTGTGAGGGCCGTCGCCCGGGTGGTCGCCGAGGCTGACGGCCGTGGCGGCAGCCGGCTGACGCGGCTGCGGTCGCAGGCGCCCCTCGTGCTCCGGGCCACCGCCCGGGCTGTCTACCTCGTCGGTGGCGCGGGCGGACCATTGGCAGGCGACGACCTCACGGTCGAGATCGACGTCGGTCCAGGCGCGGAGCTGACGGTTCGGAGCGCGGCGGCGTCCGTCGCCCTGCCCGGTGCCCGTCCCGCGCCCTCGCGGCTGCGGGTTCGGGCGCACGTCGGCGCCGGCGGCACGTTGCGGTGGATGCCGGAACCGGTGGTGGCCGCCCGCGGATGCGACCACCGGATGCAGGCGACGGTCGACGTCGACGGCGGTGGCGGGCTGATCTGGTGGGAGGAGCTGGTCCTCGGCCGGGACGGCGAAGCTTCGGGATCGGTGACCAGCCGGGTGCACGTCGACGTCGACGGCCGGCCCCTCCTGCGCTCGGAGCTGGCCCTCGGTCCGGCGCATCGCAGTGCGGCGACGCCGGCTGTGGCGGGCACGGCCGGCGCCGCCGGCTCCGTCCTGATGGTCCACCCCGACTGGACGACGCACGGCCCGGTGGCGCCGACGGCCGCGGAGGACCGCGCCGCCGTGCTGGTGCTGGACGGCCCCGGCGCGCAGGTCGTGGCGCTGGCCGACCACGCCCGCGCCCTGCGTCAGACCCTCGAGGCCGCGACCGTCGCCACCGCCGGGAGCCAGTTTGGCGGTCGACGCTGACGGGGACGAACCATCCATGCTCACCATTCTGTTGATCATCGTCGTTCTCTTCCTTCTCTTCGGCGGCGGCGGGTACGCCTATCGCGGACGCCGTCGGGGGCTCTAGCCGCCGCACGTTTCTCCGTCGCGACGCCGGGTCGGATGCGCGATCCGTAAGCTGTCGGCGTGCCCGGCAGAGAGATCATCGGAGATCTCCTCCGACGTGCCTCGGTCACCGCCCCGGACCTTCTCGCCGCAGATGTCGCGGCGACGCTGCACGAGGTGGGCGGCAACCACCTCGTGCTGTACGTCGTGGACTACGAGCAGCTCAACCTGCAGCCGGTCGGCATCGCCACCGAGCTGATGGCCGAGGAGCCCAAGGGCGTCAGCGTGGAGGGCACGCTGGCCGGCCGGTCCTTCCAGCTGCAGCAGGTCGTGACCGCGGAGGTCGACGACGGCTGGCGGGTCTGGGCGCCGGTGCGGGAGCGGGCCGAGCGCATCGGCGTGCTGGAGTTCGGCTTCCCCGAGATCTCCGACGACCTGCTGGCGCTGTGTGACGACCTCGGCCTGCTGGTCGGGCACCTCGTGCACACCGCCGGCCGCTACACCGACCTCATCGAGCTCCGGCGCCGCCGGCGGCCGATGAACCTGGCGGCCGAGATGCAGTGGGACATGTTGATGCCGCCGCTGGCGTTCTCGTCACCCGAGCTCGCCATCGCCGGCATCCTCGAGCCGGCCTACTTCGTCGCCGGGGACGCCTTCGACTACTCGCTGAACGGCGAGACCTTCGGCTTCGCCATCCTGGACGCCATGGGCCACGGCGTGCACTCGACGTTGGCCAGCACCCTGGCGCTGGGGGCGTTCCGCCACGGACGTCGCCGTGGCCTCGAGCTCACGGTCGTGGCCGAGCAGATCGACGACGCCCTCGTCGAGCAGTTCTCGGGGGACTGCTTCGTGACCGGCCACATCTGCAGCCTCGACGTGGCTACGGGAGCGTTCCGGTGGGTCAACGCCGGGCATTCGCCGCCGCTGTTGATACGCGGGAACAAGGTGGTCGCCGAGATGCAGGCCGAGCCGTGCCTGCCGTTGGGGCTCGGGCTTCAGATCGTCGAGGTGGGAGAGTTGCACCTCCAGCCGACCGACAGGATCCTGTTCTACTCCGACGGGGTGACCGAGGCCCGGCCCCACGGCGGGCAGCAGTTCGGCGTCGACCGCCTCATCGACGCCACCGAGGAGTTCATCGGCGGCAGCCTCCCCGTGGCCGAGGCCCTGCGCCGGCTCGTACGCCGTCTCCGGGACCACCGTGGCGGCGAGCTGGCCGACGACGCCACCCTCGTGTTCCTGGAGTGGCAGCCCCGGCACTGACCCGGCTCGCAGGATCGCCGCCCGTCGCAGGTCGGCGCCCGTCGACGAACACCGCCGCTCAGTGGTCGACGAGGCGTTGCAGCGGGCCGTCGGGCCGCAGCGAGAGGTCCTTGACCAGGTGGACGATCGTGCCCGTCTCCGGCTGGGACTCGAAGCGCACGGAGTCGACGAGGGCCGCCATCAGGGCCAGACCGCGCCCTCGCTCCTCGGAGGGAGCGGCCATGGCCACCGCGAGCGACGACGAGTCGAACCCGCGGCCGGAGTCGACCACCCGGATCTCGCACATGTTGTTCTCCAGCACGAGGTGCACCTCGTACGCGTCGTCGGCGCCGGAGTGCTTGACCACGTTCGCCGACGCCTCCGTGAGGGCGAGGGCGACGTCCTCGATGGCCTCCGCCTCGACGCCGAGCTCACGCAGGGAGCACTCGGCGATGTGGCGGACGACGGGCAGCGTCGAGGAGTCCCTGGGAAGGCAGAGCATCAGTGAGATCCGCACGGCGACTCCTTTCACCGTCCGGACGCCCGGGCCGGCGTCATCTCGGGGGAGACGGTCGGCCTCCACATCCCGGTCGGGCTGATCGAACGGCTGCGGACGCGGCCCGGCCGGCGACCGTCGTGCAGGTACATGCCAAGGCAGAAGGCCGGAGCAGCGGGGCCCATGGCGAGCGCCTCCTTCGGGTCGCAGGCTACGAAGGTTGTTCCGCCCCTGCACGAGGCCGAAACCCCTGGTCGCCTACTGCTTGCGGGCGATCGCCTCGGCCAGCTCCTCCTTGGACATCTTGGAGCGGCCCTTGACGTTGAGCCCTTTGGCCCGCTCGTACAGCGCCTTGCGAGAGTTGCCCAGCACGTCCACGCCGCCGTAGGTCTTGCCGCCTCTGCGAGCGGCGGCGCCGCCCTTGGCCGCCTGGGGGTCCGACGGGCCCTTCTTCTTCTTGGGCTGCCACCGGTCGCCGACCTTCTCGAACGAGTGCTTCAGGGCCGAGAACGCCGTGCGGTGGGCCCGTTCGCCCTCGCCGTACGTCTCGACCGCGGAGTCGTGGGTCTTGGCCCACGTGCGCTGCGCCTTGGCCGGTGAGCGCTTGATCGTGGCCGGCATCTCCTCTTTGGCGGGCATGGGACACCTCCTCGTCCAGCCGACCGCGGGTCGGTCGACGGCGGGGTCCTACCCGTCCGGCGCAGCCTCCATGACTGGCGAGGGGGCTAGAGGATTTCGATCTCGAACAGGTCGTCCAGGGCCGGCGTGCGCTCGGGACCGAGGTCGAACCACACCACCTTGCCGGTGGCCGTCGGTTCTGCGCCCCAATGGGTGGCCATCCGGTCGACCATCATCAGCCCTCGGCCGGTTCCGGACATGGCCGAGTAGCGCTTGCGGACGGGCAGCTGCGGGCTGCCGTCGTGCACCTCGACGCGGGCGCCTTCCTCGTCGACGGCCACCACCACCTCCAGGGACGTGGCGGTGTGGAGCACGGCATTGGCCACCAGCTCGCTCACGAGCACGGTGGCCGTGTACGCCAGCGCCTCCTGATGGGCGGCGGTGAGCACGGACTCGACGAACCGCCGGGCGGCGCCCGCGCTCGCGGCGGTGGGGGGCAGCGGAAGCCGGTGCTGGACGGCGGTCATCGCGGTACCCGAACGACGAGCACGGCCATGTCGTCCTGGGGCTTGTCGGCGAACAGGTTCCGTGCCTCCTGTTCGATCCGCGCCGCGATGGTGGCCGCGTCGGCATGGGCGGCGGCCGCCTCGGCCAGCACCTTGGCGATCCCGGCTTCGTCGAAGAACGTCCGGCCCTGGTGGCGCTCGATGATGCCGTCGGTGAAGCACACGAGCGACTCACCGGGCCCCAGCTCCAGGAGCACATCGTGCAACTCGATGTCGGGGGAGGCGCCCAGCAGGCTCCCGGGCCGGCCCGCGGCCTCGATGCGGCCGTCGGCGCGGGCGACCAGCGGCAACGGGTGGCCGCCGGAGCACACGACGATCTCGGCGCCTCCCTCACCCGGTTCGACGATGGCCAACGCCACCGTGCAGAACCGGGGCTCGGTCAGCTCCCACGGCGGGTCGTTGCACGCATCGATGGCGGCGACACGGTCCCCCTCGGCCGACAGCAGGACGCGGTTGAGGTGGGCCAGGATGGCGCTCGGCCGGGCCTCGTAGAGGGCGATCGACCGGATGGTGTGACGGGCCAGGCCGGTCACCGCCGCCGCGTCCACCCCCTTGCCTCGGACGTCGCCCACCACCAGCAGCCAGCGACCGCCCTCGAGGGCGAATGCGTCGTAGAAGTCGCCCCCCACCTCGACGCCTTCCCCGGCCGGGGCGTACCGGGCGCCCAGTTCCAGGCCGGGGATGCTGGGCAGGCTCGGAGGCAGGAGGCTGGCCTGCAGGCTGCGGGCGACCCGGGTGCGGTCGGCGAAGAGGCGGGCGTTGTCGATGGCGGTGGCGGCCCGGACCGCCAGCTGCCCGGCCAGCTGCAGGTCCGCCTCGTCCAGCCGGCGGCCGGTCCCGGCGACGAGGGTGAGGGCGCCGACGGACCGGCCCTGGGCCAGCAGGGGAAGCACGGCCATGGCGCCGAAGCCGGCGGCGCGGAGGGCGTCCAGCTGGTCGGCGCCCGCGGCCAGCCGTCGCAGGTCGTCGTCGGACAGCCGCCGGTGGATCTCCGGCCGGCCGGTCCGGATGACGGCGCCGATCCCTCCGGCGTCGAGCGTGTCGGCGGTCACCTGCAGCGCCGGCGCCTTGGACGGGTCCAGGTGGGCGGCGGCCAGCGCCCGGGCCACGCCCCGCTCGTCCACGAGGTGGATGGCGCACCCGTCGGCCAGACGGGGCACGGCCAGCTCCACCACCCGGGCCAGCGTCGTCTCGAGGTCGAGGACCGACGACGCCAGGTCGAAGGAGGCCTCGGTCAGGAAGGCCAGCCGGTCCTGGGCCCGCTCCGCGTCCAACCGGGCCTCGTGCTCGGCTTCGACCGCCTCTCGCGCCTCCTCGTAGAGCGTCGCCCGTCGGAGCGCGGTGGCGGCCTGGGCCGACAGCGCCGACAGGACCCGCAGCTCGGCGCCGTTGAAGTCCCGGGGCTCGGGAAACCCGACGACCATGGCGCCGAAGGTGATGCCGTTCTCGTCGATGAGGGGCACGACCGCGTACGCGCTGTCGCTCACCATCGGCGTCCCCCGGAAGATGGGATAGCGGGCGTCGCGGTCCTCCGGGCTTCGCATGAGGACCGTCTGGCCGGTGCGGATGGCCTCGCTGGCCGGCAGGTCGGCGTCGAGCGGGAAGGCGTGCCACCGGTCCTTGACGTCGTCGCGGTAGCCGATCTCGTGGACGATCTCGACGGTGGCCCCGTCCTCGGCCAGCAGGCAGATCGAGCCGGTCCGTCCGCCCACCGCCGGCACGCCTTCGGCCAGCACCGCCTCGGCCACCGACCGGGCGTCGACGGCCCGGAGGAGCGACATGGTGACGGCCTGCATGCCCCGCAGCCGGGTGGCGACCGTCTCCGCCTCGGACCGGGTCGTGCGCTCGACCGCCAGCAGGTGGGCCCGTTCCTCGTCGGCCGTCCGACGGGCGGAGATGTCGGCCATGCAGCCGATGCGCCCGGTGACCACTCCGTGCTCGTCCAAGGTGACCTGACCGCGGCCCTGGAGCCAGTGCACCGAGCCATCGGGCCACACGACCCGGTACTCGAGGTCGTACGCTCCTTTGATCTCGACGGCGCGGTCGAGGGTGGTCCGCACCCGGTCACGATCGTCGGGATGCAGGCTCTGCGCCCACGTCTCGAACCGCCCGTCGAACTGACCGGGCTGGAGGCCGAGCAGCGCCTCCGCGGTGGCGTCCAGCGTGACCCCGGACGTCTCCCGGTCCCAGCGGAGGATCCCGAGGCGCCCGGCGGCCAGAGCCAGGCGTTGTTCGTCCCGGGTGGAGCGCAGTTCCTGCTGGAGCAGGCGCTCGGCGGCGACGTCCTGGGAGTCGCTGACCACGGCGACGACCTGGCCCGCTTCGTCCAGCACCGGCTGATCGACGACCGCGACGCGCAGCGTGTGGCCGTCCTTGTGGCAGACGTGAAAGTCGCCGGACCACTCCTCGCCGACGTTGACCCGGTCCAGCACCGCCCCGGCCTCCCCGGCCAGCGACTCAGGGACCAGCAGCTCGACCGCGTTGCGTCCGACAGCCTCGTCGGCGGTCCACCCGTACAGCAGTTCGGCGCCCCGGTTCCAGAACAGGATCGTGCCCGCGGTGTCGGTGGCGACGACGGCCCGGCCGACGGCGTCGAGCACGGCCGCCGGCGTGACGATCAGGACCCGCTCACTCATGGACGGTCATGCGTGATGCGGCCCCCAGCCCGGTGTTCGAACGGTGCGCCGACACACCGCCCAGTGTACGTGCCCGCCCTCACCAGGAGCCGCCGCCGCCACCACCGCCTCCTCCTCCGGAGAACCCGCCCGAAAAGCCGCTGGAGCCCGATCCCGACGGGGTGGACGTGATCGTGCCCGCCGTGGTGACGGTGAAGCCGTCGATGGAATGGGAGAACGCCAGGGCGGTGAACGCGCCCTGACCGCCGTACCAGGACGGCTGGGGCAGCTCGCCGTCGAGGCCGGCGAAGGCGCGCGCCCACCGCTCGGTGGCTCCGAACACGATGGCGTAGGGCAGGTACTCGGAGAAGAGGTGCTGCTGCTCGGCGAAGCGGGCCCTTTCCTTCTCCGACTCGTTGATGAACCGGCGGAAGCCTTCGGCCCGCCGCAGCACCCCAGTGCCCTTTGCCGTGCGGCGAGGCATGCGTTTGGCGCCGACCACCAGAAGGATGCCGCCGACGACGAGCGGGAGCCCGATCAGCCCGGCGTGGGTCAGGCCGGCGACGAGGACGGCCACGACCACGGCGACGGCCAGGGCGAGCCAGCCGATGACCTGCCAGCGGGTCCGGATCTTGTCCGGGCGGCCGACGAACCAGCCCTGGGCGACGACGTCGTCGTACAGGGCGTCCTGGACCTTGTGCAGCCGGGCGGCGAAGGTGTTGCGCAGGGCCCCGAGGGTCGTCTCGTCGCCGCTCTGGAAGAGCCCGTTCAGCAGCGACTGCTCGTACGGGCGCAGGTCGTCGCCCGGCTTCAGCTTGGTGAGCCTCCAGTCGGGCTTGCCGAACAAGCCCTTCTTCGGGATCTCGTCGATGCGGAGGTAGCCGCGAACGGCGAGGTCGACGATGGTGGCGGTGACGTCGAGCGTCGTCGCCCGCTCGTCGACCAGGGTGCCGATCTGGCCCGGGCGCAGGTGGTCGGGCGGGACGAACTCCACAGGGATCTCGGTGCCACCGCGAAGGTGGAACGACGGCGGGACGGGCTCCTGCTGTCCCGCGGTGGCGAAGGCGGCATCGACGGGGGACCCGACGAACCGGCGGTCACGGCCGGTGGTCCACGCCAGCCGGGCGAAGCCTGCGACGACGACCACGAGCAGGAGCGCGCTCACGCCCCCCGTCGCCGGGGTCAGGGCGAACGCCCGGGCGAACGCCCAGCGCTCGTCCAGCACGGGCGTCGGCGGCGGGACCGCGCCCTTGGCGAAGCCGACGACCACCGTCGCCCCCTCGCCGCCGCCGAGCCCGCTGTCGGCGAACGTGGCCACCGCGCCCGACTGCCCGGCCTGGTCGCACGCCAGGTGGGAGCCGTTCCCCCCGCCGAAGCAGGCGACCTGGCCGATCGGCGACGGCGTGGTGACCCGGACGGTCGCCCGGTCGATGGGGACGGTCCACTCCGTGCCGATGGCGTTCCAATAGAGCTCGTCGTGGTCGGCGAAACCGTTGAGCGCAGAGCCGACCCGGTAGGTGAGCGTGTACCGGTGCTCGCCGGTGATCGTCTTGTTGGCGTCGCCGATCCGGATGCCCTTGTAGTTCCCTGCGGTTTCCAGCTTGTACTGGTGCGGCGTTCCGGCCGAGGCGTCGACGGAGACCACCTGCAGCGGATAGATCCGGTCGTAGCGGTTGTCGTAGCGCAGGCGGACCGGTACCTCGCGAAAGATGCCGTGGTGGCTGGTGGACCCGAAGTCGTAGTCGATCGTCTCGGTCACGAGCAGGGCGCCCGTCGTCTCCACCTGGATGTCGACGTCGTACGCGGTGATGCGCTCGCCGCCCGACTGGGCCGCCGCCGAGGCCGGCGCACCGACCGTGCCCGCGGCCAGCGCGAGGAGGAGCAGGCACCCGGCGAGGGCCGCGCCGGCGCGGCTACGCATCGGTTTCGCCCAGGCGGGCGACGAGGTCCCTGTGCGACGCCTGGAGGCGGTCGAGGTCGGCGCGCAGGTCGGCGACGGTCTCCTCCAGCGCGGCCAGGCGGTCGGCCCGGGAGGCGCCGTGGCTCTCCGACGGCCGACCGTCGCCGTCGCTCGCGGCGGAGGCCAGCACCTCGGCCAGGTCGCCACCGAGGAGGTGGGCCCACCGGTTCTCCTTCTGCCCCGGCTGGCGCTCCAGCCGGGCGACGAGGGGTTCCGAGCGACCGGCGAGCTGGCCGAGCGTCTCGAGCACCTCGTCCACGTCCTCGAACGGATGGAGCCGTTCGGTGCGGGTCCGCAGCTCGCTCGCGGTCTGCGGCCCGCGGAGCAGCAGCACGGAGAGCAGGGCCATGTCCTGCGGCTCGAGGGCCAGGATCTCGTCGACGACGTGGCGGAACTTGTCGGCCCGGTTCGACCGGCTGTACACGATGCGCACCACGTTCATGGCCCGGAGGTTCTCCAGGGCGTTGCTCACCGTCGGCTCCTCGAGCCGGGTCACCGGGTTGCGGTTCGACGTCTGGTTGCAGGCGGCCAGCAACCCGTTCATGGTGAGCGGGTAGTTGTCCGGAGTCGCCATCTCCTTCTCGATCAGGCAGCCGACGATGCGGGCCTGCACCGGTGTCAGGTTCACGGCGCCAAGGGTACGGCGCCGGGCGCGGGAGGATGCGGGTCGTGACCCCGCCTGCTGCCGAGGAGCGCGCGCTGGCCCTGGGCGTGCTCGACCAGTCGCCCGTGCCCGACGGCTGCACCGCGTCGGACGCGCTTGGCGCGACGCTGGCGCTGGCCCGTGCGACAGAGGCGCTCGGCTACCGCCGGTTCTGGATCGCCGAGCACCACAACACCCGCTCGTTGGCCGCCACCGCGCCGGAGATCATGGTGGGGGCGGTGGCCCAGGCCACGTCGAGCATCCGCGTCGGTTCGGGCGGGGTCATGCTCGGCCATTACAGCCCGCTCAAGGTGGCGGAGACGTTCCGGACCCTCGCCGCGCTGCACCCCGGCCGCATCGACCTCGGCGTCGGCCGAACCGCCGGCGCCGACCCGGTGGCCGAGGCCGCCCTCCAGTATCTGCCCGGCGTCCCGGGCGACGAGCAGTACCCCGACAAGGTGGCCGACCTCGTCGGCTTCCTCCACGACCGCCTCGATCCCGGCCATCCGTTCGAGTCGGTGCGGGCCATGCCGGACGGGGTCGTCGGCCCCCAGGTCTGGGTGCTCGGGTCGAGCAGCCACGGGGCGGCGGTCGCGGCCTATCTCGGCCTTCCGTTCGTGTTCGCCCACTTCATCACCTCGACGTTCGGGCCTCAGGTGATGACCGCCTACCGGCGAGGCTTCCAGCCCTCGTACGACACGCCCGCGCCGACCGCGGCGGTGGCCGTCGGCGTGATCTGCGCGGACACGGACGCCGAGGCGGACCGCCTGGCCCGCTCGGCCGACGTCTGGCGGCTGCACCCGGAGGGGTCGGCTCGCCAGCGGCTGCTGTCGCCCGAGGACGCGGCCGCCGTCCCGCTCGGCGCCCTCGAGCAGGCCAAGCTGGCCCAGGGGCGGACGGCCCTGGTGGTCGGGGACCCGGAGCGGGCCCGCCGGGAGCTGACCGTGCTCGCCGATGCCTTCGGGGTCGACGAGCTGATCGTGGTCACGGTCTGTCACGACCCTGGCGCCCGCCTTCGCTCCTATGAGCTCTTGGCCGAGGCGTTCGACCTGCCCGGGGTCGGGTAGAACCGGCTCATGCCCATCGCCGTCGGCACCGACGAAGCGCAGCGGCTGCTCGACGCGGGTGCCCAGGTCGTCGAGGTGCTGCCCCGGCCCGAGTACGACGAGGAGCACCTTCCCGGCGCGGTGCACCTTCCCCTGCGCCACCTGGAGGAGCGGGCACCGGAGCTGCTCGACCGGTCCCGGCCGGTGGTCGTCTACTGCTGGGACTACCAGTGAGACCTGAGCCCCCGAGCCGCGTGCCGGCTCGAGACGCTCGGCTTCGCCGAGGTCTACGACTACGTCCCGGGGAAGGCGGCGTGGTTGGCGATGGACCTCCCGGTCGAGGGGGAGAAGGGCCCCGAAACCAGGGCCGGCTCGCTGGCCGACCGCAACGTCGCGACCTGCGGCCTCGACGAACGGGTGGCCGACGTCAGCTCACGCCTGGCCGGAGCCCGTGTCTGCGTGGTGGTCCGCGACGGTGTGGTGATGGGCGTGCTCGAGGGTGACTCCCTGGCCGGCGGAACCCTGACCGCGGCCGAGGCCATGCGCCGCGGCCCCAGCACGTTCCGGCCGTCGATCTCGCCCCGCGAGCTGGCCACGTACCTCGGCGACCACGACATGGACCACACCGTGATCACCACGCTCGACGGTCGCCTGGTCGGCACGGTGTCGCGCGCCGACCTGGAGCGCGCCGCGGGCGGCGACGGCTAGCGCTCGCCCTTGGCCGCCTGGGCGGTCAGCTCCTCCATCTCGTGGTCGAGGTCGAACTCCTCGTCCGCACCCTCGAAGCCGACGTTGGGCAGGATCCGGTCGAGCCAGGGCGGCAGCCACCAGTTGGCCTTGCCCAGCAGCTCCATCGTCGCCGGCACCAGCACCATCCGGATGAGGGTGGCGTCGACCAGGATGGCGGCGGCCAGGCCGAGGCCGATCTGCTTGATGATCAGCTCGGGGCCGAGCACGAACGACAGGAACACGGTGATCATGATCAGCGCCGCTGCGGTGATGACCCGGGCGGTGGCGGCGAGCCCGTCGGCCACGGCCAGGCCGTTGTCGCCCGTGCGCACGTACTCCTCACGGATCCGCGAGAGCAGGAACACCTCGTAGTCCATCGACAGGCCGAAGAGGATGGCGAACATCATCATCGGGATGAAGCTGGTGATCGGGCCGATGGAGTGGATGCCGAAGACGGCTTTCATCCAACCCCACTGGGCCACGGCCACCAGCACGCCGTAGGCGGCGGCGATGGACAGCAGGTTCATGATGGCCGCCTTCAGGGCGACCAGCACCGAGCGGAACACCGACATCAGCAGGATGAACGACAGCCCCACCACGACGGCGATGAAGATCGGCAGGCGGGCCGAGATGGCGTGGCTGGAGTCGAGGAAGCCGGCGTTGGGGCCGCCGATGTACACCTTCAGGTCGGCGCCCTGCACCGTCTGGGGGATGACCTTGTCGCGCAGCCGGCTCACCAGCGTGGCCGTCGCCGGGTTGCCGGCGCTGGTGGCCGGAACGACGGTCAGCACGGCGGCGTCGCCCGCCGGGTTGAGCTGCGCGGGTGACACGAAGGCGACGCCGGCCTCGGACCGCAGCCGTGTCTCGAGCGCCTTCAGCGCGGGCTGGGCCGCGGTGGCACCGGAACGGACGTCGACGGCCAGGATCAGCGGGGCGTTGAACCCGGGGCCGAAGCCCTCGGCCAGCAGGTCGTACGAACGGCGGCTGGTGCGCGACTCGGGCTGGGCGTCGTCGCCCGGGAAGCCCAGGCGCATGGAGAACAGGGGAATGGCCAGCAGGATCACCGCGACGGCGCCGGCCAGGAAGGCCGGCCACGGGCGGCGCTGCACCAGGCGGCTCCAACGGAACCAGAAACCGGCCCGGTGGTGCTTGGCCTGGTTGCCGCTGAGGAAGGGGAGCTTGAACCGGTCGATGCTGTGGCCGACGAAGCCGAGCATGGCCGGGAGCAGGGTGACCGAGGCGATCATGGTCACCAGCACGGCGGCGGCGGATCCGACGGCCATGCCCTGCAGGAACGGCAGGTTCATGAGCAGCAGGCCGAGCACCGAGATGATCACCGTCGTGCCGGCGAAGAGCACCGCCTTGCCCGCCGTGGTGATGGCGGTCACCGTGGCCGCCTCCGGCTCCTGGCCGGCGTGGAGGCTCTGGCGGTACCGGGTGACGATGAAGAGGGCGTAGTCGATGCCGACGCCGATTCCGATCATGGCCGCCACGATCGGGGAGAAGTTCGGGACCTCGATGACGTGGGTGAGGATCTCGAGGATGGCGAGGCCGATGCCGATGCCCATGACGGCCGACAGGATCGGCAGGCCCATCGCCAGCAACGACCCGAAGCTGATCAGCAGGATGACCATGGCCGCCAGGATCCCGAGGCCCTCGGTGCTGCCCCCCTGGACGAACTCGGCGCCCTGGATGGCCCCACCGCCCAGCTCGAAGCGGACACCGTCGCCGGTGGCCTTCATCGCGTCGGCGATCATCTCCTTGGCGACGGGGACCGGGACGTCGTTGCCCTGGACGTCGAGCTGCAGCGTGCCGTAGGCGATGTGGCCGTCCTGGGACACCCCGCTCGCTCCTTCGGGGGTGTACGGGCTGACCGTGCCTACGACGTGCTGCTTGGTGGCCAGGTCGGCCAGCAGTCCCTCGACGCGGGCCTGCACCCCGGGCGCGTTGATGCCGTTGTCCGCCTTGAAGACGACCTGGACGGTGTCTCCCGAGCGGGCAGGGAAGCGCTTCTGGAGCAGCTCCAACGCCGTCTTCGAGTCGGAGCCCGGCGTGTTGAAGTTGGTGCTGAACGGCCCCCCGGCCACCTGGCCCAGGATGACGAACCCGATGAAGGCCACCACCCACAGCGCCAGCACCCTGCGCCGGTGCTCGTAACAATGGCGCGTCAACGTCTCCAGCATGTTCCCCTCTTCCGACCCGGTCGAGCACCTGAACTAGCACCGGAAAGTGGAGATTGTCAACGTTTTTAAGCACCTACTATTGTGAACTTCATGGTTCTCGTGGCCGGGCCCGCCCCGCCGCCGGCGGTGCCCGAGGACCCCAGCGGGGACCCCACCGACGCGACCATCGACCTGTTCCTCGCGGTGATGGGCCGGCTGCACCAGCACCTGGTCGAGCGGTCGGCCGAGTTCGACCTTCCCCCACCTCAGGCCCGGGCGCTGCATCACCTCGGGCAGCCCCGGACGATGGGGGAGCTGGCCGACATGCTGTGCTGCGACGCGTCGAACGTCACGGGGATCGTCGACCGGCTGGAGGCGCGCGGCATCGTCGAGCGTCAGGTCGTGCCCGGTGACCGCCGGGTCAAGCGCATTGCGCTGACCGGCGACGGCCGGCGTCTCTGGCAGGCCCATCACGAGCGCCTGGTCGCCGACCTCCCCCTCGTCGCCGGGCTGTCGGCCGAGGGCCGTCGCACGCTGCACGACCTCCTGGCCGAGAGCCTCGCCGCCGCCGGCTGAGCCAGGAGGTGACCGTTCACGTCGGCGGGCGAGGTGGCGGGCAGGCGTGCCCGCAATAAGCGCCGCCCAGTAGGGGCCGGCTAGTTGCGCTTGCCGCGCCGGCGCCACCAGGGCGCCTTCTGACGGTCCCGCTGGACGCCCAGCTCCTCCATGATGCCGGGACCGGCCGCGTTCACGATGTCCTCGGCCTCGTCGAGGAGCTCGGCGGCGCCGTCGTCGAGCCCGGGCGGCTCATCGGGGGTCGGCGGGCTGATCAGATCGCCGTGGGCCCAGTTGACATCGGCCAGGCGGGGCGAGAAGCCGGCGCACGGTTCGGGGCAGCGCCAGGGCGCCTCGGGAGCCAGGTCGATGTTGCACTTCCGCACCGTTTCACCGGTGGGATAGGTGCGGCTCTCGTAGTTCTTGCAGTCGGTCCGCATCGGCATGCGCCCATCTTCTCAGCAATTCTCGAAATTCGGTTGACGGGGCGGAAGCGGCGTGGACACCATGTAGCCGTGCGTGAGATGACCTGGCAGTGCGCGAGCGAGCAGGGCGGCCGTCGTGGCCGTGCCGCGCGCCCGTCGCTGCTCACGGACGTCGCAGCGTTCGCCGCCGGGCGGTCGCTCGGCATTTACCACAAGGACAACATGCGGCCTAGGGGCTCAGGAGGCTCTTCACCCGGGTGACACCGGTTCCCTCCGAGAAAGGCCCCAAGGCCGCCGGGTTTTCCCGGCGGCCTTGTGCTTTTCCCAGGAGCTTGTGCTTTTCCCAGGAGCTTGTGCTTCTCCGGGGCGGCCGCTCCCACGACACGACAGCGAGACGACACAGCGACCCGGACACGGGAAGACGAACGAGAAAGGAGCGAGGGAGATGCTGGCCGAGCGGCGGGACAACGAGGAGTCCGACGAGGACGAGGACCAGGAGTGGGTCTGGGCGAACGCGCGGTGCAACGACGGAACGGGGAACCTGGTCGCCCTGTTCTTCTCCGAGCAGCTGGACGACATCGCCCGGGCCAAGGCCTTCTGTGGTGCCTGCCCCGTTCGCGAGGCCTGCTTCCAGGCCGCCCTCCGCCGGCGTGAGCCGTACGGCGTCTGGGGTGGGCGGCTGTTCTTCAAGGGCAAGGTCCTGGCCGTCAAGCGGCCCCGGGGGCGCCCGCCCAAGAACCCCCGTCCGGAGGTCGCCGTGGCCCCCGAGGCCACGACACTCATCGCCTGAGCGCAGGACCGTCGGGAGGG